>JBJXFT010000160.1:0-6472 GCA_046155725.1 Saprospiraceae bacterium
CTGCCCATAAAAAAAGAGGGCGTCATCCTTTTGAAAACCGAGCTGGGTTTTGAAAACGAAGGTGTGCTGAACCCAGCCGTGCTGCAAGACGGCAACAACGTCCATGTGTTCTACCGCGCGGTGCGAAAGGGCAATTACTCCACCGTCGGCTACTGTCGGCTGAACGGCCCTCTGGAAGTGGTGGAAAGAAGGGAGACCCCTATTTTTTTCCCGCAAGAGCCCTGCGAATCGCAGGGCGTGGAAGACCCCCGCATCGTCAAGATCTACGACACTTATTACCTGACGTACACGGCTTATGACGGCGTCAATGCCTTGGGGGCTTTGGCAGTCTCGACGGACTTGCAAAGTTTTGAAAGGCGCGGCATCATCGTGCCGCAGATACCCTACAAGGAGTTCGTGCGCCTGGCGGAGAGCAAGGCCGCCCTCAACCGAAAATATGCCCGCTTCAATTGGCCGAGCGCCGCATTGGGAAAGTTGGACAGCCAAGTATTGCTGTGGGACAAGAACGTGATCTTCTTTCCCCGCCGCATCCAAGGGAAACTGCATTTCCTGCACCGCATAAAGCCCGATATCCAGATAGCGGCGGTGAAAGATTTGTCGGAACTGACCCCGCAGTTTTGGCAAAACTACTTGCTCGAATTCCCCGATCATGTGGTGATGTGTCCCCAATATCGCCACGAAGTGAGCTACATCGGCGGCGGCTGCCCACCCATAGAGACAGAGCAGGGCTGGCTGATCATCTATCACGGCGTACACGATACGCCCCTCGGCTATCGGTATGTGGCTTGTGCGGCGCTGTTGGATTTGAGCAACCCTGCCAAAGAAATCGCGCGCTTGCCTTACGCGCTGTTTTCTCCAGAGTTCGATTATGAGTTGACGGGCGAAGTGAACAACGTATGCTTCCCCACCGGGACTACTTTATTTGGCGACACCCTCTACATCTACTACGGGGCCGCCGACGAACAGATCGCTTGTGCCTCGGTGTCGCTTTCGGCATTGATGGCAGAACTGATGCAAAATTTAAAACAAACATGAGCTACCACCATGACCTGGGCTTGCCCGAAATCTTATTCGTTACCTCCTATCCGCCGCGCGAATGCGGCATCGCCACTTATTCTCAGGATTTGATGAAGGCCCTGAACAACAAGTTCAAGGAGTCCTTCTCTTTGCGCGTATGCGCTTTAGAGGCGGAAAACGAACAGCACAACTATCCAAGCGAGGTAAAATATGTGCTGAACACGGCCGACCCGCTGGAATACGCGGCACTGGCCGAAAACATCAATCGCGACAGCCGCATCGAGACGGTGATGTTCCAGCACGAGTTCGGCTTCTTTGCCGCCGTGCCCGACAATGATCTTTTGCACCTGCTGTACGAAATCAAAAAACCCGTGGTGTTCACTTTTCACACCGTGCTGCCACAGCCCGACAGCACCCTCCGGTCAAGGGTGAGAAACATTGCAGCAGCCTGTGCAGCCATCACGGTGATGACCCAAGACGCTGCGCAAGTACTCGTGCGCGATTACGGTGTGTGCGCCGAAGACATCACCGTGATCGAGCATGGTACCCACTTGGTGCCTCATTTGGACAAGACAATGCTCAAAGAAAAACACGGAATGCAGGGGAGAAAAGTGCTGTCCACCTTTGGGCTGATCAGCTCTGGCAAAAGCATCGAAACGACACTGGACGCATTGCCCGCCATTGTCAAAACACATCCCGAAGCATTGTTCCTTGTCATTGGCAAAACACACCCTTCGGTGGTAAAGCACGAGGGCGAGCGCTACCGCGAAATGCTGAAAGCCAAGATCGCCGAACTTGGTCTGGAGGATCACGTCAAGTTCCTCAACTATTATCTGGCGTTGCCCGACCTCTTGGAACACTTGCAGATGACCGACATCTATCTGTTCACTTCCAAAGACCCCAACCAAGCCGTGAGCGGCACCTTCTCGTATGCCATCAGTTGCGCCTGCCCCATTATCTCTACGCCTATCCCGCACGCCAAGGAAGTGCTGCGCGACGACACGGGCATCATCGTGGATTTTCAAAACCCGCCACAACTCGCCGAAGCGGTGCTACGCTTGCTGGACGACGATGACCTGCGCTGGAAGATAAAAACCAACGGCTTGCAGCGCATGGCATCCACCGCTTGGGAAAATGTAGCGGTGGCGCACGCCAAGTTGTTCCAAAATATCACCGATGAGAACATACGCTTGCAATACAGGCTCCCAGCTTTCAATTTGAACCATATCAAAAAGATGACCACCGAGGTGGGCATGGTGCAGTTTGCAAGGGTCAACCGCCCAGATTTGGAGACGGGCTACACCATTGACGACAATGCGCGCGCGATGGTGGCGGTGTGTATGCACTACGAATGGACGGGCGACGAAGCCAACCTTGGCTATCTCCAAACTTACCTCGATTTCCTCGCAAGCTGCCAGCAGCCCAAAGGCGACTTTTTGAACTATGTGGACAAGGACTTGAAGTTCACGGAACAGAACTACGAAACAAACCTGGAAGACTCCAACGGCAGGACCGTGTGGGCGTTGGGCTATTTGATCTCTCGCAAAGGTTTGTTGCCCGAAGCGCTCATAGCGAAAGCAAAAGACGCGATGGACAAAGCCTTGCCGCATTTTGAAAATATGCACTCGACCCGCGCCATGGCTTTCGCCATCAAAGGGCTGTACTATTGTCAGAATGTGCTGCCTTCGCCGCGCCGCCTGGTGTTGATACAGACTTTGGCTGACCGTATGGTGCAGATGTACCGGCACGAAGCGGACAGCGAATGGAAATGGTTTGAAGGCTATTTGACCTATGGCAACAGCATTTTGCCAGAGGCCATGTTGTGCGCTTGGCTTTCCACGGGCAACCGCGTTTACAAAGACATTGCCCGCCAATCTTTTGATTTCTTGTTGGAGCGCACGTTTGAAGACGACCGCATCAAAGTGGTGTCGAACCAAAACTGGGCGGTAAGGGGTCAGCCCGCCGGAGAGTATGGGGAGCAGCCCATTGACGTGGCTTACACCATTTTAGCGCTGCGCAAATTCTACGATGCTTTTGACGACGAGGATTATTTGCAAAAAATGCGCACGGCGTTCAACTGGTTTTTGGGCCACAACCACTTGCGCCAGATCATCTACAACCCTTGCACGGGCGGTTGCTACGATGGGCTGGAGCAACACTGCGTGAACCTCAACCAAGGCGCGGAATCCACCGTCAGTTACCTCATGGCCCGCATGACGGTGGAGCAGTATTTCAGCCGTCCGCGATTGATAGAACAACCGCTCAAAATAGCGGACTTTCAATTGATTTGATATGACGGCCTTGCCCTCTTTCCTGCGAACAAAAAAGGCAAAAATCATACTTGCCATCATCGTGCTCCAAAACGCTTTCATACAAGCGCTGCGCCCCGCCATCGAAAACAAGATCAGTTTGGCCAGCATAAAGGACGAGTCAAAGAAACAAGGGTTTTTCAAAGACCTCTTTGACGGCGACGATGGGGACAAGAAAAAGAAGAAGAAAAAGGACAGAAAAAAGCCGAAAAAGGACGGTTGAGCCACACTACTGACCATTTTTGTTTCACACAACGCCACGACGGCACAACGACGCTTTTAACTCATATTCGTCGTGGCGTTGTGTGAAAAGTATCCAGTAGTGTGCGAGTGAACATTTGCTGAATCACCGCCGAGGCGAACACGTCGCGCCGCTCATCCCAAAAACCATTTCTTGCCATAAAGCAGCCAAGCAAACGAGCCAATCCAAGCCAACAGGATGACCTGCAAAAAACCGTCGCGCAGCAATGCCCGCGTGGGCGACTCGGTTTTCCCGAACACCAAAGTCAGTTGCAAATACCGCAAGATGCCCACCACCACAAAGAACGCTGTATAGAAAATCTTGTCGCTGCCGATGCGCCCCGTCACCTCCGGCGAAAAACAGTACATCAGATAAGCCACCACCGCCACGGTAGAACACACGACCATGCTCATGTCGAGGAAAGGCAGGTTGTAGCCTTCCAGCGCTTTGCGAAAATTGCTCTCGCCCATGGCCACCACATACTCGCCGCGCCGCTTGGCCAAGCCGAGTATGAGCGCCAGCAGGAACGTGAGCACAATGAGCCAATGCGACACCGCCACCCCCGTCACCGCGCCTCCTGCCAACACCCGCAGCAAAAAGCCCACGCCGATGAGCGACACATCCACGATGGCAAAATGCTTGAGCGAAAGCGAATACGCCACGTTCACCAAGAAATACAGCACTGCGAAAATCAACATTTCGGGCCGCAGATAGGCCGATAGCGCCAGCCCCGCCGACAGCAAAATCGCCATGATGAAGATGCCCTCCCGATGACCGATGGCCCCGCTCGCAATGGGCCGACGGCACTTGTCGGGATGGTTGCGGTCTTGCGGCGCGTCCACCAAATCGTTGAGCGCGTACACCGCCGAGGCCGTGAGCGAGAAGGCCACAAAACCCAGCAGCGCATTTTTGAACACTTCGCCCTCCGCCAGCCGCGCCGCAAAAAACGCGGGCAGGAACAAGAACAGGTTCTTGACCCAATGCTCTGGCCGAGCCAATGCGACAACGCTTCGGAAAGTCATGGGGCAAATGTAGGTTGTTGACCGTTGACCGTTGACTTTTGACCGTTGACCGTTGGGAACGAGTAAAAAATAAACGAGGCAAAATGCCAACCCAAATTATTGTAATTCAATGGCTTGAATTGTTCATCGTTTATAGTTCATCGTTCACTGACTACCATTTCATCTCAAAAATATCGTCGTCGGTGGTGGTCGTTTTTGTTTCCCCTGCGCGGCGGTTGGAGGAAAGGAACGCCCCCTCGCCATTTTTTTTCAGCACAAAAAAATAATCGTCCGAAGGGGAATTGATGGGCAAGCCCGCGTTTTGCGGCTTCGACCAAGTTGCGCCTTCTTTCGCGGTTTTGAAAACATCCATCCCGCCCACGGAAGGATGGCCCATGCTGCTGAACCACAGGGTTTTTGAATCGGGTTCGTAAAACGGCGTCACCTCGTCGGCCCCAGTGTTCACCGCCCTGCCGAGGTTTTGCGGGAACGAAAAATCGAGCTCCTCGGATTCTAAAAGACGCTCGCAAACATAGATATCCAAGCCCCCGAAGCCGCCCGGCCTGTCGCTCGAAAAGAACAAATATTCCACCCCATCGGCCTGCGCTATATGGGGAAACATAGCCGTGCTGCCCTCCAAATTGAGGTATGCCCGCAAACGCTCCGGCTCTGCCCAGCCGCCCTCTGTTCGCCGAAGGCAAAAAATGGCGCAGGGTGCCGAGCGCACACTTCCGCCGCGCTCCGCGCTGCACGACTCCTCGCAACTGGCGTAGTAAAATCGGCTCCCGTCGGGAGAAAAACAGCCGCTCCTGAATTTTGCTGCTGCGGCCACCGGCAGCGACAAAGCCTCTTGGGGTTTTTGCCAAACTTCCTCTTTCTGGAAAGCCCGCATAAATTGGGTGCGGCCTGGCGAGGCGAGCGAGAGGTAAAGCAAACTGTGGGAAAAGGGGATGGGCGCAAACTCGTTTTCTGTCGTGTTCACCCAATCGGGCAATGGGGCGACGGATACCGCCGCGTCTTGGCTTTCAAGAAATTGGAGTGCCAGTTCGCAACCAGCCATTTCGTTTTCGGCCACGGCAATCACCACGACCTTTAAGCCGCCGCGATATTGCTGGGCAAACTGCTCAAAGGCTTGGGCAGCCTCTTCATATTGGCCTTGTTGTTTCAAAGCGCGAGCATAGCGCAGGGCTGCGAGCGGGAACTGTTCGTCTGTGGCAGCCAAGCGGTAGCAATCGGCGGCGCGGGCGTAGTCGCGCGCACGGGCGTAGGCTTCGGCGGCTTGGTGGAGGAGTTCGGGGTCGGCGTTTTTGAGCCGCCCGGCGCGTTCCCAGAGTTCGGCGGCGGCGAGGAAATGGCCTGCTTCGGCCTCCCGTTCGGCATTTTTTAGGAGCGTGGAAACGGGCTGGGCTTTGGCCCAAAAGCATGAAAAACAAAGCAATGAAACGAGAATGGCCTTTTTGTTCATCCCTCCAAAATTACCTTTTCGACGGTTTCGGAAAAAAACTGGTGCTCCAAAGCCAGCACATTCCGCGCAATGTCGGCAGGTGAATCCTCTGGCGCGACCGGGCAACGGGCTTGAAAAACGATGTCGCCCTCGTCGTAATGCTCATTTACAAAATGGATGGTCATGCCCGTCTCGGTTTCGCCTGCAGCTTTCACCGCTTCGTGGACGTGGTGGCCGTACATCCCTTTCCCCCCAAACTTGGGCAACAGCGCGGGGTGGATGTTCAATATCCTTCTTGGAAATGCCCGCACCAGATACCCCGGCACCAGCCACAAAAAACCCGCCAGCACCACGAGGCCGATTTCGTGTTTTTTCAAAACATCCAGGATTTCCTCTGTGTCGTAAAAACCAGGACGGTCAATGATTTGCGCCGGGATTCCATGTTCCGCAGCAATGGACA
>JBJXFT010000161.1:0-3718 GCA_046155725.1 Saprospiraceae bacterium
AATAATGGAAAGAAACTTCGTAGAACTCCGCTCCGAGGAAGTACAAGAGATACTCGGCACCCCGCCAAATTGGCTCGTGCGCTGGGGCACCACCGTAGCCTTGCTCGGCTTCGGGCTGCTGCTCGGCGTGGCGTGGTTTGTGCGCTACCCCGACGTGGTGACGAGCGAAAAACTCAGCATCACTACCGCCGAACCGCCCGTAGAGGTGATGGCCCGCAACGATGGCCGCGTGGCGCAATTCCTCGTGGACGACAATACGATAGTTGCCGAAAAGCAGCCCCTCGCCGTCCTTCAAAACACGGCGCGCTACAGCGATGTGAGTCGGCTCGATGCGCTCGTGGCCGGGTGGCAACAACTCCCCCATGATGCCTTCCGCCAACTCCAATACCCCGACAGCCTTAGCCTCGGCGAGTTGCAGGCGGACTACGCGGTGTTCGTGCGCGACCTGGAAGATTTTAAGTTTGGCCGCGCCAGCCGCAACAGTTCCGTGCAGTCCAACATCGGCTACATACAAATGCAAATCAAGCAGTTGGAGCAAAGCATCACCTTTGAACAAAAGGCTTTGAAGCGCAGCAACGAGCAATTGAAAATCGCAGAAGCACGCTACGAAAAACTAAAAGAGCCATTGGCCGCAGGCGCGCTGTCTCAGATGGAGTACGAAAAAGAAGGCCTCCGGCTGACCGACCTCGAACGTCAGCGCGATTCCTACGAGAGCAATATTCTGGGAAAAAACCGGGAAATAATTGCGCTCCGAAACAGCATCAACTCCGCCAACTTTGGCCAGCAGGAAAACACCAGTTCATCCTCCACTCGCCTGCTCGCCAGCCTCAACGCCCTCCGCAGTGGCATTGACAAATGGATGCAAAACTATGTGCTGACCGCCCCCCTCGCAGGCAAAGTCGTGTTCAACGGACTCACCTTGCAACAGTTTGTGCGCGACGGCGAAGCAGTGGTGACCATCGTGCCGCAAAGCCAGGACGAGATTGTCGGGCGCGTTTTATTGCCCGTAGAGAAAAGCGGGAAAGTGGTCAAAGGCCAGCGCGTGGTCATGAAACTGGACAATTACCCCTTCCAAGAATTTGGCACCATTTCGGGCAAAGTCGCCTCCAAATCATCGGTGCCAAAAAACCGAGAGTACACCATCATGGTGAATGAACTTGAAACCTCCGATTCGGGCAAACTCCTTACCAGTTCCAAAAAGGAAATCCCGTTCGAGCAACAGTTGCTCGGCACCGCCGAAATCGTGACCGACGACAAAGGCTTTTTGGAAAGGGTTTTGGAACAAGTGACCGCTGGATTTTAAGCGAGGAGGGAGCGCGGGGTTCAACTCGCGTGTTTGTTGGAGCAAGTATACCCAACGCAAAGTGGTTTTGAACAAAGGCCGAGAACAATAGACTGAAAGCGAAGCCCCTAAACCATCTAAACTTTCTAAACCACTCTAAACTGACTGTAACCTTCTCTCAGCCCATGGACTGAACCAAAAGCCAAGCCAACACCAGCCCGATAAAAACCGCGATAAAGACCAAAGCGCCCGTGCCGCTTTTGCCAACCACAGGCGCAGCCGTTTCGATGGCGGCTTCCCGCAAAATTTCCCGCGCCCACTCCGCGTCACTTGGCCGCGCGTGCAGCCGCACAATCCCTTGCAAATGCGGCACTACCGACTGTGAAACAGAATTGGCCAAAAAGCAGTGTATGCCCTCCGAGCGCAAGCGCGCCGCAGCCACTTCAGCCTCCATGGTGGAAAAGAATTTTGCCACCACCTCGCCTTCGCCCGACCAATCGGGCAGTTCTTCGAAGTCAAAATTGTCCAGAATATCGGGTGGGCGCATGGTCAAGAACAGTGACGCGAAATTCGTTTCGCGGTGAAGTGGAAGTGTTGAACCTCAAAGTTTCAAAGCCGTTTTCACGGCAGGCAAAAGTAGCCGCACCCATTCGGTATACTGATAGGCCGAAGGGTGCAAGCCATCGTAAGCCACCAAATCCGGCTCGGCGATGCCCCGGCGCGAAACCCCCGTGACGTTCACATAATGAACCCCGTAAGCCTCGGAAAGAGCGCGGTTGGCGACATTGTATGCGTCAATTTCCGGCGAAATAAGGGAAGGATTGCTGCCTTGGCCCACCGTCGTGTACGCCCAATCGGGAATAGAAAGCACCACCACCCGCTCTTTTCGGTTGCCGGTGCGGGCTATGGCGTATTGCAGCAATTCCTCAAACTGCTTCTTGTACGTCTCAAAATCAGCGTTTTGATATTGGTTGTTCACCCCGATGCAAAGCGTCACGAGGCTGAACGTGCTGTCGGCCAACACCGAGGCTTGGCTGGGGCTGGCGAGCGCAGATTGGAGATTGTCCGTGCGCCAACCCGTTTGGGCCACCACGCGCAACCCGGCCACATCGAAGCCCCCGGCTCGGAGGCTGTCGGCGAGTTGGTTGGGGAAATTTTGCGCCTGTGCTACGCTCTCGCCTTTGGTGTACGAATCGCCGAGCGCAAGGATGTCAATTTTTTCAAGCACGGTCACCACGGGTGGGGTAGGGGTAGGCATCATTTCTTCCGGCGAGCGTCGGCAAAAGAACAAGGCAGGTAGAAAAAGAAAAAGCGTGAGTGAGCGCATGGTGGATTTTTGGGAAAGAAACAAATTAGGCCGGGAAGGGTTTTGGAGGCTCGACACGCTGATTCCGGCGCACAAAAATTCGCACCATGTCTTTCAAAAAAATCATCAAACCCCTCGCGGCAATCCTCGTTTTGCTTTCGCTCATCGGCGCATTTGTCGTCGAAAACGTGCTGCCCTATTCCGGCATAAAGCCCATGCGCCGCAAACCCGAAGACCTGCTCTGGCTATTGCCCAAAGGCGTGAAACCCGAAAATTACGGCCTCCGCGCCCGCGAAATCAAGATTCAAACGCCCGACACGCTGACGCTCAGCGCGCTTTTGGTGGAAGCCAATGCCGACTCCACCTGGGCGACGGTAGTGTTGCTGCACGGCATTTCGACTTGCAAGGAAACCCAACTCGAACGCGCCAAAATCCTCGCCGACGCGGGCTACGCCAGCCTCCTGCTCGACCTGCGGGCGCACGGCCAAAGCCAGGGCGAATACTGCACGTTTGGCTACCGCGAAAAGCACGACCTCCGCGCTGTGGCCGATACGCTGGCGCGGCTTTTCCCACAACGCCCCATGGCCATTTGGGGCGCGTCGCTCGGCGGGGCAGTGGCCTTGCAGGCCATGGCGGTGGAGCCGCGCTACCAGTTTGGCATCGTGGAAAGCACCTTTGACGAGTTCGAGAAAGTGGCCGTGGAATACGGTGCCGATTGGCTCTTTGGCCTGCGCAGCCAATGGCTCACCGACCGGGTGCTGCGCAAATCAGGTCAAATCGCCCACTTCGAGCCGAGCGCGGTAAAGCCCGTGCTGGCGGCGGCCCAAATTGACCGACCCGTGCTGTTCATCCATGGCGACAAAGACGCTCGGATTCCAATGTGGTTTGGGCAGCGCAATTTCGAGGCCTGTGCCTCGCCCGAAAAACGCTGGTACAAAGTGCAGGGCGCAGGCCACAACAACCTCTGGAAAATAGCGGGCGATTCGATGCGCCAAGAGGTGTTCCGTTTTTTGGGGGAGCGTTGAGGGAGCGCGTTGAGGGAGCGCGTTGAGGGAGCGCGTTGAGGGAGCGCGTTGAGGGAGCGCGGGGTTCAGCCCGCGACATAAAAGGATGACGCGGGCTGAACCCCG
>JBJXFT010000167.1:0-6245 GCA_046155725.1 Saprospiraceae bacterium
TGTCCATCTCTTGCATGGCCCTCCATGCTTCTTCGCGGGAGCAAAGTCCGTGCAGTCGAACGGCTGGCTCGGCGTTCAGTTTTTCAAAAAATTCGGGAAAAATTTCTCCGTAAAAATGGATTTCCAACCGCCCGCGCAAATCGGGGCGCAACGAGAAAGTTTGCGCCAGCAAATCCAGAAAGGCATCGGGAGTGCGCGTGGGGGCGTAGAGTGCGCCGAAGTAGCCCATGCTTAACGATGAACGATGAACGATGAACGATGCGTTGCCACCCATTTTCTCTTTCCACCCTTCCGTTGGGGCTGAGCGAAAAAGCGGCGGAATGACGGTCATTTTTGCGACGGCTTTTTCGCCGAATTGCGCTCGGTATTTGCGGAGCGTGGCTTCGGTGGTGACGCTGACGGCATCGGCGGTTTCGAGGACTTGGCGTTCGAGGCGGCGATTGATTTTGTCAAAAAAGAAGGCGTTGTTGGGCGGTTTTGCTTGAAAGGAGAATGGGTCTCCGATGTCAGCCAGCCAGATAGGTTTCAACTTCCCGATCCCGATTTCTTCGGGATCCAGCCTTCGGGAAGTTCGTTTCGCAACCAACCCCAGCAAATGCCCCGTGAACGGCAGCGAAACCGTGATGACGGCATCAAATTTTTGACTTTCAAGCAGTTGGCACAGTTGGCGCTTTGCTGGGAAATACCATACGCAAGCATCGTCGGGGAAAAAGAGGTTTTTCCAAATGGTTTTGTACACCCAAGCGGCGAAGCGTTCGGGGAGGCTTGGCTTGCTTGGTTTGCCCCCTACCCTACCCCGCGCTGCGCGACTTCCAAGCCAAAAATAAACCCACTCTTTCAGCGAATCAAACCCGACTCGGTGGACGCGAACGCTGTTCAAAACCTCGCCTTGCCTTCGCTCTCGCACCCGCGCCGTGAGCACATGAACCTCATGCCCTTGGCTCGCCCAATGCTCCGCCAAGGCCGCCCATCGGTGCGCGCGTGGGTGGATGAAGGGATGGTACCAAGCCGTGACGATGAGAATTTTCAACTATGAACTATGAATGATTGCCGAGTAAAGCGAGGCAAGTTTTTCCCCTGTTCTTTCCACGTCAAAATGTTGCTCGACGTGGGCGCGGGCGGCGCGGCTCATTTGCTGGTACTCGTCGTTGTCCATGTGATAGAGCCGCTTGATGTGAGCGGCTAAATGTACGGGGTCGCGCTCTGGGGCAAGGAGGCCCGTTTGTCCGTGCAGCACTTGTCGGGGGATGTCGGCGTGATGGGTAGAGATGACCGGCAGGCCGGTGGCTTGCGCTTCCAAGATAACAACGGGCGCGCCCTCGCAATCGCGGTTGGCAGTCGTTCGGCTGGGATGGATGAAGGCATCAAACTGACCCAAGAACCGGGGCAAATCACCATGCGGCAGGAAGTCGAGGAGGGTCACGTTTTGTGCTAAGTCATTGGCTTTGATGAAGTTTTTGATTTTTTGGAACAGGTTTTTGTCTTGCCGTTCGCCCGCAAAGGTGAGTTGGAGGTTTGGGCAATTTTGCAGCGCGATTTGGAGCGCGGCAAGCGTATCGAGGTGCCCTTTTTTATCGGTGACGGTGGCGACTTGCACGAGGCGGAGTTGGCCGGAGGTCTTTTTTCTTTCCAAAAATGGAAACTCTGTGGGGGAAATTCCGAGCGGGATGGGGATGATTTTTTCGGGCGGGCAACTTTGTCGCTCCAACAGTTTTGCGCTCAGTTCGCCCGTGGTGGTGATGGCTGCCGCGCTTCGAAAAAGTTGGCGGTAGCGCTCGCGGTAGGCAGGTTTTTGAAAAGGCAGCCGCTCGTAATCAAAGCCATAAAATGAGGTGACCAAGGGAATGTTCAGCCCCTGAGCCATTGTCAGATAATGGCAGCCCACGGGCGCAAAATGTGCGTGCAGCACATCGGGGCGCTTGTTTTTCAATTGGCGAAAAAGCCAGTTTTGGTACATCGGCCAGTGCTTTTCGGCACGGATGAGATTGGCAGAAAACCACTCGGCCTGCCATTCGTCGGGCGGCAGCCAGCCCGTCGTTTTTTGAAGCGGGCGCGTGAAAAACCGAAAATCGGGGCTGGAATATTCATTGCGCAGCATCCAAGGCGCAGCCACCCACTGCTCCACTTGGGGTGTTGCCCGCATGAGCCGCCACGCCCAGTTCATGGTGTGCGGCAGGTATAGGTCGAAAAGGTGGAGAATGCGCATCTGGGTCATGGCACCTGTCTTGGTGGCCCTATCAAATCCCACAGATTGCCGTACAAATCCTGAAAAACGGCTACTGTTCCGTAGGCTTCTTCGGAAGGCTCGCGCACAAAAGCGATGTCATTTTCGAGCATCTGGCGATGGTCGCGCCAAAAATCGTCGGTGCGCAAGAAGAGGAAAACCCGCCCGCCCGTTTGGTTTCCCACGCGGCTTTGCTGCTCGTCGTTGGCGGCTTTGGCAAGGAGGAGACAACATTCGCCAGAGCCTTTCGGGGCGACCAGCACCCAGCGTTTTGTTTCGCTCATTGGTGTGTCTTCCAGCAAATCGAAGCCAAGTTTTTGGGTGTAAAATTCGATGGCCTCGTCATAGTCATTCACCACGAGGGCAATGTGGGCGATGCGTTGGTTCATGAAATTGGGAAATTTAGAGATTCAGCCAATACACCACCTTCAGCACCACGGCCCTGTTTTTCGGAGAAAAAAAACGGACGGGCGTGTTCGGGATTTGCTCCGCGTAGGAGTTGTCGGTGTAAACCAGGAACACATCCGACACCGGTGCAAATCGCCACTGCACACGGGCGTTCAGGTTGAAATTGTTGTACTGCGTGTTGTACTGCATGAACGCGCTGAGGAACAGATCGCGCCGGAACGACAACTCCATCCTCGGCCCCACCAGCCAGAAATCAGCCGAAGCAAAGGGCTGCGGAAGCCTTATCCGGTTGTAACTGTACTGCAACGAAAACCGCCCCAAAGGTTGCCAGCGATAAGCCAAAAGCCCTTCGTTGCTGAAAATCGTGCCGTTGAAAAAGCCGCCGTACACGAACTCCACACTGCCCTGCCAATCGTTGGAAGTGCCGGTGAAATACTCCACCCGCGCGCCGTAGTTGTTGTATCCGCCGATGGGGAGTTCCGCTTGCCCCGAATTGCTGGGGTCAAACGGTGCGAAGAGGTAAACATAGTCGTTGAACGCCGCCACGTTCAGGCTGGATTGGTCTTTGAAATTCATGCTGGCGAACAGTGCCGTGTTGCGGTCGGTGTTTTTGCCATTGAGGCCAAAAGTGAGCGAGCCTTCTGAGCCAAAATGGTAATTGGTGACGTGCCGAGCCGCCCAGCCTTGCGTGGGGTAGAGCCGAACCCCGATGCCGGGATAAAGTGCCTGCACCCCCTTGCGCGGCACAAAACCCGCTTCGGCAGAGTAGGTCGAGTCCACGCGCAAATAGCCAAGGTTGGCGTTGAAATAGCGGTCGCGGTAGCCCAGAAAAACTGCCGCCGTGTTGCCCCGCTGCGCCTTGTCGGGCGAAAACGAGCGGTGATAGTACGCCTCGCCTTCCCAACGGTTGTCTTTTGAATAGAGGTTGTATTCCAGCCCAGCCACGCGGTTCCAAGGCTGCCAATTGCCGCGTTGCGCGTCGCCGACGTTTTCCAAAAAATTCTGTTTGTTCACCAGCACCCCGCTGATGATGCTGCGGGCAAATATTTTCTGTTGCAAGGTGGCGACGGTGAAATTGGCGGCAGGCAGCACCGAAGTCGAATCCCAATCGCGGCGTTTGGTCTGCATATTGAGCAAGCCCACGCGCAGGCCGTCGGTCAATTTGCCGCTCAGCCGCGCCCCGGCCAAGATGGGCACTTTTTGGTTTTGCCCCGAAATGGAATCGTAGGCCAGCCCGATGCGGCGCGAGAAAAACGGGCGCGTGTCGGGGAAGCCGTACATGGCGAAGAGGTCGCGGTTTTCGAGGAAAAACTGCCGGGTTTCGGGGAAAAAAAGTTCGAACCGGCTCAAGTTTGCCACTTGTCGGTCCACTTCCACTTGACTGAAATCGGGGTTGATGGTCAGGTCGAGATTGAGGCCGGGCGTGAGGCCGATTTTGGCGTCGCCGCCGATGCTGCCCGTCCAGTCGCGCTTTTTGTCCGTGATTTCCCGCGAGGTTTTGTCGCGCAGATAATCGAGCGAAGCACCGCCGATGGCGTATGGGATCAGGCTGATGTTCGCTCCGGGTCGGGGCGGCGGCGTGTCCCACACGAGCCGCCCGACAAAGGAAAGGTTGGTGTTCGGAAATTGAAACGGCACGGGCGCCCATGCGCTCGCTTCGAAGTCCTTGATCTTGGCTCGTATAAACTGTAGGCCCCAGGAGTTTTCGCCTTCCGACACGTTGTAGCGCAGGGTTTTGAAAGGGATGGCGATTTCGGCAGTCCAGTAATCGTCGAAGTTTTGCACGGCGGAATACCATTTGTTGTCCCACTCCAACGACATGGTTTCGCCCGTGGAAATAAGGCCTTCGCGCTGTACATTGAGTGGGCTTACACTGAAAATGAACCCGTTGAGGCCATCTTTGCTGGGGTCGAGCATCACGCTAAATGCATCTGTGGTGCCGCCCGCATAATCGCGGCGCAGGCTCTGTACGGTATAATCGGAGCGACGTTGGCGGCACACTATCCCGATGTACAGGTTGCGGTCGTCAAAGGTCATTCGCGCCTCGGTCGCCCAAGGGCTGTAGGCCGTATCGTTCGGGAAGGTAAGTTTGAACCGCCCGGCTTTTTCGTCGCCTGTTTGCCAAGCGGCTTCGTCGAGCGCACCGTCGAGTTTGAGGGCTGCGGCAGATTTTTTGACGCGGATTTGATAGGTGTCGGCGTTGCTCTGGCTTGACAACGGAAGGCCGGCGAGCAATAAAAGACAAGCAAATGGAAAGGATTTCATAGCAAAAAATTTGAGGGGCGAAGGTATGCAGCCCCTCAAATCAGCAGCCGGATGTTGGCGGGCGGGCAAGGGCTTTTGGTCGGTTTGGAGAAAAGACAAGGAGGCTCGACTGGTTTAATTGCAGCCCTTTTCTGCCGCTTCCACGAGTTCGCGCAGCATTTCGATTTCGGGCCTGATGGCTTGGTTTTCAGGTTTTTTGAGTTCGTTTTCTAAAGAAAACGCCACTTCTTCAAATTGTTTTTTGCTCAAAGCCAGTTCGTACTCGAACAGGTGCGCGCGCCGGAAATTGGCGAGTGCCACCGTGTGCGGGTCTTTGGGTTTGAGTTTCAGGTACACGAAGCACAGCACCAACGCGGTGACAAAGCCGCCCAAACCGGAGAGCAGGAGCATCTTGAAGCCAAAGCCGCCCTTTTGGATGCGAAGCGTTTCGTAGCCTTGTTGGATGTGGCGGTTTTCCTCCCGCAAGGCTTTGTTTTGGTCGTAGAGGCTCGACCAGTTTTCCTCGAACCGTTGCCCGCGCTGTTCTGCTGCGGCGAGCGCGTGTTGAAGCGATTCAAGGTGCTTTTTTTGTTCTGGGGTCAACCCTTGCAGGGTTTCATTGTTCGGAGGGCTTTGTTCCATAAGTTGAAAAATGAAAAAAGTAGACATCCTCGCCATTGGCGTCCACCCCGACGATGTGGAATTGAGTGCCGGCGGCACCCTGCTCCGCCACACCGCGCAGGGCAAATCTTTTGCCATCCTTGACCTGAGCCGGGGGGAACTTGGCACACGCGGCACGGCAGAAATCCGCGCCACAGAAGCCGCCGAATCCGCCCGAATCCTCGGCACCGCATTCCGCGAAACGCTCGACATACCCGATGGGCTTTTTGAAAACAAGCCTGAAAACTGGCTCAAAATCGTGCGCGCGCTCCGCGCTTGCCAGCCTGAAATCGTGCTCTGCAACGCCCCCGACGACCGCCACCCCGACCATGGCCGAGCGGCTCGCATGACCCTCGACGCTTGCTTTTACGCGGGCTTGGAAAAAATCGAAACCCTTGACCGCCACGGCATTCAGCAGCAAAAATGGCGGCCAAAGGCGGTGTACCACTACATCCAAGACAAGCAGTTAGACCCCGATTTTGTGGTGGACATCACGCCGTTTTTCTCTCAGAAAATGGAGGCCATCTTGGCGTTCCGCTCCCAATTCTACGACCCCGCCAACGCTGCGCCGAACACGCCCATCTCGGGCAAAGATTTTCTCGATTTCATGGAAGCCAAAGCCCGGGTGTTTGGCCGGCCCATTGGGGCGCAGTTTGCCGAGGGCTTTGTTTTTTCGAGGACTCCGGGGGTTCGGGATTTGTTTGATTTG
>JBJXFT010000174.1:0-12574 GCA_046155725.1 Saprospiraceae bacterium
CTGCAAATCCCTGCCTGACGGAAGGCAGGCTGTCAGAAAAGAAGCCCCGTAAAACCACACTTCGTAGAAATACAAAAGGCACGCTTCACAGCGTGCCTTTAGCAACAAACAAAAACCAACTAAAAAAACCTGCTTTTCTCTCCGCAAAAACTGTTTTCTGCGAAAGATGACATTGAAACGGGCGGGCGGGGCAGTTCGCTGCTTATTGGGAGAAATTTTTTTAGGGAAATTATTTTATCTTGAATGCCAACTCCTGATCACTATGTCGGACACTTGGGTCGCAACCGACCTTCCAAACGGCAAGTGGCTGAGCAGCAAGCCAAGTGGGGAAACACAGCCAAAAAAGGATGAGATACTTTTGCATAGAAGGAATCGTTTTTGACCTTCTAACGAAGAGTCCTTTTCATACCTTATTTTCTAAACCATGCGTCTTCTCAATCTGCTCCTCTTTTTTCCTATTATACTTGCTGCGCAATCCGATTTTTTGAAAAAACCTGATGTCGTCTGGGCAACCCTCATCGAACAGGATTGGGAAGTGGACAATCTTCCGCTGGAGTCTTCTTCTGATTTTGGCGTAACCACCATCAAGCTCCTCCAAACGGAAAAAACCAAAAAATACCCATCGCCAATCACGCTTTCCACCTTGGTGTTCGACGCAGCCACCTCTGGCAGTCTGCCCATTTTTAAAGACCCAGGTTGTACTACCCCAACCGATTGGCACGGCTTATTCAAGTTGAGCGACAACCACGCAGTCAATCCTGAAACCGGGGAAATTGCCGATGCCAGCGAGGTAATTTTTGGCCAACAGCCATTTTTAATCAGGGCATGGCGGCTTCGCCAAGTGCTTGCCTACCACAAAAAAAGTGCAACGTGGAGTACCACGGTGGAGAGCATTGCGCCGCTCATGAAGGTTTTGAACAGAGAAGGCGATTCCATCGGCATCCGCCCATTGTTCTGGTTTCGGCCCGACAACAAGCGTCAAAAACTGAGTTCGAACCGTATCGTGTGGGCAAAAAAAACCCGGAACAAACAGCCCAACACCCAAGTGCCAACCAATCCCAAACTGATCGTGAAACTTGAGGACGGCTTTCAGTTCCCGCTTGCTCACTCCTTCCGTGTGTTCAGTACCGAGATGAAGACCCCGTTTTACGATGTATTGAATGAAAAAATCCTTTCGCCCGATGAACGCAGAAACCTGATATCGAAAACCGACACGGTCGCCACATTCGACCCAGAAACTTACGAGGAAAAGGTATTTACCGTGCAAAACGACCTTGACCCATTGGACGTCCGCCAACTCATGCTTATACAGACTTGGTACTGGGACGAACGCCGTGCCCGGCTTTCAATATGCTTGGATGCAGTAGGGCCAATGATAGATATAATGAGCAGTGAGGGCAACTTTCGGTTCTCCCGCCCCTTGTTTTATAGGCGGGCAAAGGGTCGGTAATCCAGCGCTCAAAATTTGGCACCCAATTTCTTCATCGCTTTCACCCGTCAAAGCCGGTGGGTGGGCGGGCATTACTTTATCCCCCTACCCCATCGCCTCGTCCAAATCAGGCAGCCTGCCCAATTGCCGAAGCATAGAAAAATGCGAGCGCAGCGCGTGGCCAAACGTGCGGTGTTCCAGATACGGCACATTGAACTCCGCCGCCGTGCGCTGCACGATGCCCGCAATGCGCGGATAGTGCGTGTGGCAAATGCTGGGGAAAAGGTGATGCTCCACCTGAAAGTTCAGCCCGCCCACATACCACGACAGCAGGCGGTTTTTGCGCGAAAAATTCACGGTAGTGTTCATCTGGTGGATAGCCCACTCATTTTCGATGATGCCCTGCGCCGTCGGTTGCGGGAACGTCGTTTCCTCCACCGTGTGCGCCAGTTGAAAAATCACCGTGAGGATAATGCCGCCGATAAAGTGCATCAGCAAAAAGCCCACGACAACATGCCAGACAGGAAGCCCAGCCAAAAGGGGCGCGGCCAAAAAAATAAAAAAGTAAGCCACTTTGATCCCGATGATTTTGGTCAGAAACACTCGGTTTTGCGGAGCGGTATTCTTGTTCACCCCGTTGCGGGTATAGCGGGCGAATTGCAGGAAATCCTTCGCCGTCACCCAATACAGCGTCACAAGGGCGTAAATCAGCAGCGCGTGCAGCCATTGGAAACGGTGCACCGCTTTCACCTGCGTGTGCGGCGAAAGGCGCAGGGCAGGCTTGTCGGCAATGTCGTCGTCGTAGTGGGCGATGTTCGTAAACGTGTGGTGCAGCGTGTTGTGCTGCAATTTCCAATTGGTGGCCGCCCCCCCCAGCAAAACGAGCGAATAGCCCACCCACTCGTTGATGCGCGGATTGGAGGAGTACGCGCCGTGGTTGGCATCGTGCATAATGCTCATGCCCACACCTGCCATGCCCACGCCCATCAGCGCCCACAAGGCCATGCTCCAACCGAAGGCCGGCTGAAACACGAGCATTAAAAGTAGCGGGAGCAGATAGGCCGACATCAGGACGACCGTTTTCAGGACGATGCCGGCGTTGGCGTGTTTGGACAAGCCTGTTTCTTTGAAATACGAATCTACGCGGGCATGAAGCGTACTGTAAAATTTGGATTTATCGTGGCTGACAAAACGGATAGGCGTGATAACTGCCATTGAAAAGACGGGAATGTGCTGGCGCAAAAACTGCGACAAAGTGAAATTATTCGCCCACAAAGTACCACTACTTCCCAAGCCGGAGCGCATTACTGCGCAATCCGCAACGGGGTGGCAAATTCAGGGTGGGCATTTGCCCAAAAAAAATAAATCAAATTGTTTCATAAATACAAACAACCTGTTTTAAATTTGCCCTCGAAAATACTTGACAGCCCGAATAGGTTTTGCTTAAAGCATTGGTTTTCAAAAATTTTTTAACGCACATCACAAAATCTCCTCGGCTATGAACTGGAATTTTTTCAAAACAAATTGGTTCGCCATAACAATGGGCGCGTTGCTAATGTTCGCCATCGTGCGGAAATACCCGCGCCTCAACCCCTTCAACCCTCCAACCATAAACGGCCAAACGGAAAAAATAACCAAGGCCGGAAGCCCCCGCGAAGGCGGTGCTTCGTTGCTGGGGTTCGTGCCAGAAACACCCAAGAATCACCAACCCGAAATAGGCGTCGCAGATGCCGCAAAAACCGAAGCATTCCTCAAACGGTTTGCCCATGTGGCCGTGAGCGAGCGCAAAAAATTCGGGATACCCGCCTCCGTCATCTTGGCCGCATCCTACGCGAACAGCCAGGCAGGCCAGCGCGAAACGGCCGGGGCGGCCAACAATTTTTTTGCCCTCGCCTGCACCGATGGCTGGGAAGGCGAAACCACAAAAATCGGCGGCCAATGTGTGCGGAAATACGAGACGGCGTGGGCGAGTTTCCGCGATTTCAGCATTCACCTCGCGGGGCAAGAATGGTGCGGCTCGCTCAAAAAATCGGCGGGCAAAGACTGGCGCAAATGGGTCGAGAAACTCGGCAACGAAGGTGTGGCCGATGCCAAAGAAATGCGAAAAGTGATCGAAGCCTATCGCTTGGAGGAATTGGACGGGCCGTGAATGGGGCTACCCGCCCACATAATTGTGCGGGGTGAGCCGCTTCAGTTCTTCCTTGACTTCTTCGGCGACGTACAGCCCGTCAACGAATTCGTGCAGCTGCTCGCGGGTGACCAGCGAGCGGCCACGGGTGAGGGTTTTGAGCGCTTCGTAAGGCTGTGGGTAGCCCTCGCGGCGGAGGATGACTTGGATTCCTTCGGCAATCACCATCCAATTGTCCTCGAGGTCGTCGGAGAGTTTGCCCTCGTTGAGCATCAGTTTTCCCAATCCTTTTTGGATGGATTTTAGCGCGACCAGCGTGTGGCCCATCGGTACGCCCACGTTGCGCAGCACCGTCGAATCGGTGAGGTCGCGCTGGAGCCGGCTCAGTGGGAGTTTCTCGGCAAAGTGATGCCAAAGGGCATTTGCCAGCCCCAGATTTCCCTCCGCGTTTTCAAAATCAATCGGGTTCACCTTGTGCGGCATAGCCGAGGAGCCTACCTCGCCTTCCACGGTTTTTTGGCGGAAATATTCCATCGAAACATAGGTCCACACGTCGCGGCAAAAGTCGAGGAGAATGGTGTTGATGCGGCCAATGGCTTGGCACTGTGCGGCAAAACAGTCGTAGTGTTCTATTTGGGTGGTGTGCTTCGAGCGTTCGAGGCCGAGGAACTCGCGCACGAATTCGTCGCCAAACCGCTGCCAATCATAGTCGGGGTAAGCCGCGTAGTGCGCGTTGAAATTGCCGGTGGCCCCGCCGAATTTGGCGCGCTGCGGAACGCTGCGCAGGAGGCCGATTTGCACGTCGAGCCTTTCCACGAACACTTGGAATTCTTTGCCCAAAAGGGTAGGCGAAGCCGGTTGGCCATGGGTGCGGGCGAGCATCGGCACCCGCGCCCAGTCTTGCGCCATTTGTTCCAAGGTGTTGCGCACTTGCTGCACGAGCGGGTAGTACACTTGGTCCAGCGCGGTTTTGAAAAGCAGGGGCGTGGCCGTGTTGTTCACGTCTTGGGAGGTGAGGCCGAAGTGGACGAACTCGCGCAATTCGCCGAGGCCGAGCGCGTCGAAGCGTTCTTTGAGGAAATATTCCACCGCCTTCACGTCGTGATTGGTGGTGCGCTCGATGGACTTGATTTGCTCCGCATCGGCCAGGTTGAAGGATTCAAAAATGGCGTTCAGTTCGTCAATCTTGTCGTCCTCGAAAGCGGCCAATTGCGGCAGCCCGTATTGGCACAGTGCGATAAAGTATTGGATTTCAACAAAAACGCGGTAGCGGATCAGCGCGTATTCGCTGAAAAAGTCGGAGAGTTCGCGGGTCTTATCGGCGTAGCGCCCGTCAATGGGCGAGATTGCAAGTAGAGACATGGTGGCTGCTGTTTTACCCGCCCCCGCCTGCCAAGGCTTGGCGGGCAGGGTAGCCTTTTCACCGCTCAAGCATTGACGGAGGTGGGGCGAAGGCGGGTTGAAAATCGTTTGCGCGGCAAATCTCGCATTTTCCCGCCATTGAAGGCAAGGGGCGTTGAACGGAGTGAAAGAATCTCTCTAAACCCTGGCTACCGGCAAGCAGGCACCTAAATTTTCAAAGCCACTCTAAATCTGGTTCTACCTTTGCCCGCTCTTTTTCAACACGAAATTTTTGACATGAAACAAATCTCTTTTTCGCCCGCTTTACCCGCCGTAGCCTTGGCGAAGGCGGGTACTCTCTTCTTGTTCTCCTTCCTCCTCGTCACCGCCTGCGGCAACAAAAACAAACAAATCGAAGCCCTCGACAAAGAAACCATGGTCGTCCACGACGAGGCGATGAAAGACATGGCCGACATGAACCGCGTTGCCCGCGAACTCAAGCAAACCCTCACGGTGGCCACGATGACTCCCGAACAATCTGCGGTCTACACCGATGTGCTCACCGCCATAGGCAAGGCCGAAAACGAGATGATGGATTGGATGAAAAACTACAAATCGCCCGACGGGATGCCCGATGCCTATGCGATTAAATATTTGCAGGAGCAAAAAGCGCTGATTGAGAAAAACCGCAGCGATATCCGGGCCGCGCTGGAGGCTGGGAGAAAATTGCAGGAGAAGTGAGGCAGGTTCAAAACATCGCCACCTTTTCTGTTTTATACCGCCCTTTTTCGTCCATTATCTGCACATAGTAAAAGCCCGGGATAAGCCTACTGGAGGGCTATTGCCTTTCAGTTTTCACCAGTTTCCCGCTTTTTACGATTTCCCCAGCAGCACTTACTTCCCAGAAGTACATCCCTACTGGCAAGTCTTCCGTATTGATCTCCGTGATTCCGAAAGCCAGCCGCTCCGCGCGCACGAGCCTTCCCATTTGATCGTACAAGTGAAAGACCGTGCTGCGTAGGTTCGCGCTGAGCGCCACGCCGAGGCGGTCGCCAAAGGGGTTGGGCGACACCACTATCTGGCTTTGCAGCACCGGGTTGTCCGTAGCCGTCACGCCGAGGTACAGCGTCTTGCAGTGGGTGTTGCTGGCGGTGGAGTTGCTCACGGTGAGGCAGACCGCGTACACGCCCGCGCTGTCGAATTGGTGCTGTGGGTGCCGCTCCGTGCTGATGGCCGAGCCGTCGCCGAAATCCCATTCCCACGCCTTGGGCTCGTAGTACGACAGGTCGCGGAACTCCACCGCAAGCGGGTCGAGGGTGTCCTGCGCGTAGCGGTACCATGCGATAGGCCGGTTGTCCAAGCCAAGGGTGTCGCAAGAAGAGCCGTCCAATGGCCCGAGGCGGAAATTGGGGAAATTGGGTATTGAACTTGAATTGCGCGTGGGAAGATGAACCGCATGTTGTTCATAATTGCAATCAGCAGCTGTCTCGTCAGGGTATTGGATAACGTGCAGGACATTCGTGATGGTAGAGGTGCTGGAATACACCTTCCCATCTGGCATCAACTGCATGAACATAAACCGTGCCCCCCCGGGCGAGTGATACCCGTCCCATTCTGCGACCAAAGTTTTGCTGGCCGCTATGTTTGGGGCCTGCATATCGTACTGATAGGCCTCAAGCCAGTTGTTGTGGTAAAAGTACCTTGAGTTTGGCGAAAAGGCGACCCCGCCCAAGCTGCCGGGCAACAGATTGATCTGCTGATGGTAAGAGAGCAGCCCCGTGCAGCGGTCAAAATCGTAGATGTTCAAAAAACCTCCAATGGTGCTATCGAACGTAACTCCATCGTACATCAGGTAGTGTTCGCCATTGGGGGAGAAGCAGGCCTGCCCCAAGCCGTCAATCATCTGTATCCCACTGACTTTCTGAGCCCCCAAGTTGTGCAGCCCCTGCGGGTCGAGCAGTATCCGGTAGAAGCTCTTGCTGTCCTGTTCGTGTGCCAATATCCACCAGTCTCGCCCGTTGGCGTGCTTGCAGGCGGTGAATTTTCCCATACCGAGCGTGTCTTGGACCACCAGTTCTCCCTTGGAGACAACTTCTCCCGCTCCCTGGTTTTTTGCCATGTCAATTTCTGCGGCATAGAGGTTGTGCGAGACAATCCAAGCTTCCCCTTGTGGCCCGAAGGGGTACATGATTTCTTCGTCGCCGTAGAGCAAAACCACCTGATTGCTGTGGCCGGGTTTTGGCAGGGCAAGGGCAAGTTGAGGCCAGATACTCGCCAGTGGGCGATCCGTGGTCAGCGTCTCACCGTTCTGAATCGTGTCCCAACGAGCGTTCATGAGGTTTACCCCGTTGGAGTAGCACAGCAAGTTGCCGCTGGAATCTGAAAAGGGTGCGTTGGTAAAATCAAAATACATGGTCAACTCGAAGTTCTGTTCCAAGTGCAGGCTGCCATCGGGAAACGTCAGCACGCTGATGCCCAAGTCGTCATCGGGTGGGGTGATCCAGCCGCCGTAGTATCCTAACAACGTGGTGTTGTCGTGGTGCTGGGCGAGGGCAGGGGGAATGAGGCCCAACGAGGCAATGAGTAAAATGAAGGCCCTTTTCATAAAGAAACAGGATAGCGCGAGGCAAGGGCAAGGGTGGCCGCGCCACCTTGCCCTTGCCTCGCGCAGGTGAGGAGATTTAGTGTGAAACAGAAACCTTGGCCGTGCCGACCACCTTGCCTGCATCGTCGGACAGCACCGCCCAGTAAAAGCCCGCAGGGTTTTGCCCCAAGTCAAGCGTAACCTTTGAGGTTTGAGGCGCAACAGAAAGGGATTTTATCTTTTGCCCATTCACGTTGTACACTGCAAGAGAGCCGCCATTGTGGTGCTGCGGCAGGCTCACTTCGGCCAAGCCCGTGGTGGGGTTGGGCGACACCTCAAACCTTGGGGTACGCACAGGCGCATGGGCGCTCACGCTGCTGTCGCAGGGCGGCTCGAGCGGGCCGAGGTTGTAGTTGGCGAAGTTGGGGATGAAGAAACTCGTGCGCGCGGGTAGCGTGAAGGCATGCTGCTCCACATGGCAGGCCAGCCCCAACGAGTCGGGGTGGTGGATGACGTGCAGGATGTTGTTGTCATAGGTCGTGATGATGTAGATCTTCCCGTCGGGGCCGCGCATCATTTGAAAGAAGTTGGCCGGGTAAGGCGCCAAGGTGCCATCGTACACCGCCACCACCTGCATACTGGCGGCCAAGTCCGTGGCCCAGAGGTCGTACTGCTGCACCGTGCCGCCCGAAGTCAGGTAGAGAAAACGGCTGTTGGGCGACACGGACACCCCCGCACCGGCAGGCGGGAGCGAGTCCCAGTCCAAGCGCACAGGGTTGGAGAGCGTGCCCGTGCAGCGGTCGAAGTCCAGCATCAGGAGGCTTTCGGGGCCGTTGCGGAAATACCTGCTGCCATCGGTCGAAAACGCCGATTGGCTGCAACAGTACGTGCTGTCAATCTCCAGGTTGAAGCTGTCAAAATCTTGTGCCCCCTTGTGCTCCACCCCTTTGGCGGTAAAAAGACTGACATGGATGTTGTTGCTGTAGCGCCTCGGCACCACCACCCACCAGTCGCGCCCGTTGGCGTGACGTGTGGCAGTGACGTACTCTCCTAGATACAAAGAATCGCTCAGCACCGAATTGTTCTTGCTGACTACCTCCCCGTTCCCTTCATCACCGGAAGCATCCACCACAGAGTACATCAGGTTCATCGGGCTCCAGGCCCAGTCGTCGTTTCTAAGGTGAAAAAGGTAGTACAGGCTGTCGCTGCCCGGCTTGGGCAAAAAAAGGGTGGGCTGCCACAAGGGATAATCTGTCACCTTGCAAAAGATATTGAAGATGTTTCCGGGGTTTAGCGTGTCACCGCGGAGCATGACCTGGTGATTGCGGTTGAGGATACGGCAGCCGTCTGTATAGGCGATCAATTGGCCACTCTTGTCACAGATGGTAGCCTTTGGTCTGTCAACTACATAGTCTTGGAGTGCAAAAGAGGGGGGCGAAACGCTGAAATCCATGATAATTCCTCCGTAGGGGTAACCACTTGGACTTGGCGCAATATCGCTATAGCCGATGGTCCAGATGTTGTCGTGCTTGAGCTGGGCGAGGGCAGGGGGCAGGAGGCTCAAGGAGGCAATGAGTAAAAGGAAGGCTCTTTTCATAAAGAAACAGGATAGCGCGAGGCAAGGGCAAGGGTGGCCGCGCCACCGTGCCCATGCCTCGCGCAGGTGAGGAGATTTAGTGTGAAACAGAAACCTTGGCCTTGCCAAGGATGGCGCCTGTTGGGTCGGTGAGCACCACCCAGTACAATCCGGCTGGGTATTGCCTCATGTCCATGGTGACTCTTGGGATGCCTGGCTCGACAGATTGGGCCATCACTACCTTCCCTTGCACGTTGTGCACCGCGAGCGAGGCCCCATGATGGTGGGGGATTTCCACCTCAAACAAGCCACCGGTCGGGTTGGGCGCGATCTGGAGCGAAACCGCCCCTGTGGAGCTGTGGGGCTTAAGTGCCTCGCTCCGTTCTTGGGGTGCTTCATCGGCATCCCTGTACAGGTGCTGATCGCAGGGCGCCAGATAGATGAGCACCTCCTCCGTGGCATAGCCCGTAATCGCCGGGTTTTGCTGTGCCAGAGAGAGGGCTTGCTGGTACAGCGCCTGTGTCATCGGTTCGCCGAGCAGGTGTCGGATGCGCAATTCGTGGAGGGTTTTTCTGGCCGATTCATAAGCTTGGGCCGTAGAGATGCCCGCGTTGAAAACCAAGATGTTTTGCAGCGCTGTTCCCAATTGCTGGTTCCGGGTGTTTTCGAGCGCGGCCTCGCTGGCGGCGTTTGTCGCCACCTGTTGGAGCAGTGCTGCGCGTTGTTCAAACCAAGCCTCGGTCAGGTTGCTTTGCGAAGAATAGTCCATGCTCTGGTCCAAAACAGCGAGCGAATCAAAGGCCTGCTGGATGGCTGTCCGATAAGTGTAAAAAGCCGATTGGTCGGCGGCAGAAATGGCCAGCGCGCTCCGCACTTGTGCGGTCACCTGTGCAAGAGAGGCAAGTGCCGTGCTGCCGAGGCTGTTAAAAAATGCTTCCTCCGGCGAGCCTGCCGGCCTCAGGCTGGAGAAGATCAGCAACTTGGTGTAGGCATCCAGTTTCAAGTTCCAGTGCTCGGCCCCGCTAAGCGGGGAGGTGCCTGCCACAGCCTCTTTCTCGTATTGTGTGAGCGCACGCGGGAGGGAGATTTCGCCTTCAGGCACACAATGGTCAAGCGGGACATCGTCCTTGTGAAACCAGTAGGTCGCAGGTGCCATCGGGTTTGGCACCGGGAATATCTTGGCTGCTGGCGGAAGCCAGGGGAGCACAACCCCTTCTTCGTCTTCATCCACAAGGAACTGAGAACTTAGCGGTATGGCACTTTCATTTCTTGCCGCATACCGACAGGCATTAGGGTCTAAGTTCCATTGGTTCCCACGGCCAAATTGAGGCCCGGTGGCTCCTTGAATATACAGCCCATAGTCGTGGTGGTTGATGTGGTTTTCGCGCAAACGGACATCGTTGTTATCGTGAAAATGGAACCCCCATCTTGATTGATCTACGGTATTGTCACAGAAATCGGTATTGCTGAGGCCCCCCCAAACGTGAAAGCCACAGTTCACGGAAGAACCGACTAAGAAATTTGTCTGGATACCCGTGATGGTGTTGTTCTTTACTATATTTTCAACAGAAAGTGCTTGTGCGCCATTCTTGGACAAATTGATCCCAAAGTTTAGGACCCCGGAATTGCTCAGTATGCCATAATGGATGTTGTTGAGGGCTATCCTGCAATTGTCCGAGCTGCCCATACTGACAATGATGCCATCTATGGGGCCGCCCGCATAGTTGATCGTGAGGTTGTTGGAGGTTATCCACAATGCGCCCGCGCTGTCCGCTACATCTATCACATAGATGCAATCAAGGCCAAAGGCCGAGCAAGAGGTCACGGTAAAGATATTTCGCCCGATCCAGACGTAAAGGCCCGTGGCTGATTGAGGTCGAAACACAAAAATGCCCCTGGTCCAATTCGGGGCAGCGATGGTGAACTCGTTCCCGGCGATGGCTATCCATTCGCTGTTTGTATCTCCAGCAGAATATATGCCCTCGACCCAGTCGCCTTCAAATCTGTTGAGAATAGCCGTGAGGTTTGTGCCCGATGCCCAGATGCCTGTGTGCCCTTCCAAGAGAAATTTGCAGTGCTCGGTTCTCAGGGTGCCCCCCGTCGCCCAAATGCCATATTGCCCCATGTTTTGGAAGGTGTTTCTAGCTGAAGCCACATTGCTGTTCTCTGAAATAAGACCGTTCATCAAACAGCTAAACGTGTTGCCCGTGTTCAGGACAGGCAAAAGCGGTTTGACCTCTATACCAACTGACGTGCTGGTGTTGACATATTTTATCCCGGCATGGGCAATAGGGTAATCCGGCATGGGAAAAGGAGGCGCTAAGGAATCAAGCCTCGCGGCAAGGTCTGCCGACTGGGAAAAGGTGTTCCTGATAATCGAGGCGTTGAGCGCACTGCCGTTTTGCCGGAGGTTGCCGATGCCGATGTGGTTGTTGCGGAAAGAGTTGTCGGCAATGGAGTACTTGCCCCCTGCTTCATCCAACTGCAAGCCGATATAGGCATCTTCTACGCTGCAGTTGTTGAAAAAGAACATCATGTTGGGTGCGTTGGCGGCATTTACGTAGATGCCCTGCCACATCTCCGAGCAGCCAAAAAAATCGCAGTTTCTGAAGGTGGCAATGACTCCCCCCAAAAGCGGGTTGACTGGAGAAATGTTGATGCGGGCGCCGCCGTGCATTTTGAAGAGGCAGTTCTCGAATGTCACTTTTCTCGTGATGGTATAGGTGTCGGCAATCTCAATGACCTTGTTTTCGACAACCCCATTTACGGGGATGCCTTCGTTGTCACCAATTACTACATTGGTCCAGCAATAGTCGGGGGAGCAGGGGAACTGGCTGTAGTAATCACATTTTCGAGTGCCGTCAAGGCAGTGGATGGAAAGGGTGGGTGAAGGAGCGCAAGGGTCGTAAGCCGGTAGCTCAGAACCCTGTGCTATAAGGGCGGTGGTAAAAAAGACAGCCGCCATAAAGGCAATTAAGCTAACGAGCGGTGAGCGGTGAGCGGTGAGCGGTGAGCGGTGAGCGGTGAGCGGAGAAGATAAAATCGATTTCATGTTGTGGAATGTTTGAAAAATGAACGGTTGAGTTTTGTGCCCCCAAGGTAAGCGGGCATTCGGCGAGCCGCCAAGAAAAAAGTGTTAAGTTTCGTGAGCGGGGCTTCTGGGCAAACGAGCGGGGCTTTTGAGCGTGTGGGCGGGGGTTTGCTGACATGAGTTGCTATAGTACTCTCTGACGCAGTTCAATGGAGGGAGGACCAAGCCCCCTAAACCATCTAAACTTTCTTGGACTTTGGACGGTTTTCCTCGGCAGTCCGAAAAAGTTCATTGAAAAAAGGCAGACTGGTTGTATCATTTATGTGTGATAAAAACAACCAACCAGTACTGCCTAGACTTACTCAATCTGGGCGTACGCCACAATAAGGCTCTTGTCAACCTGGTCATGGCACTGAGCAGCCAAAAGGCAAGCAGCGTAGTGGGGCTGAGCGAAAGCCCGTTGTTCCACTACCAATATTCGAGCA
>JBJXFT010000205.1:0-5109 GCA_046155725.1 Saprospiraceae bacterium
TAAGGCAAAGCAAAATGGGTGAGTACAGGCTCTCCGCTGTTGAAGTCAATCCTTGTACCGCCTCCGTGGTTTGCAAGGTTT
The DNA here is from genome assembly GCA_046155725.1 of Saprospiraceae bacterium. GTDB lineage: Bacteria > Bacteroidota > Bacteroidia > Chitinophagales > Saprospiraceae > M3007. Next base: position 82 of record JBJXFT010000205.1, read on the forward strand.
GTGCCATATCCGGTGACCCACACATTATCATGTTTATTCTGGGCGATGGCAAGGTCAGGGAGACATAGAAAAGCAGCCACAACAAGTATTTTGTGCATGGTAGGTATATGTTGAAGCCCACTTGCTTTGGCGCATAAGGCCAAAGCAAGTGGGCTGGGTGAGAAGGGAAGGGAAGTTATCGGAGGACTACGAACTTGGCGTTGGTGGGCAGTTTCCCAGACACATCGGCAAAGGCCAGCACATACACACCGTTTGAAAGATGGGCAACAGGGACATCCAAGACCTTGGATTCTTCGCTCATGGAAAGCACTTGAACCGTTCGCCCTGAAAGGTCGGTGATGACAACCTCGCCCTTTAAAGGCACTTCAAATTGAATGCGCAAAACATCCGAAGCAGGGTTGGGCGAGAGCAGCACCTGCCCGCCTTCTCCTTGCAAGGTGACCGTACCCACCACCTCCACTTCCACCTCTTGGCACACCGTATCACAGGCATTCGCGTTGCACACGGTCAGGCACACGGTGTAAATGCCGGGTGAGGCGTACAGGTGCACCGGGCTGGTGTCTTGGCTGGTTGTGCCGTCGCCGAAGTCCCAGAGCCAGGCGGTAGGCTCATGATAGGAGTAATCCGTAAAAGCAACTTGCTGCGGCGAGAGCGTATCCGCCACGTTCCATCGGAAACGGGCAACGGGAAGGTTATTGATTCCCAGGGTATCACAAGGGGCGCCGTCTATCGGGCCGAGGTTGTAGTTTGCGAAGTTGGGGATGAAAAAACTGGTACGCGCAGGAAGCGTGTAGGCGTGCTGCTCCACCTTGCAGGCCAGCCCCGGTTCATTGGGGTTGTGGATGACGTGCAGCACGTTGTTGTCGTACGTCGTGATGATGTAGATTTTGCCGTCAGGGCCGGGCATCATCTGGAAGAACGTGGCAGGGTAAGGCGCCAAAAACCCATCATAGGCCGCCACCACCTGCATACTGGCGGCCAAGTCTGCTGCCCAGAGGTCGTACTGTTGCACGGTGCCGCCAGAAGTCAAGTAGAGAAAGCGGCTATTGGGGGAGGTAGCCACCCCACGCCCTCCAAAAGGGATAGAGTCCCAGTCCAAGTACACGGGGTTTGAAAGAATACCATCACAACGGTCAAAGTCAAGCATCAACAGCCCATTTGTGGAATTGCGGAAATACTTGCTGCCATCTTGCGAAAACGCCGTCTGGCTGCCCCAGAAGGCACTGTCGATCCTGGAGGTGACATCCTGTATCCCCTTGTACTCCACCCCTTCGGTGCTGAGCAGGCTGACATGGATGCCGTTGCTAAAGCGCCGAGGCGTGACTACCCACCAATCGAGCCCATTTCCGTGGCGAGTGGCGGTTACATATCTACCGAGAAAAAGCGAATCACTTAGGGCGGAATTGTTTTTGGAAACAACTACCCCACCCTCATCTCCTGATGCATCAAGGATGGAGTACATTAAATTTATAGGACTCCAGAATTCATCATCTGATCGAATGTGAAAAAGGTAGTAAAGGCTGTCGCTGCCAGGCTTTGGCAAAAAAATAGTAGGCTGCCAAAGGGGATAATCACCATTTTCACAGAACCCGTTGAAAACATCTCCGGGGTTGAGCGTGTCGCCGTTTACCATGAGCTCATGGTCTCGATTGACAATCATGCACCCATTGGTGTAAGCAACCAATTGTCCATTTTTATCAGAAATGGTCGCTTTGGGTCTGTCAAAAATATACGCCAGAAGCGAAAAGGTTGGAGGGGCGGTGCTGAAATCCATGATGACCCCGCCGAAAGGATAGCCATCTGAACTTGGCCATATCTGCCCATACCCTATGGTCCAGGTATTGTCGTGCTTGAGTTGGGCGAAGGCAGACGCAGAAACAGTAAAAGCGAAAACGAGCAAAAGGACAACTTTTTTCATTGGAAGATATAAATAGCGACTGCCCACGGCACTTGGCCGTAGGCAGTCGTAGATGTGTAAGAAAAAATTAGGGGGCAACAAAAACTTTGGCGGTGCCAAAGACTTTGCCTGTTTCGTCGGTGAAGACTACCCAATACAACCCAGCAGAAACCTGTTCCAAATCAAGAGAAACCTTGGGTGTGCCAGAGGAAACGGACAGCGTCTTTACTTTTTGCCCATGGACACTGTACACCGTGAGCAAGCCGCCATGATTATTAGGAAGGGTTACTTCTGTCAGCCCGGCAGTTGGATTGGGCTTGATTTGGAGCGTGGCCACCTTTGTCGAATGGACTTTTTGTGACTCGTCCATCTCTTTTTCAACTTCTTCTGCGGCCCTATACAAGACTTGGTCGCAGGGGGCCAAGAATCGGACAGCCTCTGCGGTCGCAGCACCGGTGGTCGCTGCATCTTGTTGGGCCAACGTAAGTGCCTGTTGGTACAGTGCTTGTGTCATCGGCTGGCCGAGCAAGTGGCGGATGTGCAGCTCGTTGATGGTTTTTCTTGCCGATTCGTAGGGCTGTGCCGCCGTGATGTTTGAGTTGTATGCCAACGCATTTTGCAAGGCCACATTCACTTGTTGTTCCCTGCTGTTTTCGAGCGCGGCTGCGTTTGCAGCATTTGCGGCTACTTGTTGGAGCAGCACCAAACGCTGGGCGAACCACGCTTCCGCAAGGTTGTCAACTTCGGAATAGTCCATGCTTTCATCCAAAGCGGCAAGGTTTTCAAATGCCTGTTCAATGGCCGAGTGAGCGTTGTCAAACGTCTGCTGGTCGGCAGCCGAAAGGCTCAAGGCGTTGCGCCGCAGCTGTGTTACTTGCCCAAAAGAAGCCAAAGCAGTACCGCTCAAACTGTTGAAAAATACTGCTTCTGGCGAGCCTGCTGGGCGCAGTTCAGGGAAAACCAGCAATTTGGCGTACACATCTTTTTTCAAATCCCAAAGGTTCACTCCATTAAGCACCGAAGTGCCCAAGATGGCTTCTGCTTCTGAAGGCGTGATTGCTCGTGCGAGCGGCGGCTCCAAAGGAGATTTACAAATAGCATCAAACGGGCCGCCGCCTGCGTGAAACCAATTCGGGTTGTTAAACCCTGTTGGGTCTGGATCTATCCTGTCATGGTCTGGCAACCAAGGCAGGACATTGTCTTGTGTAACTACAAACTCAGAGGTAAGTGGATCCCCATCAAGAACCTGCGCAGCAAATTCTACACAAGCATCAGGATCCAAGTCCCATTGATTTCCTTTGCCAAACTGGGGCCCTATCTTTGCATCTGCTCCAGGCCCAATCAACAACCCCAAAGTATGGTGGCCGAAATGGTTGCTCCGCAGCGCCACATCGTTCGAACCCGTAAAATGCATTCCTGTGTATGTGTTGTCCACGATGTTGTCGCAGAACTCTACGGCATTAATCGAAATCAGGTAAAAACCCCTGTGCACCGCGTTTGACTCGTCGTCAACATTGATGCCAGAGACCGTGTTGTGGCGGATGATATGGCCATTGGAGAGGTTCTGGCCTCCAATTCCGATAAGAAAAATGCCATTGTTTTCTCTTGGATCGCTTATAGTACCTGAATGGATGGGATTGTCGTGCACGTTTAGTTGATCAGAGTTGCCCATGATGCCGAAGATGCCAATGACGCCGCCCTTTGTGGAGTTTATGGTCATCGAGTTCCAAGAGATTTCCATCTCGTCCGTGGCATTTACAAAGTCTTGCATGTAAATACAGTGAAATTCAAATAATTCCGTGGCGGATATTATCACGAATGTATTGCTGTCAATGGTGCAGTGCGTCCCTACAAGTGCCTGTGGGCGCTCCACATAGATACCGTACAGCCAAGTGGCATCTGTGATGGTGAATTGGTTTTCTTCGTTAATGGTGATGAATTCACCGTTTAGATTCTGAGAAGCATGGATTCCCCAGCGCCAAGCGCCGCTGAAAACATTGTGCTGGGCTTTTAGGGTTGCCCCGATGGTTACGATGCCAGCCATGCCGCTTTCAAGGAAATGACAGTGTACGACCCTGACGGCGCCATCCGTCGCATAAACGCCGTAAAGGCCCATGACCTGAAAAATGTTGCTGGTTGACTGAACGGCACCGCCTTCTGTCACGATGCCATATACCAAACACTCGAAAACATTGAGCGTGTTTCCTGTTTGGCCGGTTTGCAACACACCCACGGCCGAGACCACATTGACATACTTGACTCCCGCATGGGCAAGCGGGTAGTCGGGCATAAGTGGAGGCAAATTCGGGTCATCCACCAAAGAGCCTACTCTGGCGGCAAGGTTGGCTGTTTGGAAAAACTGGTTTCGCCAGATTTTTGCGTTCAGTTCGCCCCCTATTTGTCGCAAATTGGCAATGCCGATGTGGTTGTTTCGGAAAGTATTGCTGGCGATCTGATAGCTTGTGGCATCATCTCCTTCGTCCAGCCGGAGGCCGATGTAGGCATCCTCTATGTTGCCGCCCCAAAAAGCAAAAAGCAGCCCAGCAGAGGCTGCGGAGACATCTACCACGATGCCCTGCCACATGGCGTTGCAGCCATAAAAGTCGCAGTTCTCGAAAAATATTTTCATAAGGGCGTTGCCGGCAGGCGAAATGTTGACCCGGGCATCGCCGAGCATTCTGAAGGTACAGTTGACGAACCGCACGTTTTTCGTGATGGTGTAGACCCCTCCGATCTCGATGACCTTGTTTTCTACAACGCCGTCGAAAGGGATGCCTTCATTGACTGAAGGTACTCCTCCAGACCAGCAGTAGCCCGGCGAGCAGGTGTGCTGCACGTCGTAACAGCTGCGGGAGCCATCAATGCAACTCGGCGCAGAAGGTGCGGCGGCTACACAAGGGTCGTAGGGAGAGGGCGGTTCAGCGCCCTGCGCCCTCGCAGCGCTCGGCGCGAGAAAGGCCGTCAAAAGCATAGCCATTAAAAATCTAACGAGCGGTGAGCGGTGAGCGGTGAGCGGTGAGCGGTGAGCGGTGAGCGGTGAGCGGTGAGCGGTGAGCGGTGAAATTAAAACGTTTTTCATCGTGGGCGAATGTTTAAGAAATGAAAGCCGTGTCCATTGGAATCCCCAATGG
>JBJXFT010000217.1:0-20659 GCA_046155725.1 Saprospiraceae bacterium
ACCGACATCACGGTTTTCCACGAAGGAATCATCCGGCACACCGCCGTCATCCCCTTCGGCGGCAACGTCATCACAGCCGACATCAAAGAAGGCTGCACCGTGATGTCGCCGCAAGCGGAAAAACTCAAAGTCAAGTTCGGCTCCGCCCTCGCCAACGAGGTTTTTGACAACCGCATCATCACCATCCCCGGCCTCAAAGGCCGCGACCACAAGGAGATCAGCGAGAAAAACCTCGCCCGCATCATCCAAGCGCGGATGGAAGAAGTGCTCGACTATGTGCTGTGGGAAATCCGCCGCAGCGGCTATGAGCGCAAACTCATCGGCGGCATTGTCCTCACGGGCGGCGGCTCGCTGCTGGCGAACACCGACAAACTCGCCGAATTCCACACCGGCATGGCTTGCCGTATCGGGGTGCCGGTCGAGCACCTCGCGCACGGCTACCACGAGTCGGTCAGCAGCCCGATTTTCAGCACAGCCATAGGCTTGCTGCTGCGTGGCTTGCAAGACATTGACCCCTCGAAAGCAACAGTGGAAGAGCCAAAATCCGAGCAGCCCGAAGAGCGCGAACCTTCCAACGTTTCGGAAGAAAAAGGCGATTCGTGGTTCGACAATGTGTTCAAGAAGACCAAGGAATGGTTCGAAGCCGAGCCTGATATGGACTTCAATAAAAAATGACGGCCATGAAAGGTTGCCTGATTTTAAGCACCGTGTTTGGGTTATTCTTTATCGGGTGTGGCATTCGCCTGATGGACAGCAAACCTAGCTGGTGCGGCACGAACCACGCAACGGGCTTGGTTTTTTCCACCATCGGAGGCTTGCTTCTGGCCTGCGCATTAGTTTTAGGTGCGATAAAAATGCAGGAGCGAGGCTTTAAAATCAGGAAAAAACCGCCCGATAATCCATCCGATAATCCACCCACAGATAAATCTGTGGGCTGAGGTGCCACAAAACTTGCCCCTCACTCACCCCCCAGCCCACAGATTTATCTGTGGGGGAACGGTGGGGAAACAGGGAAACACCGAACGCGCACACACAACATTCGATAACTCTCAACAGAAAAATATCATGCTTTTTGATTTGCCAAAAGATGAGCCGAGCATCATCAAAATCATCGGCGTAGGCGGCGGCGGCTCCAACGCAGTCACCCACATGTACAAACAAGGCATCGTCGGCGTAGACTACGCCATCTGCAACACCGACGCACAAGCCATGCACCTCAGCCCTGTGCCCACCAAAATCTCGCTGGGCCAAATCCTCACCGAAGGGCGCGGCGCGGGCAGCAAGCCCTCCGTGGGCAAACAAGCCTGCTTGGAAAGCCTCGACGAAATCAAGCGATTCCTCGAAGATGGCACCAAAATGGTGTTCATCACCGCCGGCATGGGCGGCGGCACCGGCACTGGTGCGGCCCCCATCATCGCCAAAGCCTCGCAGGAGTTGGGCATCCTCACCGTCGGCATCGTCACCTTGCCGTTCACGTTCGAGGGCAAAACCCGTGTCGGCAACGGCATGGAATGGCTGGAAGATTTGCGCAAAAACGTGGATTGCCTCGTGATTATCAGCAACGACAAGTTGCGCGACATCTACGGCAACCTCACCATTTCCGCCGCATTCAGCGAGGCCGACAACATCCTCTGCACCGCCGCCAAAGGCATCGCCGAAATCATCACGGTGCCAGGCTATGTCAACGTGGACTTCGAGGACGTGAACACCACCATGCGCGGCTCTGGGGTCGCCATCATGGGTACGGCCACGCTCGAAGGGGAAAACCGTGCCTTCCGCGCTGCCGACGAAGCCCTGCGCTCGCCGCTCCTGGAGGACAACGACATCTACGGCGCAAAGAACATTTTGGTCAACATCACCTCCGGCGCGAAAGAGGCCACGATGGACGAGATTTTTGAAATCACGCAGTTCGTGCAGGAAAAGGCGGGCGAAAATGCCAACCTCATTTGGGGCAACTGCTTCGACGAGCGGCTGGGCGAGAAACTCGCCGTCACCATCATCGCCACAGGCTTTGAAGTAGCCGAGCGCGGCAAATTGGGCGCTACAGACCAAAGCCAAGCCAACCCGACCAACCGCCAAATCGTACACCTCGACGAGGATCACGAAATCACTGGGAAAATAAAGAACCACCCTTCTCTCTTCACTGTCACGTCCCATGAGCCATACATCCCGGTGGACGAGAAGGCGGCCAGTATGCTCGAATTCGAGTTCGACAACATCCGGGAGTCGGTGGACAAAATCCGCCGCACAACGCCTGTCAACAACGACCCCTACCTCCGCGACGAGGAAGAGGAACTCTCGCCCGAAGAGCGCCGAAGCCGCATAGAGCAGGCACAGCGTCGCCGTCAGGAAGCGCTGGCCCGGCCCATCAATGTGGTGAAACTCTCTTCGCCGCAGACGATCATTGACCTCGAAAGCCAGCCCGCCTACCTCCGCCGCAGCGTTAACCTCGACGATGTGCCGGATTCAGAAAAGCAAACAATGTCCAACTGGACCATCTCGCTCGAAGAAGAAGGCGAAATCAAGGTGGGCGGCAACTCGTATTTGCACGACAACGTGGATTAATGATGAATGGTTGAATGAGGAATGATGAATGAGTGCCACGCTCGGCATTCATCTTTCATCATTCCAACATTCATCATTCCTTCAAAAAGAATATTTCTGCTAAGTTCAGCGGCCTCGGTGTGTGGGACATCGGGCCGCTTTTTTTTGTGCGTCGAACCAGCTTATTTAGGGTCGGCTGCGTCATGGGTTGGACGATATTTTTCGCCTTCACTCAATCACCTTATCAGTATGAAATACCTTGCCCTGCTTTCGCTTCTGTCGCTCTTCCATTTCCCAGTTCTTTTCGCCCAGTTCCAGTGGGAACACACCAACGGCCCTAACGGGGGTTCGCAATGGAGCATCTGGTACAGCGACAACTACGCTTTCTATTCAGACGAATTTTTCCTGTACCGAACCAGCAATGGGCTAAGTTGGGAAAAAATCCCCGAAAACGCCATCTGGCCCATGGCTACACATGGGAGCGACCTCGTAGGGCAGTTCTACGAAGGCAATTCGTTCGCATATACGCAACCCGTCAAACTCAAAGTAAGCCACGATGACGGCGGAACCTGGGCAGAAGGCACGCTGCCCCCTGAGGTTTCTTACACCACCAAACTTGCCCTTTGCAACCATGGTATTTACCTCACCAGTGTCCATCAGCGCAGACTATTTTCCGCTCGCAAGACGACGGCTTTATTTGGGACACGGTGGTTTCGCCTATGCTGTACACCTATGAAATGTGGGCTTTCGAAGAGCGGCTTTATGTGGGGGGGCAGAAAGAAGTTTGGCGAACGGATGCCAATGGCGACAACTGGGAGTTGGTATCCCCCGCTTTTGGCTCAGGGGAATATCTTTTAGGGATGTTTGCAACCGGCCCGCACATTTTGATTTCTACGGGAAAAAATTTGTGGCACTCGCACGACGACGGTCAGACTTGGAATTTTCAAAACACGCCAGGGTATTTTAAGTACGATGGTTTTGTCAAAGTTGGGAACATCTTCTATGGCAGTGGCGGTGAAACAAGTTTTGCCAAGTCGGAGGATTTTGGGGCGACGTGGACATCTTTGCCAACTGGCCCGCTTTATTCAGGCATTACAACTTTGGCTACTGCCGGTGGCAAGCCACTGGCAACTACCTACGATCGAGGCGTGTTCCGATGGGAGGAAGCAAGCCAGACATTCCAGCCCTCCAACGATGGCTTGCATTCGGCGGCGGTTTCCTCGCTGGCAAATGGTGGAGGCATCGTGTGGGCCAATACGGGCAACGGCGTTTTCCGTTTTGACGAGCAGCAACAGGATTGGAACCAAAGCCCATTTGTTTCAGAGACGCGCCGAGACTATAAAACCATGGCGTCCAATGACGAGGGCATGGTGTGCGTCGTCCACCAGAGCCAAGGCTATTTCTATTATTCTGCGGATAGTGGGGTCACTTGGGATAGTATCTATCCGCCGCAAGGCCCTTGGGGCGAAACCTATGATATTTCCAGGATCAAAGCCTTTGGCAATGCCATTTTTGTAAGACTGGAGTTTGAAGGCTGGAGAAGAACCTCCGACTTCGGCCAATCATGGAATGAGCTGCCCAATTTTATCAAGGAGTTTACCGAGTTCAATGGCGTGTATGTAGGGGGCAACTGGAACGGCGACCTGTACATCTCCACCGATCAAGGAGTTAATTGGAGCATTCAGCCCAACCCTTGGCCGGGAAATCTTGCCGGGTTTTTTGTTGCGAACGACCTCTTGTTTGCTTCTCTAACTTTTCAAGACGGCATTTATTGGTCAAACCGAATGTATGCCTCTTCCGACGGCATCACTTGGAAGTACGCGCACGATGGCCTCCCACACTTGCTCTATGGGTATGATCCTGACTTGGGCACGTATGCCGACTTTTTTGGGCACAGGGGCCAATACTTCATGTACCATACCTCGCTCGGTTTTTTCACCTCGTTGGATACTGCGAAAACTTGGGTGCCCGTGCAGAAAGGCTATTTTGGCAGCGTCGTGCTTTCAGACAGCACATTTTATTCAGGAGGGTATGGCGGCGGCGTAGTTCGGGCAATTATTCCAGATGTATATGGGGCGCTGGCGCAGGGCACGGTATACAAAGACGACAACAACAACGGCACCCGCGAACCCAATGAAGGCCCTCTCCCCAATATCCGCGTAAGCCTTGAAGACCCCGGCACCTGGTATCCCTTCTATATGACGACCAGCCAGAGCGATGGTTCTTATGCTTTGGGGGTGACTCCCAGCGCCGACGATACGCTCCGCCCTTTGTTTCTCCCTAATTTCAATTATGTGGAAAGCATCAACCCGCCCTATCGCATTGTCGGCAATGGAGGCACTGGGCTTGATTTCGGAATCAAACTGACCCCCGGCATCAATGACCTTGCTGTGCATGGCAATTATTTTGGCAGGCCGCGGCCCGGATTTGAATTGGGGGTTGGCATCAGTTACGCCAATGCAGGCACTACCGAGCCTGACGCAACCATCTCTGTCAATCTGGACGACCACTTGACTTACCTGGATGCCAGCCCTCCGCCTACGGCTGTTTTTGGCGACAGCCTGGTTTGGTCGGTGGCAGCATTGCCTTTGTTCAACGGCGGGAATATCTGGGTCAGGACAAATGTGCCGCCAAACACGCCCTTGGGCACGGCGATAAAAAGCACTTGCCACATCTCGAACGCGCTGCCTGACCTTATGCCTGCCGACAACCACCGGGTGCTGTGCGATACCGCGGTGGGTGCCTTTGACCCGAACGAAAAAAGGGTAGAGCCCGCCGACGGGCTTACCGTGGAAGAAATTGCCGCCGGGAAAGAAATCCTGTACACCGTGCAGTTTCAAAATACAGGTACTTTCCAAGCCGACCGGGTGCGCATCACTGACCTGCTGGACTCGGATCTCTATTATCCCTCCTGCCGCTTTGTGGCAGCCAGCCACCCCGTCGAGACGTTTCGGTTGAGCCCCAGCGGGCTGCTCGAAATCATATTTGAGCACATCATGCTGCCCGACAGCAACACGAACGAACCTGCCAGCCACGGCTTTGTCACCTTCGCAATTCAGCGCAAAAAAGCCTTTGACCCCTTCCACACGGTGCTCAACAAAGCGGCCATTTATTTTGATTTCAACGAACCGATATTGACGAACATGGTCACCTCTCCAATCAAAACCCAGTCGGTTGCAGTCACAGAGCCAATCGAAAACACGGCGAGCGAGCTGTTGATTTTCCCAAACCCCGCACAGCAAACTTTTCGAATATCCACAAAAAACAAGCTCGCCGGGCAAGGGGTGCTTATCGTCCAAAACACTGCTGGGCAAACCCTTCTGCAACAGAACGTGGAAGATTTGAGCGCCCCGATGGTAGTGCCCGTAACCAAGCTGCCAGCTGGGGTGTACATTGTAAGGGTTGTAGGAAGTGGAAAACCCATGAGCGGTCGGGTGCTGGTACATCATGAAAAGTAGCGGTGACTGCCACGCCCAGGAAGCAGACATTGCCTCCTGAAAAGAATTTGAAGCGGCCTCGGTGTGTGCGACACCGGGCCGCTTTTTTGTTTACTGAGTCGCGTTTGATGCATACTTTTACCGCAAAATATTTCAAATATGGCACTGCACGAAACATATAGCGTCGCCGAAGACACTGCTCTCGAAAGTGTTGATTATGTCACCGAACGCGGAAAACCTATGCCTTCACTTAATCATGGAACCGTCCAGGCCAATCTAATTGTGGCCATCGCCACTCGTTACAAAGGCAAATACAAGGTGGTCTCCGAGCTCAGCCTCTCCCTTTCCACTTGGCCTTCTGTGCCCGACCTTTCGCTGTACGCACATCGCCCGCTCGACCTGCGCAGCGATGTGGTGGCCATGACCGAGCCGCCACTCTGTACCGTGGAAATCATCTCCCCTACACAGTCGCTCAACGAACTGACCGACAAAGCCCGCAACTACTTTGCGCACGGGGTGCAGTCTTGCTGGATTGTATTGCTCCCACTGGGCAACATCTACGTTTTCTCTGCCCCCGACGATTACCAGATTTTCCGCGCGCACGAAACCTTGCACGATACCCTGCTGGACATTTCAATCCCATTGTCCGAAGTGTTTGAAACAGATTGAACCCCTCACATGAATATCTTCATCGCTTTCGCCAACCAAGACCGCGACGTGCGCGACAAACTGCTCCGGCAGATGAACCTCGTCAAAGACCGACAAGGCTGGAACATCTGGTCGGCCAAAGAAATCAAGGCCGGCGAGCGCTGGGGCGAAGAAATAGAGCGGCGGCTCCTGGATTCCGAAGTCATCGTCCTCCTGCTCAGCGCGGACTTTTTTTCTTCCGACTACATCATGGACAAGGAATTGCCCAAAGTGGTCGAGAAGCACAAAGCGGGCGATTGCCAGATCATCCCCGTCCTCGCCCGCCAGTGCCACTGGAAGGATACCCCTTTTGGGGAGTATGCCGAGTTGGGGGATATTCAGGCCTTGCCCGTGGGCGAAAAGCCCATCGTTTCGAGGGGTCATTGGGACAATGACGACCAGCCTTATTATGAGGTGGTGGAGGGGGTTAAAGATTCCATCCGGGCATTTCAGGCAAAAAAAAGAGGGCAAGTCGAGGCCGCTAATTTGGCGGAAGAAGCCAAAAGGGCGAAAGAGGCTGACCAAAGGGCGAGGGAGGCCGATGCCCGTGCCCGCACCGAGCGCGAACACCGCGATGCCGAGCAGCGTACCCGCGACGAACAAGCCCGCCGCGAGCGCGAAGAGACCCAACGCGCTGAAAACGAACATTTAGCCGCCGAAGCCCAACGGGCGAAGGATGCCGAACGCCAACGGCAACAGGAGGCCCGCCGCGCCGACCAAACCGCCTGGCAGCATGCCGCCGATGCCCACAACACCGATGCCTACCAAACCTACCTCGCCCATTACCCGCAAGGCGAAATGGCCCGCGAAGCCCGCTTCCGCATCAAAGAACTGAAACGCCAAGAGGCCGCGCCCGTGCCTTGGGGTCGCTATGCCGCCATTGGTGGCGGGGCGCTGGCTGTGTTTTTGTTGGTTTGGCTGGGGATGATGTGGTTTGGCGGCGAGGGCGAATCCCAACTTCCCGAAAGTTCTAAACTTTCGGGAAGTTCGACTACTCAAAATCAACCCATCACGACGGAGAAAAAATCCGGCCTCGAAATGGTAGCCATTCAAGGCGGCACTTTCCAGATGGGCAGCCCTGCGAGTGAAGAAGGCAGAGACGATGATGAGTGCCAGCACTCAGTTATGGTGGATGATTTCAGCATCGGGAAACACGAAGTGACGCAAGCCGACTGGCGCGAAATCATGGGCAGTGACCCACCTGAATTGAACTTCAAAGGCTGCGACGACTGCCCCGTAGAATCGGTGTCATGGAACGATGTGCAAGATTTTCTAAAAGCCCTCAACGCTAAATATCCTGGCAAAACCTACCGCCTCCCCACCGAGGCCGAATGGGAATATGCCGCAAGAGGCGGCAGCAAAAGCCAGAGGTACAAATATGCTGGCTCTGACAACCTTGGCAGCGTGGCTTGGTACTCTGAAAATTCCGGCTCAAAAACCAACCCAGTAGGCGGCAAAGCTCACAACGAACTTGGCCTTTACGACATGAGCGGGAATGTGTGGGAGTGGTGTCAAGACACTTGGAAACCCTACCCCTGCGACGGCAAAACCACAGCAGATGGTCGGTACCGCGTGTTCCGCGGCGGCAGCGCGTTCCGCAACGCCGTCCGCTGCCGTGCCGCCAATCGCGACCTCAATGGGGCCGCCGGCCGCAACCTTGCGCTCGGCTTCCGCCTCTGTTCCGTTTCCTTGCAGTGAGGTGGCTTGCCCATCTGGCCCCTCCTGTGAGCAAAAGGAAGCCCTGATGCTTGCGGAGCAAGCGAAGAGGCCAAAGGAGAAAAGCCTTTTTGCTGCGGCAGTGCAAGTAAGGAGGGAGGGACGACCGACGGCGCAGCACGGCAGCAGCAAAAAGGTAACGGGGGACTGAGTGCATCTCGGCTGGGGCCGGGTGAAAATGCCAAGCCCAGCGCCAAAATTTTTTTGGGGCGCAGCCCCATTTTTTTTTGAAAATTGACCCCCCGAAAAAGAAAAAGGTCAAACGCCATAAGGTCGGAACCGCGTGAACCGCGGCGGCAGCGCGTTCAACAACGCCGTCAACTGCCGTGCCGCCAATCCCGAAGAAATCGGGACTTCCGCCTCTGTTCCGTTTCCTTGCAGCTCACAGGAGGGCCGGATGGCATCCACTGAACAGGCGTTTGTCCTGCTCCCCCCGAGATTTCGGGAGGACAAAAAGGCGGCCTGAGCAATCGGGACGAAAGGGCGGCGGTATTAGTAGGCGAATCATGGATTTGAGGGTACCGAAAGTTCTGCCGCTCCATTTTTTTTGTCTTGCTTACGTCTTCCCAATCTTTGATGGGGGGACAGGTTCTGACCAAGCGCGCACAGCGCGGAATACCAAGCCCGAAGCAAAAGCCCTATCTTTCAGCCTCGCACACGACTGAGCCAGCCGAAACTAACCCATCATTATGAACATCGAAGAAATCAAAGCCGACATCTATGCCCTCTATGAGGAGTGCTTCCACACGATGTACAAAATAAAAGCCGCCAAGCAATGAATGCTTGGCGGCTCTGAAAAACCCATGAATCATGATGCGCGAAGCATCCTATTCGATACGTCCAGAACGTTTGGGCAGCACAAAGTTAAATAGAATTGGCTGGTTTTTTCAAGCAAAATTCTCCTCCTCTCAAAAAAAGCACCCTCCTTCACTTCCGATTTTGTCCCTCTTCTTTGGCTTTCTGCGGCCGCGCTTGTGCCTTCTGCCCAAACGCACAACGGAGCGGAATACCAAGCCCAAAGAATTGTCATCCTCCTCAAAGCTATAAACTTCCCATGACCTACACCGAAGTAGATTCCTCCATGATTGACCTCATCGGCTACGACGAAACAACCCAAATCCTCGAAGCCCGGTTTATCAATACCGGTCTTACTTACCGCTACTTTGATGTACCCAAAGAGGAGTACGAGCGATTGATGAAATCTTCCTCCAAAGGGAGTTATATGCGCAGTTGCATCTTTGATTTCTACGATTACGAAAAGGTAAGGGGCAAACGTAGGCGCGATTGGTAGAAGCAAGGGACTTGACAATCCCGATTTTTTCGGGATTGTCAAATCTCTCCCCGTATTTTTGCATCCACAACAAAGGCAAAATATGACAACCGAAGTCAAGCAAAACACCATCATCCGCCACATCGTGCAAACGACGGATACTAAGGTTTTGGATCAGGTGCTCTCCTTATTGGGGAGCAAACAGCAAGGCGATGTTCAGGGCGATTGGTGGCAGCAAATCACTGATTACGAGCGAGACCTGCTGCTTCGAGGCGCGGCACAGGCTGCCGAAGGGAAAACCAAGCCTCACGCGAAAGTCCGGCAGCGCGTTCGCAAGATCATTTTTGCTGCCTCGTTTCAGGCGCTGCGTAGTGACCGAAGAGGTCTCGCTGATTTACGAAGTCTTTCCTGACAGGATTGAAATTGTCGCGTTTGTGGACAATCGGATGCGGCCTGTGTTTTAATCTCTCGCCCGCCCTCACTCCGGCTTAGGCGGCTTGCGAAAAACATCGTTGGCCGTCATCTCAAACGCAGGCAGCGCGGGCGAAGCGGAACAAATATCCTCATCGGTACACACGGTCATCCGGTTCAGGTTTTCTCCTGAAAAAACCTGCACTTGGCGGTGCTTGGGCAAGATGAGCCACACCGTCTGCACCCCCGAGCTGCGGTAGTTTTCCATTTTATCCGTCACGGCGTTCATCTGGTCGTTACTCGACACCACTTCGATCACGAACTGTGGCACTTGGTTTTCGCCGTAGGCAGTGCGGTCCACCTGCTTGTCGGTCAGGTAAGCCACATCGGGGCGGCGGTGGTTGGCTCCGAAGAAAATATCTCCTTCTGGCATCAAAATGCCGCTCAGTTTGCCCGCAGAGCGCAATTGCTCGAACAGGTTGCGCAAGTTTCGGATAATGAAAAACTGTGTGTAGTCCATAGATTTGAATTTGACGACCTCGCCGTTGAGCCACTCGTACTTGTAGCCGTTCTCGCGGCTGAGGTAGCGCTTCTGGAACTCGGGCCACGAGATGTGATTCGGTTGGTTCCGAGTATTCGGGACTGCCGTCGGGGCTGCTATGCTTGCGGATGCCGTCATGGTGCGTTCAATTTTTTTTTACAAAAGTAGCGCATGAGCTTTGACTATCCCGGTTTTTTCGGGATTGTCAAGTCTTCCCTACTACTTTTGCATCCACAACAAAGGCAAAATATGACAACCGAAGTCAAGCAAAACACCATCATCCGCCACATCGTGCAAACGACGGATACCAAGGTTTTGGATCAGGTGCTCTCCTTATTGGGGAGCAAACAGCAAGGCGATACTCAGGGCGATTGGTGGCAGCAAATCACCGACTACGAGCGAGACCTACTGCTTCGCGGCGCGGCACAGGCCGCCGAAGGGAAAACCAAGCCCCACGCGAAAGTCCGCCAACGGATTCGCAAGATCATCGTAAAACATCGAACTTAATGTTTCATGGCAAAACCGACCGCCACCCTAAGTGTCGAGGGGACTGAAATCCGTTTTTTCACAGAGAAAGAGGACGATTTTATCTCCATGACTGACATCGCCAAACGGTTCAATGAAAGAACCGACCAGGTGATTTCAAACTGGCTCAGAACCAGAACCACCGTTGAATTTTTGGGCGCATGGGAAATGCTGCACAATGCAGATTTTAATCCCCTCAATTTTGAGGGGATTAAAAGCCAGACTGGCGCGGCAACCTTTGTCTTGACCATTACAGATTGGGTGGCACAGACGTCTGCCATCGGTATCCGCGCAAAACCTGGGCGATATGGGGGGACTTATGCGCACAAAGACATTGCATTTGAATTTCTTTCCTACCTCTCCCCCGCCTTCAAACTGTATGTGATAAAGGAGTTCCAAAGGCTAAAGGCGGTTGAATCACGGCAAACCGAGGGAGCACTTGATTGGAACCTGAAACGCGCTCTGACCAAGATAAACTACTTGATCCATACAGATGCGGTAAGAGAGCGTCTTGTTCCGCCAAGAATTTACAACACTAATCAGGAGGGGATAGTATATGCCAGCGAAGCCGATTTGTTGAACTTGGCTCTTTTCGGGGTGACGGCCAAGAGCTGGCGTGAAGCTAACCCCGACTCAAAGGGGAACATCCGCGACAGCGCCACGTCAGAACAACTGCTCGTACTTGCCAATCTTGAAAACCTGAACGCTGAATTTATCCGGCAGGGGCTGCCGAAGGAAATGCGTCTGCAAAGGCTCAACGAAATTGCCATTCATCAAATGGAATTGCTCCTGAATGTGCCTGCGCTGAAACAATTGGAAGTAAAAAACAAATAACCGTTGGCTACCCCTATTTCCGTTTCGGCGCCTTCTTAATCGGCTTCTTGTACTTCAAATCCCGCAAGTGCTTGGTCTTATTCCCAAGGTTCACCTTTTGTTCTTGGCCTTTTTTTCATGGAAAGCCCCCGTGGGTCGGGGCGGGAGTTTGAGTTGTATTTCCGGGCCGGAGTAGCAGCTTTCAGGAAAAAGTGGGCAAATCGCGCTCGACCAAATCAGGGCAATAGACAAATCCCGCTTGGTAAAAAATATAGCTACACCTGACGATGCCACCGCCTTTCAACTTTTCGAACTGCTGACCGAAATGTTCTCCTATTGAAGCGCGCGCTAAAACGGGTATCCAAAAGAGAAATTCCAATTCCAATTGTCCTGTCTCCAGCTTTTGCTGCCAAAGCGCAAGTCATCGCCCACCCAACGCTCGCCAATGGGCAGATAGGGCTTGTTGAGTGGGAAAGCCAGATCAAGCCGCACGATGAAAAATCCAAGGTTGACCCGCAGCCCCAGACCCGTGCCAAGCGCCAACTCCCGGTAAAAATGGTCGAACCGAAAGCGCGAAGCCTCTGTGGCGTCGGAGCCAGTGGTGAGCCATACATTGCCCGCATCTACAAAAAAAGCCAGTTCCGGGTATTTTCCAATCGGCACCCGGTATTCCAAACTGGTTTCTATCAGCACGTTGCCTGTGTATTGGCCGAGATTGAGGCCGTCGTTCACGGCGTCGCGCACTTCGCTGCCTGGCCCCACGGAGCGTGGTGGAAAAGCGCGCACACTGCTGGCGCCTCCCACTCCATAGCGGTCGAGCAGGGCGATGGTGCTGCCGTTCCGCAGCGGTATGCCCGCCGCAAATATCGCCCGGAAGGCCAGCACGTTGCGTTTGTGCGTGTTTTGGTACTGGCGGTATTCGGTTTCTGTAAAAAAATTGAGTGGGTTCGAGAGCGCGTAATCCGCAGGCAAAGCGGCGGGTCGCGTGTAGCCGCTTGCTTGCGCGGAAAAACGCTGGCGGAAATACATCTGGAACTGCTTGGCGGGCCCAAGCCGCTGGTCTATCGTGTAGGTGTAATTGGGCTGATACTCCGTAAAAGTCAGCAAGAGCAGCGAAGAGCCAGTGGTGTCGGTAGGGATGCCGCTTATCAGTTGCTGTCTCACCGCTTTGTCGCTGATGGTGGAAAACTGGATCGCAAAACTCAGCGGGTTGAATTCCTGTGTGGCCGAGCCTCGACGGTTTTTCTTCCACAAATAGCCGCCCTCCGCCCGCACCCGTTGGAAACTAAGGCCGAAACGCCCCAGTTCTTCCACGTTGTACTTGAAGAAATTGGCTTCGTGCCGCAGGCTGAACTTGGTGCTGTTGAACGCGCGCGTTTGTTTTTCAGGGATAAAAAGAAAGCGCGGCAGGGTCAGTTGCGCGCCCGCATCGCTGACCAAAAAATCCTCGAAATCGAAATTGTCCTGGTTGGTGCGCAGGTAAGCGCCGTTGAGCGAGATGCGCAGTGCTTCCGCTCCCCGAAAGGCATTGCGGTGGGTGTAGGCCGCCCCCGCCCGAACACCACTGTAGAAATTCGGCGAAAAGACCCCCGATAAAGTGCCCTCTATCCGTTGCGAATTGTAGGGAGTGAGGTAGGCACGGGCATCGAGCAGCGAATCGGCGCGCGCCGAAGGCTCAAAACGGATGTTGATAAACTTGTGTACATTAAGGTTGAGCAGCCGATAGATCGTGGCTTGGTAAGCTAGGACGGAGTAATACCTGCCGCAGCGCAAGAAAATCTGCCGCGACAATACTTCGGGCTTCATGTTCAAATCATGATAGACATAGCGCACACAATCGCCAGGCAACGTATCGTGTGCATACGGGTCAGTATCAGCGCGCTGGGCCAAGTCATGATCGGGATACACCGTCACCGAAGCGATGCGGTAGCGTTTTCGGTCGCGCGCGGCCACATCGTCTTTTATTTTCAAGCTAAGGTTCAATTGCCCGGGCTCGCGCACTGTGTCGGCCACAAAAAGCAGGTGGTCGGGCGAAAAATAATACCATCCCCGGTTGCGCAAAGTGTCGTTGAGCCGCTGGCGTTCTCCCATCATGTTTTCCAACAGATAGAAATCCCCTGCTTTCACCAAGGACTTTGGCTGCTGCGCGCGGATGGCCCGCAACAATTCCGTGCTGTCCGGCGGGTATGTGACGCTGTTGATGGTCTTGCGCGGGCTTTCCACGCGCACCCGGTGCACGAGCCGCGCGCTGCGCTTGCGCAGTTTTTCTTCCGTATCTATTTTGACTTTGAAAAAACCGTCGTTTCCGGCTCGCTCTTCCAAAAGTTCGCGATGCCGTGCAGCGATCTTGGCGTTGTAAAGCACAGGAGGCTCACCGAAGCGGGTAGCGATAAAATTGCCAAAACTCTTCTTGCGCCCATTGTGGAACGTGTTGTAGATCGAAAGCTTGGGTCGGATGCCCAAAAACTGCTTGTTGGGCCGCGGCAGTACGACGGCTTTTTTCAAATCTTTCCGCAGTATTTTGACTTTCCAATCTTGTTCCGCTTTCGAGACTTTCACTTTTGCGCCCGTGTACAGCCGCTCTCCCTCGGCCAATTTGCCTGTGCCGGAGCAGCCCGCAGCGAACAAGCCCGCGCAGAGCAGGAGTAGCAGTGATTGAAAGATTTTTGACGATTGATTGCTCATGACTTCTTTCTTTTCCCGTTGAATTCCTTGCTCACGATAATTCCCGCGCCGGAGTTGCGCAGATTTGAAGACGAGGCATTCAGTAATTCAAATCCCTTTTCGGAGAATACCGTGACCTTCAGCCCGCCATTGCGGGTGACAGCATATTCCACCGAAGCATTTTCCAGCGCGCTCTGCACCTCGTCGCCGTTGGCACCGCCTACCGTGGTGCCGCCCGATAGTTTGAACGTGAGGCGATCCTCAAAAAATGATTTTTCCAGACGCAATTGGTAATTCGTGGTGCCTTCCGCGCTGCTCGCCCCGTCATTGGAAGCGGCATCTTTTGCCTCTACCTCCACGTCTATGAAGGTTAGGTACTGCTGCGCCAGCGCATTCACTTGGCTGGTCAGAAAACTGCTCAGACCCGCGCGCAAAGGATCGCCGCCGCTGCTGGTGGTGGTAGCGCCGATTGACTCGCCAATAAAATTTTTGAACAGCAGCACCCCGAATATCTGCCGCGACATGAGGTTGGGGTCATCATTTACATTGTTGAGGGCGCTGCGCACCAAGCCCTCTTCCTGATTGCCGAAATTTTGGGAAATGCCCTCCTGTTGCTCGTCTGGGGGGTAAATAAATTTGAAACCTACGTCTGGCTGCTTGGGGGTGCCGTTCACGCTGGTTTGCAGTATGAAAGTTTGCCGCTTGCGATATTGGGAGGTCTCGTCGCCGGTTGCGCCAGGCAACTGGTTGACCACCAACGGATAGGGCGATGCTTGAAAAACGTATCGCGCTTTCAACTGCAACTCTGGGCTGGCTACATCCCCCGACCACACGATGCTGCTGCCCCTTGCTACCTCGAAACTCCGCTTCACCACCGATTGATAAGAATACCTGTAAATGCCGCGCACCAATTCCACGCGACCAGAAAGCGTCATGTTCCCGTTCGGGAAGAGGTCGAGTTGGAGCCTGCCGTTGGCTTTGCCGTTGAAGTCGTCGCCTGTGACAGGGTTTACCACACTGTTGATGTTGAGATTGGAGTCTATCTCGATGCTCGCGCTGAGGGTAATAGGGCTACGGGTCGCGGGAGCGTCGTACACGAGCGGGCGCACATATGCTCGCGCTGGAGGCACAAACTCTACAATGCCCTCATGCTGGGCCGACTGCGTGGCCGCGTCATAGATGTAGGTGAAATCAGATTCTTTGGCAGTCTTGACATTGATCTGTATGTCTGGTTCGGTCAGCAGCCCCCGCACCGAGCCATTCAAGGTCACAAACACCCTTCCGAAATAGGTGGGATTGTCTTGGCGCATGGTGTTCAGTGCCTGCCATCTGTCGGCGTGGAGCTGGAGGTCGGCACGGATGGTTTTCCAATCGGTAGTAGCCAGTTTCCCCTTGATTTCCAAAGTTTTGCCAGCAGGATCACGCAGGGTGAGGCCATTCAGGTTGATGCCTTCGGCAGTAAATTCAAGCGGCGTTTCGCTGAGTTCATAGCGCACATTGGTGAGCGTAGGCGTGACGACCGTATTGTGCAACTGCATCGTGCCGCGTACTTGCAGCGCGTCAGTCGTGCCTTTTATGTTCATGTCGGCTTGGAGCCAACCATCCAGTTCGCGCACATACTGCCCCAGAAAAACATCGAAGTTTTGGAAGTTTAAGCGGCTGATGTCCACTTCGAAATCCAAGCCCGTGCGCCCACTCGCCAAGACGCGCGTACTGCCCTCGATGCCGACCGATTGGCCGTTGCCGCGCATCATCAATTTTTCGATCTCGATGGTCTTTGCCGCCACCTGGATTTTGTTGCCAGGATCCACCTGCCACTCATGGAAGTCAATGATTTGTACAGGATCCAGCCGAACAGTGGCGGTGCGCGCGCCGCGCGAGAGTTCCGCATTGGCTGCCAATCGGAAGCGTTCACGGCCTTCGGCATCCCGGGCGGCGATGGCGACGTTGGCGATGTTGGACACAAACCGACCGCTTACGCGGGCATTCTCCACGAAAGTCTCGTCTTGCCGACGTATGAGTGGCGAACTGACCAAAAACACCGCAGCACTGTCGCCCGCATAAGCCCGCGCATTCAGCGAATCCAGTGACCAGTCGAGGTAGGCCATGCGTGGCACTTGGGCTTTGAATTCAAAAAAATTGCGGCGCGCGTCCAGCGAGGCTTCCAGATTCAGGGGACTTAATTTGGTCAGGCCGGGGACTAAGCCCGTAGTCAAAAGTTGAGGTTTCAAAAACTGGATGCGAACGGAAAGGGAATCTGTGCCGACAGGCGGCACATAGTTCGTGCGATCCACGATGAAATACTGCTCTGCGATGTTGTTGATCGTTTCTGGCAAATCGGCAATGGAAAAATAGCCTTTCAGTTCGCCTTGCAGCCAGTCAGATTCGAGGACGATCCTATTCTGGCGATTGTCCAGCCGAATATCCAGCGACAGCGGGCCTGGCCGGATGTGCACTGTGTCATATTGGAGATCAATGTCCTCAATGGTAGCCTGCGCCAACAGGGTATCGAGCGACAAGCCTTCGGAATGGCTGCGGATGCGCAGGCAAGTGGTGGTGGGTCGCTGCGCCCAGCCGAACTCCCGCATATCGAGGCAGTTGAACACAATGTCGGCATCCAAAATAGGCGCGGCAGGGCCAAAGTCGCCGCTCACTTGGGCATGGACAGCCACACGTTCGTCGGGCGATTTGAGTAGGCCCTTGAATTTTTTGCCGTCCACTTCGGCATCCAGCACGATGTCGCGCAGCACGAGGTTGTCCCAAATGACAGAATCGAATTTTGCCGCCAGTTCCGCACGGGCAGTTTTCCCAAATTCAAATCCCTGCCCTTTGACTTGCGCCGTGAAGCCCAGCATTTTCAAGGGTTGCAGGGCGCTGTCTACTGCCAATTGGCTCACGCGCAGGTTTTTCGCCACGATGGTCGCATCGTAGAACGTGTCGCGCAGCGTCCCGTCCAAGCGGATATTTCCCCAGTTGCCGAGCGTCAGGGTAGCGTCGGCAGCCAAGTTTTTGACGTTGCCTTTGGCTTTGCCGCTCAGTTTTGTCATCGCGGGCAGATGGACGCTGCGGGTGAGGAGCGTATCGGGGATATACCCCAATATTTCTTGACGGGCCACTTCGGCATCGAAGGCGATATCGAAGCCGAGGCTATCGGGCGAACGCAGGTTTTTGAGCCAGCCATCCAGCAATAGGCGGCTGTTGTTTTCCCCCCGCAAAGCGTTGATTTCCAAATCGGTGAGCAGCGCGGCCAACGTGCCTTTGAGCGTTCCCGTTGCCGTGAGCATATCGGGCATCTGGATGTTTTTTTCTTCCAGAAAAACAAAAAAGGACTGCGGGGCTTCCAAACGCTGGAGGGTCAAGTCCATGCCAAGACTATCTGGTGTGTTTACGTTTGACAAATTGCCGGCGAGCGCAAATGCCAAAGGCTGACCCGTGGAAGGCGGCGGCGAAACGCCCGTTTGCAAAGTGCCAACATTGCCTTCGAGGGAGATTTGCATATTGGCAAGCGAACCAGAGAGCGAGCCATGGGCACTGAAAAACGCAGGAAGCGGCGAAGCCAGCAGGCTGTCCATGGGTTTGCCGCCGATGCTCATGAAGCGGAGCAAGTCGGCGCGATTGGTTTCCAATCGGCTGATTTGCAGGTTCATGCCCATTGTTTTGGGTTCGGTCAACCGCTGCAAATTTCCCGTGAGATGCACAACAGTTCCGTTGCCCGTATAGAGTTCTATGTTCTTGGTCTGTAGATAATTGAGCGAGCCGACTATTTCGCCTGTCATATCGAAAGGCATATCGCGCAGATTGATCAAGGATTTTGTGCTTTCCATGGGCGGCATGGCCAAGAGCAGGTCGCCAACGATGCCTTTTGCTTCCCCGATTTTGATGTCCATCCGGTCGTAGGTGGCTTTTTCGTTTTTGAACAAAGCGATATCGCCCTTCACGGTGGTTTGGTTTATTTCCGTGTCCAGGTTTGCAATTTCGATTTGCTGCGGGGTCATGCGGAGTTCTGCGCGCAACCAATGCAATTGCAGGCCGCTTTTGTCCACCCCGGAGAGGGCTTCTGCTCGCAGGGCGAGGGTGCCATTTTGGAATGAAAAGTCGGAAATGTCGGCCACGAGGTCTTGCAGGTCCAGATCGCCCGCATTAAGGTGGCCGGGGGAAGATTTTGCTTCTGGGTCGCGGAAGGTGAGTTTGCTTTCTTTCAACAGCAGTTTTTGAATCAGTACACCCAATTGATCATCCAAAGATTGGAGCTGCAAGTTTTCAATGCTTGCCTCTGCCAAAGTGCTTTCCAAAAACAATTCTGAAGTGCTGAAAAGAAGGTGCGAGCGCAAGATTTCGGCCTTTTCCAACAGCAGTGCAAAGTTGTCGGAAGGCTTTCCGCTGGGCGTTGTTTTTTTGGTTTGCTGCATTCGGATGTCTGAATCAGCGAGGTAGAACTCAGACAGTTCGAAGTGCAGGGTTGGCAGATCGGCTGTTTTGATCACCGTGCTTGCATTGCCGATTTTGGCAGACACTGCCATTTTGGAATCCTCGTCTTGTAGAGAAAATTCCACACTTTTGAGTTCGAGCGTCGCGAGGTCAAGTTTCAATTTCCACGGCGATGCGCTGGTGTCTGCCGGGTCGGGCGGTGGCGCGTTGGGGTTGGCGAAAGCGCGCGTCACGAAATCGAAATTGTACATACTGTCTCGGCGGTGGAGCCAAACGCTTGCATCTTCGAGCGTAATTTTTTTCAGTTCGATGTTTTGATCGAGCAAGGCCCACATATCTATATCCACTACCAAACTGCCCACACGGGCCAACGTATCGCCTTTTTCATCTTCCAGCAGAAATTTATCGAGGGAAATGTAGTAGGGGAACCGCAGCTGCATCGCACCGATTTCGACGCGCGTGCCGAGTTTTTCGTGGAGCCAACTTTGCGCCTCGCGGGTGATCTTCTGTTGCACGGCGGGCAGCATAAGTGCCAAAGAGAGCAGCACCACCAAGCCCACCAGCGTCAAAAAGGTGTACAGTGCGAAGCGCAGGAGTCTTCTTCCGAAAGGTAAAGTAGGCTTGGTATAGCTCATTGAAGAAGAAAGGATTAAAAAAGGCTTGCCAGTTTCGATGGCACAGATTTTTAACTGTTGCACTTCAAATCTGGCAGATGCCAAAGCAAAAATCAGTACCGACGGATTGATCGGCAATAAAATCATTGTTGTCTATGGCGGCACTTCTTTGTCTCAGTATGTGGAAGACGGCGACACGTTGGGCATCGAAAAAATGATATCCACCGAACAAATGATGACCACTTTGCAGCAGAACAACATGAACCTGCTCGCCATCACCACCGATTTTAAAACGATCAGCAAAAAAATAGTGGACGGAGAAGGGTCGGTCGGCAAATTGCTAAAAGACGAATCGCTTTACAATAGCCTCGACGCGACGCTCGCTTTGCTGCAAAAATCTTCGGTACACGCAGAAAAACTTACTGCTGCTATGTCCGATTACAGCCAAAAACTCAATCAGAAAGGTTCGCTGGCCAACGATCTGGTGACCGATACTACTGTTTTCAAGAATGTGCAAGCCTCCGTCAGGCAACTTAAGCAACTGACGGCTACGGCTGCCGAAGCGACCGATAACTTGAAAGCCGCCAGCAAGAACGTGAGCGTGGCCACCAGTAAATTAGAAAACAAAGAATCTCCTTTAGGTGTGCTGCTCTATGATGAAACAGCGGCCGCAAACCTGAAGGCAACGCTCAAGAACCTCGAAGGCGGTTCACAAAAATTAGATGAAGACTTGCGGGCATTACAAGACAACTTCTTGTTGCGCAGGTATTTCAAAAAGAAAAGGAAAGCGGAAAAAGCGGCCCTTAGTAATAATAATTAGTGGAGATTGTATATGGTTTAGAGGTTGTTTCTTTAACACAGAGGCACAGAGCTCAAGAGACAGACGCAGATTCAACAATCAAATGCAACGGGCGGGGGCGATTGAGGGTTTTTCTGTAAGAACTCTATTGGTGTCAAAAAACCGAGAGATTTTCGGGGCCTGTTGTTGAGTTTGTCTTGCGCGGTTTTG
>JBJXFT010000221.1:0-3304 GCA_046155725.1 Saprospiraceae bacterium
ATGTTGCGGCAAATGGCCGTCATCGGCACGTCGTTGATGCTGTTCTCAAAAGGGTTTTCGCTCGAATCGCCGATGGTTTCCATCGTGAAGAACACCCAAGAGATGATCGTAGAGAACGGGATGGCAAGCCACAGCGCAAAATCGTCGGATTTGGCCAGTTCTCCCAGCATCGCAAAGGGCAGCAGGAAATTGAACAGCACCACAAAGGCCGTGCTGAAAAAACCATACTGGCGCGGAAAGGGGAAAGACTTGATGCGCTCCGCCCCGCCCTGTTGGTTGTACAGCTCGGAGATCATTTTTTCGAGGTCGCTGTGCTCAAACTCGCTCAAAAGCCCTTGGTGCTTTAGTTCCGTGAGACGCTGGCTTTGGCGGAAAAGCAGGTAGGTGGCCTTGTTCCCTTTGGTCTTGATGGCTTCAAAATCCTCTTGGTTGAGCAGGTTTTCGGCCAAGTGCTTCACGTCTTGTTGGAATTGTTCTTCGGGTGTCGAGGTATGTATGATTTTGTTCGTGATTTTGGTAGCGTAGTGGTTTTCCCACACGCTGGTCTTGCGCAGTTGGAGGCGCAGCGTGTTGGCCCAGGCGATGTGGCGGTACACGATTTCGCGGCGGATGGCTTCGATGTCGGCGGACTTTTTGCCCTCCCATTGTCCACTCCAATTGATTACCCAATTGCCAAACGTGCGGCTTGCGTTGGTGATGCTGCCCCAAATGCGGCGGCCTTCCCAAAGACGGTCGTAGGCCGAATTGTTCTTAAAGCCCACATAAAACGCTACCGCCGTGCCGATGGTCGCCACCGGCAAAAAAGGGATGGCGATGCACTTGATGCCCACATGGGCGTACAGGACATAGAGGAACGAACTCCAAGCAATGTAGCAAAGCACGGCTTTCCATGCGAAGGCGTAGATGAGTCGGAAGTTGATGCCACGAAGGATGTACATGATTTATACAGGTTGAAGGCTGGGGCGCTGTGCTGCAAAGCGGCACAAAAGTAATCACGAACCCTTCCTTGATTGGGAACTCGCTACCTTCATCGTCATTATTTTAAAAATATCGCTATCACCTGCTTTTCACTCTCCGTAACATGAAATTCAACCCGCTATCTCTCGCGCTATTCCTCTCAAACTTGGCCCTGCCGGCCCAAACCACCGTTCAATGGTCGGACTCCACCGTGGTCACCTCCACGCCAAATCCGATTACCGCCCCCCGCGTGGCCCTGCTGCCCGACGGTACGCCTTTGGTAACATGGGGCGTGAGTGGCAACAACATCCCTTCCCAAATCTGGTGTTCCCGTTTTGAAAACGGCGCGTTCAGCACGCCCGTGGGCGTGGTGCAAAGCCCCGCCGAACCAGACCTGTTCGGTTTTGGTGGCTACGAAGTGGCGGTGTCCGACAGCCAAGTGTTCGTTGTATTTGAGCAGATCCAGCAAGGTATTCTGTTAGCAAGGTCTGATGATGGCGGCCTTACGTTTGATCCGCCCACCACAGTGCAAAGTCCGATTTCGGGTGGCTACGTTACCATTTCTTCCGTGACGGTGGACGGCACGGGCAACCCCGTGGTCAGTTATATCCGCGAAAAAAACGGGGCGACCTACCAAGTGCGCCGCTCCACTGACGGCGGCTTCAACTTCGATGACCCGGTGACGGCCAATACCCCCGCTCCCGGCGGCGCAGTCTGCGAATGCTGCGCTTCCGACCTGCTGGCTTCGGGCGACTCGGTGTGGATGGTTTTTCGGAACAACAACCAGAACCTGCGCGACATCTGGGTGAGCCGCTCCACCGATTTGGCCGCCACCTTCGACACGGCCACCGATGTGGACGATACGGACTGGCACCTGAACACCTGCCCCGTCGCCGGGCCGCGCATGGCGCGTTCGGGCGACAGCCTCCTGACGGTGTGGATGAGCGCCGCCAGTGGCACCAGCCGCGTGTACCTCAGCACCCTCCACGCGGGCACCATGCAGGCGGGGCAACAGTTGGCTTTCCCCACGTCTACGGCTCAAACCGCTCAAAGCGTGGCCGACGTGACCGCGCTGGGCGACACCGTAGGGGTGGTTTTTCTGGAAAAGTCAAAAGAAATCGTGTTCTGTTTTTCCACCAACGGCACCGTGAATTTGACCAATCAAAGCACCCGTTTCGCGCTGCCCAACCACACGCTGCAATACCCCTCGCTTGCTTTCCGCGACGGGGTTTTCCACCTCGTGTATGCGGATGCTACGGCTGACAAAGTGCTGTACAGGCAAGGGCGGCTGGCTGAAAGCAGCCCGACGAGCGAGCCGACGGAGGCATATTGGGGCGTTTCGGTTTTCCCCAACCCGGTGACGGCTGGCGGTTTTTGGGTAAAGAGCGAGGCCGACGAGTTGCAGGAGGTTTCCTTGTTCGATGTTTTTGGGAAAAAAATATTTGGGCAAAAACCCGCCGGGCGCGACGCGCTCGTGCCAACCGGCAATCTCCCGAAGGGGATTTATTTTTTGAAAATAAAAACGCCGCAAGGGGAGATGTTGCGCGAAATTGTACTTCGGTAAATCCAGCAATATGTGTACATGACCTTGATTCGGGTTTATCCGGCAGGGCATCAAAAAAGAGAAAACAGAGATTGAGGTTTTGGAACAAAAGGCCAAAGACTGACCACTCCCTGACCAAATGACCAGATAGGCACTCTCCAAATTCAACCAAGCAAAATGAAAAAAGCCGCCTTCAGACTTCGGTTTGGAGGCGGCTTTTCCAGCGTACCAAAATGAATCGCACCGCCTGCACCACCACCACCGGCACCACCCCAGCCAACAGAACCAAAGCCCAAGACTCTTGATTCAATGGCTCAACGGACAGCACCCCCGCCAGCAGCGGCACAAAGTAAGTGAGCGCCATGATGCCGATGCACAGCGCCAGGGCCAGCCAGATGTAGGGGTTGCGGGTGATTTCGTTTTTGAAAAAACCGCCCAGCCCGGCGCCCGGCCGGGGCGAGTACAAATTGAACACATGCAGCAGCTGCGCCAGCGCCAGGGCGTAAAACACCAGGGTGCTGCCCTCCGTCTCGCTCAGGTTCAGGTAGCGCGTCGCGTAGCCGTAGGCCCCCAGCACCGAAGCCGTCATGGCCAGCGCGTAGGCCCCGATGAGCACCCAATCGGCGCGGGCCAGCATGGGCAACCTCGGGTCGCGCGGCGGCTCTTGCATCAGCGCACGGTTCTGCTTGCCGAAGCCCAGCGCGAGCGCAGGAAACACGTCGGTGACGATGTTCAGAAACAAAATTTGCAGCGGCAGCAGGGCATTGCCCACCGCCAGGAAACCCGCAAAAGTGACCACGAACA
>JBJXFT010000239.1:0-3624 GCA_046155725.1 Saprospiraceae bacterium
TTCCGGCGTTTCGTCAAATTGGTGAGCCAGCACTTCATGAAACTCCGCAGGGTATCGGACTACGCCAAGCTGCTGAACATCAGTGCCGACCATCTTAACCGCACCATCAAATCGCAGTCGGAAAAAACGGCGGGCGAACTGATTGACGCGATGATCCTGACCGAGGCCAAAGCCTACCTCCTCCACACCGAGCTTTCCAACGCCGAAATCGCCTACCAGTTGGATTTCTCCGACCCCTCGCATTTCAACAAGTTTTTCAAAAAACTGACCCACTGCACTCCGCTCCAATATCGCGGCAAATCGTAGTGGAATGCGGAATGAAGGGCACTCCAACCTGCTCAAACAAATCGTAAGCGCACCACACGAAGTCGTTTTGATACCATGCCCACCAGCGCGTCGGCCTTGACCTTTGTTGCAGAAAAAAAATCCATCACCTAAACTTTTCAGCAATGAAGTCAATGTTCAAAAATTCCGCCCTGTTCCTTTCCCTCATCGTCGCTCTTTTGCTCTCCGCTTGCAAGGATGAAAAATCTGCACCGGCGGCCGGGGCCCAAGTCGAAGCCCAAAACGAAGCCACAGTCCGCGCCATACTCGCTGCGATGGACGCTGGCGAATCACCCAAGTTCGATCAATACTGTGCTGTCGATTTCCAAATCCACAACCCCTTTCTGCCCACACCCGGCTCGCTCGATGTGTTCAAAGGCTTGATGGCAGGCCAAAAAGCAGGCTTCCCCGATGTGAAGCACGAGGTGGTGCAGATGTTCTCAAAAGGAAACATGGTGTGCGTGCGCGGCATTTTCAGCGGCACCAATACTGGCCCGATGCAGGGCAATCCGCCGACGGGCAACCGGGTGTCGTTGCCGTTCATTTTCACAGACGAGTTCAATACGGAAGGAAAGCTGAAAGCCCGCCATGTGCAGTTCGACACGGGGGCTTTCAATGCGCAGCTGATGGCGGGCAAGTAGTTTTTCGACTTTCCCCCAACATCCCGCTACGAGGTTTTGAGACGGGATGTTGGGGGAAGGCATTGTAGATTCGGCTTGGGATTCCGCTCCGTCGTTTGTCGTTGGCGCGGGAAATTGCGCGTGGTGGCTCAGCGCGTTTTCGCTTCCTCCCAGAGCACATCCATTTCGGCCAAGGTCATGTCGTTCAGGGGCTTTGGCGCGTTGCGCTCGATGTATTCGAAGCGCGATTTGAATTTTCGGTTCACGCGCTCAAGGGCTGTTTCGGGGTCCACGCCGATGAAGCGGGCGTAATTGACGAGCGAAAAAAGCACGTCGCCAAACTCCTCCTCGATGTCAGCATGGGGGGCGTTGTTCTGAATGTTCTCCTGCAATTCGCCGATTTCCTCCTCCACCTTGGCCCACACCTGCTCGGTGTTTTCCCACTCAAACCCGACCTGTTTGGTCTTTTCCTGCATCCGATAGGCTTTCACCATGGCTGGCAAGCCAGACGGCACGCCCTCGAGGATGGATTTTTTCCCCTCTTTGAGTTTGAGCTGCTCCCAATTGCGCTTCACGTCTTCTTCGCCGTTGACCACGATTGTTTTCCCCGTCAGAGGGTCGCCGTAGATGTGCGGGTGCCGTGCCACGAGTTTGTCGCAGATGGCGTGGAGCGAGTCGGCGATGTCCCACGCGCCCTGTTCGGAAGCGATGCGGGCGTAGAAAACCATGTGGAGCATCAGGTCGCCTATTTCCTCCTTCACCCCGGCGAGGTCGGCGGAAAGTATGGCGTCGGCGAGTTCGTAAGTCTCTTCGATGGTGAGGTTTCGGAGGCTTTCGAGGGTTTGCTTTCGGTCCCAGGGGCATTGCTCGCGGAGCTCGTCCATGATGGTGAGCAAGCGGCCAAAAGCGTCGAGTTTTTGCTGGTGGGTGTTCATGCTTGAGCGGTTGAGCGGGCGAAGGTAGGGGGAAGTATTGAGTCGGCAGGGGCAGTTGGCAGGCTTGTGGTGCCCAAGTCTTTTTGCTCCAATTTCTTGATTTTAAAAGTTTTAGGTTAAGCGAAGAAAAAGGGGGGATGAAGTTTTTGGGTAAAATGGTTCAAACAAATTAAGAAGCGTCATACTTTTGGAATCACGGAACACGATTTCGTTCGCCATTTAAACAGCACGGAAAACGATGAACTCCCCTTTGCCTCCAGCCCTATTGGAACAGGTTCGCGCTGCTTTTGAGCAGATAAGCGGGCTGCCCTTACGTGTGCATGTAACTGATGTAGAGGGTCGGTTTTTGTTTGCCAACGATGCTGCTCGTGCGATGTTTGGGTTTGATCCTGCTTCGGATCTCTCACAATTTTCTATAGCCGATTTTTACGAGGATGAAAGAGAGCGACAGCGAGTGTTAAAAGATTTGAAAAAATCGCTACCCCATCACTGGCGAAAAGGTTTTGTGGTTGACTTGCGTATCAAGGGGGTTTGGCATTCTGTCCGATTTTCTTCTCTGCCTTTTTTTGACGAGCATGGTGAGTTGTGCGCCATGCTCAACATGACCGACCCCATGACGTGGGTGGAGCGTTTTGCCGATTTTGAAAACGACTTGGGTGTCGGGCTTTTTGAAATTGACCGATACTTCAAGATTGTGGATTGCAACCAATTTTTAGCAGAGATTCTGGGGTTTCAGGATCCAAAAGAATTGAAAGACAAACCGATTGGCGATTTTTTCTGGGAATCGGATGTGCCAAAAATCCTTCTAGAAAAGTTGAAAGCAAACCCCAAGCTCCGAAAAGAATCGCTTAAACTAAAAAGAACAGACGGCGCCGTGATTTTGGCAGAGATGAGCTGCAGTGCCATCAGCCTGCAAGATGGGGAAATATCGCGTGTAAAGGGCGTGATAAACGATATCACCTTTAGGGTTTTCCAAGACGATTTACCTGTTGGTCTGTTCCTTATCAATAAAAATAAAGATGGTAAAGCTATTATCTCCCAAGCCAACCTAACTTTTGCTAAGATACATGGCTATGAAACAGTAAAAGAAATATTGGGGATACCTTCAGACACCTTTAAGTCTGATCCCGCTGAATATGAAAAATATCTTGCCGAATTGGCCCAGGCCGAGAAGGAGAACCGCCCATTGATGGACTATTATATGGAAGCATTGGATAGAGCGAAGCAGAAACGCAATGTGGTCGTCAATGTAAAATTTATACCTGGCCAGAAAGGCTTGATCCGTGTAGGGGCGGTATACGATCTGACCAATCACATGGGGAAGCGTACTCGTACGCTTGAGGCCGATTTTAGCGCATTGTTGCATACATACATGGCTACCATTACCGGCTTGCTCGACACACTGGGCTTTGTGATTAAGGCCCAAGGACAAGATGTGATCAAAGGAGACAAGCACTTTGACAGCGACAAGGCTGCTTCTGAAATAAATAGTCACCGCAAACGCTTGGAAAGCCTCCTGAAAGAAATAGAGAAGATGGCAGTAGAGCGTGATACAGGAACGCCGCAAATAGCAACGCTGCAAAGATTTTGGGCTAAAATGATCGGTGGAAACACCCATGTTCAGGGCGAAAAAGACAACGCTGCATGGCAGCGCCGCAACCTTATTGAGATGCGAAAAACCCTTGACGCGCTCAAGAACGTTGGGCTTCCGCGAGAACTGCTCAAAAACATACGCTTTGAAATAA
>JBJXFT010000252.1:0-19095 GCA_046155725.1 Saprospiraceae bacterium
ATACAAAAGTGCCGCGCGGCAGGTAGTCAATAAAAAAGTGCGTCGCCAAATCCTTGGTGCTTTCGTAGTAGCCGAGGCCGCCCTGATAGCGGTAGCCGCTCAGCACATTGGTCGGCTCGAAGCCCGCTGCCCGCATGTCTTTCAGGTGGACGAACTCCATGGCGCGGTCCACGCGGATTTCGATGCGAACTTTGATTTTATCGCCGCGCTTCAAAGTCTGGCCGTCGGCGATGGGTTTCAGCACAGGGCCAGTGGGCGTGTTTTCCTCCGTGAAAAGTTGCTTCACGATGGTCAATGGAGTTTTCTGGAAGTTCTGAATTTTGTCGAGGTCTTCAAAATACTGCCAGTAGGCCGCGCCCCACACGATGTTGGAGTTCGGGTTCTCGACCTTGATTTCGGCCCAAGACTGTTTGACTTCCGCGCCGCTCCAACTTTGTTTGAAATAACCTGTGCCGGCCTCGTACTCGGAGACATTCAAGGGCTTTCCGCCCATGGAGATTTGAACGGGCTTGGTATTGTTCAGCCAATTATCGCCATTCAAAAGCAGTGCGTACACCGCTTCCGCCGTGGCTTTGGTACTTTCCCAACGGTTGGTCTGCTTGTTTTTCAAGAGCCAGATGCGCAGTTCTTCCACGGCTTTTGGGTCGTTGGCTACTTCGCTGAATACTTCGACCATGAGGGCTTGGGTCTCCACAGGCAGTTGGTACCAATAGTAGCCCCAGTCAACGGGCCAGAACATTCCCAGTTCCTCTTTCATCGTGGCGCGCTCGCGCAGGCTGGCGACGATTTTTGCGGCGGCTTCTTTCCGGCCCCAACGGTGCAAAGCCAAAGCAAGCATTCCTTCTTGATACAGCCCTTTGCCGAGCCAATACTTTTCGGCTTGGCCGAGGTAGTAGCCGACTTCTTTGTTGGGGCGGTCCACTGGCGAGAATGAACGGGTGTAGAGATATTGAATCGCCATGCCGTCCAGGTGGTCGTCCTCCATTTTGGCTTTGCCTTGTTGGGCGAGCCGTTCCAATTCCGCGTATTGCTTTGCTATCTGGGCATCGCAGTAGCCAAGTGCTTTGTCGAGCATTTGCGCGGAGCGCTGGTCTTTTTGTGGGTCGAACGCGCCGAGTTTCTGCAGGTGCATAAACCCGCTCACGATGTGCTGGGTGATGTACCAACTGTCTTGCCCACCTGTAAACCAGGGCCAGCCACCGCTTGCCAACTGCCGCTCGGCAAGGGTATTCACCGCGCGTTCGCGCTCGTCGGCCATGCGGTTGAGGTCGAACAGCAGGGCGATGTTTTGCTTTTGCTGTTCCTCGTTTTGCGCGTCGAGCACCCAGGGGGTTTCTTCGAGCAGCGCGTATTTCAGTTCTTGGTTTTTGCTCAGGTTGCTTGCCAATGCCCCCTCTCCTTTGGTGGGGGTGGCCTTCCAGCGTTCGTACACGCGCTTGATGTTTGGCATCTTCTCCACCACATTGGAAGCCAAAGTGTTGGCATAGAGGCGGCTGAAAATCTGCTCCGAACATTCGTGCGGGAACTGCATCAGGTAGGGCAGGGACTGCACGGCGTACCAAACTGGATTCGAGGTGAATTCCAAGGTGTAGTTGTGCGTTTTGAGCGAAGAACTTTCCCCTTGATTTTTCAAGTTTTCAAAAGTGAAGGTCTTGGTCTGGTTGCCGCGCAGGCTGATGGGCAGGGTCTCGGTGACGAGCATTCGGTTGGAGACCACGGGGATGGTGCTTTCCTCGCCGTCGCGGAAGGAATTGCCGTTGGCAAAAATCTGCCAAGTGACCGCGCCGGAGAAATCCTCTGGTACTTTCACGCGCCAGGCCACGGCAGCCGATTGGCCAGGCAGCACCGAGAAGCGGGCGATGCGTTTGTTGGGCGCCAGCCCAAATTCCTTTTCCACCACCGCCATCGTGGCGGCATCCAGCAAACCAAGTGTGGCTGTGCCTTCGATTTTTTCCTGTGAGAGGTTGCTGACTTTGGCCGAAAACTCGATTTCGTCGCCCTGGCGCAGGAAGCGCGGCGGGTTGGCGATCACCATGAGTTCCTTCTGCGTTACCACTTCTTTGACCGACACGGCCTGCTGCAAATCCTTCGTGTGGGCGAACGTGAGCAGTTTCCAGCGCGTGAGGGCTTCGTTCATCGTGAATTTCAGAATCACGTTGCCATCTGCATCGGTGCGCAGTTCGGGGAAGAAGAACACGGTTTCGTTCAGGTTTCGGCGGATGGACGCGGGCGGGGCGGCGGCGGGTTTCTCGCCGCTTACACTTATGTCATCGCCCTGGTATCCATCCTTCTCCTTTCTTGCTTTCCCCATTGCGGTTGCCACAACTTCATTCATTGCTCGGGTTGGAAGGCTTTTGATTTGATCTGCGCTGAGTGTTTGCCCGTTCGCGCTTTCCATATCCATGGCAGGCGCACCTGCTAACATATACCCATAATGAAGGCCTCGCCCGCCCCACATCGGGAAATCAAACCAGTTCAACTCGCGGTAGGTACGATACACGGGAATGCCCAAATCCACCGCGTCGAAACGAACCTGGCCAGAGTTCTGACCAAAATTTTGTAGAACGTTGAAATTGATTCGGGAGTAATTGTAAGGGAACGGTACGCCTGCCCAACTGTGCGGCCGGAATTGGTCGAGCGAAGCGTCGTACATGGCGGCCACCATTTCGGCAGCGACCTTGTCTTTTTTCGGGCCGCTTATTTTGATGCGCCATTCCTCTTTTTGGCCGGGCGCGAGTTTGTCGCGGAAGGTTTCGTAACTGATTTTCAGGTCTTTGTTGCTCCACGGCACGTTGAGGTAAATCTGGTTCGCGCCGTACACCCGGTTGTTTTTTATGGCGAACCAATGCGTGACGATGCCGCCCCGGTCGGCTTCTCGGATAGGGATTTCGATGCTCGAAAGGCCGCGCAATCGGGCACTGACCCACTCGGGTTTTTGCAACGCGCCGTCTTGTTCTTGGGCAAAGAAGAAGTACAGCCCCTCGGGTTTTCCGCCATAGGAAATCCGCGCCGTTTCGCCGGGTTCGAGGGTTGTTTTTTCGGCAGCGCCGCCGGGCTTTTCAAAGCGCGATTCGGCAGTCCACACCCGCACAAATTTTTGAATCTCCACCTTTTCGCCGAAGGCATCTTTTGTGGTGAGTTTTGCCACATACCAGCCTGCTTGGGCGCGACCTTCGTGCAGGTCGAGCGTCTTGTCGTTGGCGGTGTTGAAACTGATGCTTTGTATGAAATCCATGCGCCCCCACTTTTCGGGGTCGTCTTCATCTTTCCACGCCATGTCGGAGAACATCCGCTCGAAATCGCTTTGGGCGATGGTCGTCACGTCGGGGCGTTCCCACAGCCGGTCTTTGAAAAATTGCTTGGGCGCCACGAGGCGTTGCAGCGTGATTTGGCCTTCGGCGGCTTGCGCTTGCCCCGCCATGTTGGTGGTGCGGATGCCCACGCTGCGCAGGCTGTCGAGGTTGATTTCGCTCGGCAAATCCCATTGGACTTGCAGCGCGACGTAGCCTGCGCTTACGTTGGCTCTGTTGCTGCGGGTTTCGCCCGTGATGTCCGTCACGTCCACAAATACTTGATAATCAAAAATGGGCAGGTCTTTTTTTGGAATGGCCGGGTCGGGGATGGCCGTGAATTCGACGGCGAAACTGCCGTCCGTGCCACTCGTGGTATTGCCGTTCGTGATTTCCATTGGAGGCGTATCGAAGTACCAAGGGTGTTTCCAAGAGCGGTAATAATCCCAGAACGGAAACCTCGCTACGCGCACCACGCGGTATTTCACCTGCGCACCGTCCACCACATTGCCCGCATAATTTTTGGCTTCGCCGCGCACGGTTATTTTTTCGTTGACGCGGAACGCGCCTTCCACGGGCTTCATCGTCACCTCGAAGCGTGGGCGCTTGTATTCCTCCACACTGAAATCCGTTTCGCCCCAAATCCCGTTTTCTGCCCGGATGCTCATGCTGCCCGTCAGCCCTGTGCCGGGCGCGGTGAATGCGCCGTTGAAGGTCCCGAACTCGTTGCTTTTCAATTTCAACTGGCTTTTCAACTGCCCATTCGCGTCGTGGAAACTGACCGTCACGGTCTGGTTCGGAGCGATGATCGACATCTCTGATTTGCCTTCTTTGGTAAAAGACTGATGGAAAACCAAGCCTTTAAAAAAAACCGTTTGGCCGGGTCGGTAAATGGAGCGGTCGGTGAAAAACTGCACTTGGGTGAGGTTGCCGCGCTCTCTGCTCTGGAGATAGTTATAGGCTTGGCCAATCCAAAGCGTGTCTTTGCCGAGCGTGGCGCGCACTTGCACAGATTTGTTTTGGACAATGTTGCCTTTGGCAAAGCCGTCGCGGTCGCTCGTGGCTGAGCTGACGTTTTGGAATATGTAGCGGCCATCATTGTTGACTTGCTGGAAAAAATCGAGTTTCACCCCAGACAAGGGTGCACCGGTATTGCGGTCGGCCAGCACGAATCGTGTTTGCCCTTGCTCGTTGTAGTTCACCGCAGCAATATTGGAAACCGCGAAATTGGCAAATGACACCGGGGCTTTGCTTGATTGGAAGTCAGCGTTTTCGGACACAAAAACCCAGTAATTGCCAAAGGGCAGGCCATTGAGCGCAATCTCCGTCTGGTGCTGCTGATAATCGCCCGGGTCTTGGATTTCCCAAGTGCGGCTTTGCACAGGGCGCAGGCCGTTGAGGATTGCGTATTGCTCTTCCGAGTTGCGCTCGTTCCATTTTTCTTGGCCAAAATCATCTTTCACCACTTTCACCCACACCTTTTTCAGGTTGCGGAAACCGACCTGCACGAGGATGTTTTTGTCGGGCAAATTGACTTGCTCGACAGTGGTGCTGAGGGATGTGGCGCGGATTTGCGCCAGCAATTGCTGGCAAAGCGCTGCGCCGTGTGTGCCGGGGTGGCGGGCTATGGCGGCTTCGAGTTCGGCCACGGCGGTCTTGGCGTTCGCACCTTTGTCGCCAGTTTCGAGGTAGAAAAGATGGGAAGCCAAGGCATGGACGACCTCGCCGTCGGAGGGGTGGTTTTCGGCCAAGGCTTTGAGTTTTTCGAGGGCAAGGCGGTACAGTTCGTTCTTGTTTCCGAGGGTCGAATTGTTCAGAACGAACTGCAAGCGGTTCAAATCCACATCGAAAAGAGAAGCCTTTGCGGCGGTTTGATCGCCAGCAGTTTTGAGGCTATGCGCCCGCAACAATTTTTGAAACAGGTTGATGGCAAGCCATTTTCCAGACGTGACATCCTGTGTTTCATATTTTTTGTCCTGAAAAACATTCCAATCCGCGAAGTCGTCGGGGCTGCTAAGTTGAAAAGCGTATGCCGGTTCGGTGAGGTAGCTGCGCTCGTTGCTGAAATGCTGCACCGCGCGGTGCGCCAACAGGTCGAACAGCGAAGGGCGGAGCGGCTGATTTGCCACCGAATCGAACTCGCCCGGCGTGGTCACGTCTCGGAATTGTTCGACAGGGATGCCGCGCAGGAGGGCATCCTGAGCGACGGAAGCGGAGTAAAGTTCGAGCGCGTGTTTTTCAACCTGATCAGCCGACCAAGTCAGGATGTCGCCCCCCTCGCCATCGGGGATGGGCGTTCTCTGCCCCAAGTTCCAGCCTTGGTTTTGGAGGTAGGTCGCGTACAGTTGGCCGAGGATGCTTTGCAGCACGGATTTTTCGGGCTGGCCGGCGGCAAGGGTTTCGGTTTCAATGGTTTGGATGGCTTTGGTGAGGCCGTCCTCTTCGAGCATGGTCATGTATTTGCCTCTGAAAAGGATGGCTTTCACGATCTGCTGGCCGTTTTTGTCGCGCTTGGCGCGGGCCTGAATGGCCTCCACTTTTTCGAGGGCGCTTTTGTAGAGGCCCTGATTTTGGAGGCTGTCCACTATTTTCCAGTCGTCGGCATAATCGCCCGTGGTGGTGGGCAAGGCGGGGATGGGCATTTCAGTGTTCGGTTTGTTTTTGATGCTAACGGTGGTGGGAGGTGTCTCTTTTTGGCCGATCCATTTGCAGGAGAAAAAGGCAAGTAGCAAGAGGCAAGTAGCAAGTTTCAAGTTAGCAAGTGGCAAGTTGCCAAGGCTACGGCGGGTAAAAGTGCGGAATGCGGAATTGGGCATTTTCAAAAATTGTGGGTGAAAAATATGCCGGAACTCTGTTCCGGCTGGAGAGAAGGCCGGAGCGGAGTTCCAGCGTACAAGTGAGCAAACGTACAAAACGCAGAGATGCTTTTGGCCGAAAAAAATGCACGGCGCGGCGGGTCGTTTTTTTGAAAAAGGATTGCGGAGGTTAAAAAAACCTTGTTTCTGTAGCCGTCTTACATCAGTTCCATCTTTTTTGGGTCTTGGCGGTTGTCCCAAAAGTGTAGCAGTTGGATTTCGGTATCCGTAACGCGGTAAAGGAGTGAGGTTTGGAGCGAGACGACCGCTTTTCGTATGTCGGGACGGAGCGGGCTGAAAGGGAAAGCGCGAGGATAAGCGGTGATGTGCCCAAGGATGGATTCAATTTTGTCGAGCATTTTGAGGGCGGGGTTCATGCCGTACTCGGAAACCAAATATTGGAGGATTTCATCGTACTCCTCGCGCGCATCGGGCGACCAAACGACTTTCAGTTTCATTGGGCGTAACGTTGGCGGAAATCCTGCATTACGGCCTCATGTGGAATGCCTTTCCCAGAATCCAAATCGCTGATAGCGCGCTCGATTTTTCGTTTTTGCGTTTCGGAAAGTTCATTCCAAAAATCTTCCTCCGAAACCAACAGCGTTTCGATGAGGTGGATGAGGCGGTCGTTTTGAACTCCCACCAGAAGGTCAATGATGTGGAGTTTTCTTGCTTCGAGCGTAGCAGTCATGGCACAAAATCAATTTGAAAATCAAATAATGCTGGAGTTTTTCCTCCAAAAACTTGATGCAAAATTAGATTAAAAAACTTCAAACAAGTCGCCGACTTGCACTCCAAAAACGGCTTGCTCGGCAGGCGTAGATTTTTGCTTCTAAAATCACCTTTCTTTGCTCGTCCAACTTTTTAAAAATGGAAGAACAAGACGAAGCCCTCACCCCCAAGCCCCCGAAGCCGCGCTGCAAAAACTGCGGAGGGAAACTTTCCAAGCAGGGCAGTTTCTGCCCCGGTTGCGGCCAGCGCGACTTTGACGGGCGCATCCGGATGCGCGATTTGCTGGGTAAGTTTTTTGCCAATTTCACGCACCTCGACAACAAGTTTTTGAAAATGGCTTGGCACTTGTTCGTGCCGGCCCGCGTGACGCTGAACTATTTTCAGGGGAAAATCAAGCGATACCCGCACCCGGTGCAGTTCTTTTTTATCGTCATGTTTTTCTTTCTGCTGATGTTCAGCAAACAGTTCGACGACGCGGCCATCAACCTCATGGACGGCAGTTTCAGCGTCGGCGACGATAAGAGTTATTCCGTGGGCGACAAAACAACCGTTTCAAAGTCGAACCTGTACGCCGCGCTGCAACGCTGCATGACGGCCAAAGAATACCGCACGGCCTATGACTCCTTGCCTACCGAATGGCGCAACGAAACTTCCCAGAAAGCACTTGACTCCATCCACCGAACGGTCAGTGAGCCATGGGAGCAAGCCACTCAGGGGCTGCTGACCGCGCTCCAAGACAGCAGCGGCGTACTGCCCAGCACTTTGGATACGATTTCGCTCAACTTCGGCATCTCGAACGTGCGCATCGCTACCACCGATTTTGTGGGCATGGAGCCAGATTCCATCATCAAAAAATATGGCTTCAGCAATTGGGGCGACAAGGTGATGGTGAAGCAGAGCATCAAATCCATCAAAGACCAGCAGGGGCTTATCCATCGCTACGTCGGCAGTTTGGGCTGGGCCATTTTGGTGCTCATCTCGTTCATGGCGCTTGTGTTGTGGCTGCTGTATTGGCGGCGGGGCGGCTACTATGTGGAGCATTTTATCTTCTTGATGCACCAGCAATCTGGGATGTATCTGTTGTTTGCATTGGCGATGGCGGTAGACGATTATTTGCTCGCGCTTGAATGGTTTTGGCTGGTGGTTTTGGCTTGGGCCATGCTCTCGATGCTGTTCGCCATGAAGCGTTTTTACAGCAACAATTGGGCTTGGACGATTGTCAAATGGTTGGCTTACACAGCACTGTACTTGCTTGGGCTGATTGTGTTGTTCATCGCTGCCTTGCTGGTGGTGTTTGTGGTTTTTTGATTTTTCAATTCGATTTGTAGCATAAATTTGTAGGGTAAAAACAGAGACAATTATGGTAGCACAATTGGACGTGTACGATGACCTTGCCGAAGTCATCGCAGGAATGGCCCCTCGCGAAGTGGTAACACTCAAAGCATCGCCTGTCATCCATCCAAAAACACACACAGCCGAAGCCACCATCAAAATCCTCCAACTCAACGACCCCGACCGTATCATCGTCCGCCAAGAACTGGCGAAGGACGGGCGTTGGCCTTAATTTTTTAGACACTATGCCCATCCCCTCAGCGACTGCGAAAATTTCATAAGCTCCGCACAAACCAGAGATTCAGCGTAAATTTGTCGGAATAAAAACAGAGACAAAATCATGGTCGCACAAATCGGATACGATGAAATTGCCTCGCTTTTGGCTGAAATGGATCCTGCCAAAGTGCTTGCGATGAAAGCCTCCTCCACTTTAGATGAGCGAGTAGAGGATTTGATACATAAAAAACGGGAAGAGGGGCTTACAGAAACGGAGAGTATCGAACTTGAACATTATCTCATTGTCAACAGAGTTGTAGCTTTAGCCAAAATCCGCGCAAGGCGTAACCTCCACGCCTTACTCGAGCAATGAGACCCAAGATTCCAATTCCCCTCCGCAGAGAAGTTATGGAGCGGGCCGGCCATCGTTGCGAATATTGCAAGCTGCCTCCATTGGATTTTCTCCTGAGATTTCATGTTGACCACATCCGAAGCATCAAGCACGGTGGCGCATCGGGCAAAGAAAATCTTGCCTATTGTTGCCCAGATTGCAATACTCGCAAGGGGGCTGATGTTGGCACTTTTCTAAACGGACCAGATTCATTCACCCGTTTTTTCAATCCTCGTACCGACAATTGGCATGATCACTTTGAAGCCTTCGAGGGTGCTATCTATCCAAAAACGCCCATCGGCGAAGCCACCATCAAAATCCTCCAACTCAACGACCCCGACCGCATCATCGTCTGCCAAGAACTGGCGATAGACGGGCGTTGGCCTTAATTTCCTTTTCCCACCATGAACATCCTTCTCGGCGACCGCGAATACTTCAAAGGAATCCCCCGCATCCCACACGAAGGCTCGAAAACCGACAACCCCCTCGCCTTCCGGTGGTACGATGCCGAGCGGAAAGTCGGCGGCAAGACCATGCGCGAACATTTCAAATTTGCCATGGCCTACTGGCACACGATGGGCGGCACGGGCAGCGACCCCTTCGGCCCCGGCACGAAAAACTTTCCGTGGTTGAAGAAAGCAAAGCCGCTTGATCAAGCCCGCGACAAGATGGACGCAGCCTTTGAGTTTGCCACCAAAATCGGCATTGGCTACTATTGTTTTCACGATTTTGATTTGGTGCAGGAAGGTGCAACGCTCCGAGAGAGCGAGCGGCGGCTGTCAAAAATCATCGACTACGCATTAGAAAAGCAAAAAGCCTCGGGCTTGAAAGTCCTCTGGGGCACGGCCAACCTGTTCAGTCACCCGCGCTACATGAACGGCGCTGCTACCAACCCCGATTTCCAAGTAGTGGCATGGGCGGGGGCGCAGGTGAAGAACGCACTCGACGCGACCATCAAACTCGGCGGCGAAAACTATGTCTTCTGGGGCGGGCGCGAAGGCTACATGAGCCTGCTGAACACGAACATGAAACGCGAACTCGACCATCTCGCCCGGTTCCTACACATCGCAAAGGACTACGCCCGCAAGGCGGGTTTTCGTGGCACATTCTTCATCGAGCCTAAACCGATGGAGCCGATGAAACACCAGTACGATTTTGATGCCGCCACCTGCATCGGTTTCTTGCGCGAATACGGCTTGGAGAAAGATTTCAAACTGAACATCGAAGTCAATCACGCCACGCTCGCACTGCATACCTTCCAACACGAACTCCAAGTAGCGGCCAACGCGGGAATGCTTGGCAGCATGGATGCGAACCGGGGCGACTACCAAAACGGCTGGGATACGGACCAGTTCCCCGTCAACGTGTACGAACTCACGGAGGCCATGTTGGTCATCCTCCAAGCGGGCGGCTTCGCGGGCGGCGGCATCAACTTCGACGCGAAAACCCGCCGCAACTCGACCGACTTGGCCGATATTTTCTACGCGCATATTGGCGGCATGGACGCATTCGCCCGCGCCTTGCTGGCGGCGCACGAGATGCTGGAAAATTCGGAATACAAAGATTTGCTGCGCGAACGCTACGCCTCCTTCGACACCGACGAAGGCCGCGCATTTGAATCGGGAAAATTGAAAATCAAAGATTTGCGCAGCATCGCACTCCGTTCGGGCGAGCCAGCGCAGCGCAGCGGGCGGCAGGAGTTGTTCGAGAATTTGTTAGGGAGGTATGTGTAAGAGCCTGTTTAAAATTTTTAGTTTGACCAATGGGGAAATCTCCGAAGAATCAAGAACGAATTGGCTCAAAACAGCCATGCTGCGGAGTTTTCAGGATTCCCTTCATAGTCTTTGACCAGTCCATAACTGTTGATTTTGTAACCACAAGTTACCGCACGATTCCCAGTACTTTTATCAACTAAAAACTTTTAACAGGCTCTAAGGGCAGCCAAAAGTCAGGGGCGTTTGGCTACCTTTGCGGCACAAGGCAAATGCGCTGATGATCAGCATCCCTAAACCATCTAAACCATACAAATCACGCTAAACTAAGCATAATTATGGAGCCTGCCGGATACCTTCCCGTCATCATGCAATCCCTTGTAGCTTTGGGGTTTGTCGCGCTCGTGCTCATCGTAGTGCCGAGGCTGGGGCCTCGCCGCAGCAGCAAAAAGAAAGACGAGAACTTTGAGTGCGGCATCGAGAGCCAGGGCAATGCCCGCATCCCCGTTTCCATCAAATACCTGATGACGGCCATCTTGTTCGTGCTGTTCGATGTGGAGGTGATTTTCTTCTACCCCTACGCCGTCAATTTCCGGGCGATGGGCACGGACGGCTTTTTTGCCGTGCTGATGTTTGTGGCAGTATTCCTTGTTGGGTTTTATTATGTGCTGCGGAAGGGGGCTTTTGAGTGGGACAAATAAGGTCTTAACGATGAACGATGAACGATGAACGCGCACAGTGTTCATCGTTCATCGTTCATAATTCATAGTTCAGAATTATGGTAAATCAAGCAGAAATGCCCGAAGGGCTTGGCGGTGAGGGTTTTTTCGCCACCAAAATGTCGTCCGTAATAGGGCTGGCGCGTGCCAATTCGATATGGCCCTTGCCGTTCGCCACTTCGTGCTGCGGCATTGAGTTCATGGCGACGATGGGCTCCAACTACGACTTGGCCCGCTTCGGGATGGAACGGCTTTCGTTCT
This sequence comes from Saprospiraceae bacterium, assembly GCA_046155725.1. Lineage (GTDB taxonomy): Bacteria > Bacteroidota > Bacteroidia > Chitinophagales > Saprospiraceae > M3007. The sequence goes on from JBJXFT010000252.1 coordinate 11,509, forward strand.
CGCCGCGCCAAGCGGATTTGCTGATGGTGATGGGCACCATCGCCAAAAAGATGGGGCCGATCCTCAAACAGGTGTACACTCAAATGGCCGAGCCAAAATGGGTGCTCGCCATGGGAGCCTGCGCCAGTTCTGGCGGCATTTTCGATTCGTACTCGGTGCTGCAGGGCATTGACAAAATCATCCCTGTGGATGTGTATGTGCCGGGCTGCCCCCCTCGCCCGGAGCAGGTCATTGACGGGATCATGAAAATTCAGGAGTTGGTGAGAAACGAACCGCTCCGCCGCCGCAATTCGCCCGAATACCAGCACCTTTTGGAGAAATATCAAATCGGGTAAAAATGGAAAATCAAGCATTGCTCAATAGAATTACAATTGACCCTAAAATTTGTCACGGCAAACCCGTCGTGCGGGGATTGCGCTACCCGGTCGAGAATATCTTAGAATTACTGGCTTCGGGTATGACCCACGCAGAGATTTTGGAAGATTACGAAGATTTAGAGGAAAACGACTTGATGGCCTGTCTGCTTTTTTTGAAAAATTGAATCTGCACAAACTGCTTTTCTTGACTACTGAAAATACTCGAAACAAAGTGATAATCATCGCATGAGCATGACGCTTTCTCACGAAACTATCCTCGCCCAACTCGCCGAAAAAATGCCTGGCGCGGTGCTCTCTTCCGAAGTCGCCCGTGACGGAGTTTTGAATGTCCACACCACCCGCGAGCAAATCATCGGGCTGCTCCAATTGCTCCGCGACGACGCGCAGTTTGGGTTCAATTTCCTGACCTCGCTCTGCGCCATCCACTATCCTGACAATGCTGGGCAGGAATTGGGCGTGGTGTACCACCTCCACAACTGGCAGCAAAACGTGCGGCTCCGCCTAAAGATATTTTTCCCAAAAGACGACCCGCACGTGCCGACGGCGACTGTGCTTTGGCCTACGGCAAACTGGATGGAACGGCAGGAGTACGATTTTTTCGGAGTCATTTTTACCGGCCACCCCGACCTGCGCCGAATCTTGAATGTGGACGATATGGAAGTGTTCCCGATGCGCAAGGAGTACCGCCTCGAAGACGGCACCCGCACCGACAAGGACGACCGCTTTTTTGGGCGGGATGGGCACGTGGGGCAGCGTTTTGATTGAGCAAATTTTTGAAAATCAAAAACTTACAACATGGCAGAAGTTCTGGAAACCGCAATTCCGCCACCAGCAAAGAAGCTGAGCAATATGCAGCAGTTACTGCTGAGATTGTACGCAAGAAATATCCCAGAGGACGATTTGCTTGTAATCAAGGGTTTTTTGGAGAGATATTTTGGCGAAAAACTCATGGATGAGGCAGACAAAGTGTGGGATAAGCGTGGCTACTCAAACGAGTTGATGAAGGAATGGGTGAGCAGTAAACGAAGCGAACTCAAAAAATGAGGGTCGTGCTTGACACCAACATTTGGGTCTCGTCGCTTTCGCGGAGATCTGAATTCAATTGGGTATTCCAAGCATTTTTGGATGAGGCTTATACGCTTGTTGTCTCTCACGAAATCCTGTTGGAATACGAGGAAATCCTAAATATTAAGTACGGAGAAGCATCTGTCGCCGTATTTTTCAACCTAATGGACGAGGCAAAAAATGTAGAATTCGTTGAGCCTCATTTTTTCTGGAACCTCCTCTCCGACCCCGACGACAACAAATTTGTGGATGCTGCAATTGCCGCTGGCGCGGATTACCTGGTCTCAGAAGACCGCGATTTCAGAAGCCTGCAATCGGTGGAATTCCCAGAAGTGACGGTTTTGAGGATGCACGAATTTGAACAACTTTTGAAGAATACTTGAAATGCAAGTCCAATCATACTTCTCCTCCCTCGACAGCCTCGACGGAGAACTCGCAACCCTCAACCTCGGGCCTACGCACCCGGCCACGCACGGCGTTTTCCAGAACGTGCTGAAAATGGACGGCGAGCGCATCGTCAGCGCAGAACCGACCATCGGCTACATCCACCGGGCGTTCGAGAAAATTGCCGAGCATAGGCCATATTACCAAGTCACGCCCCTCACGGACCGCCTAAACTATTGTTCCTCGCCCATCAACAACATGGGCTGGCACATGACGGTGGAGAAACTCATCGGCTGCAAACTGCCCAAGCGGGCGGAGTATATGCGCGTGATCATCATGGAGTTGTCGCGCATCGCCGACCATCTGGTGTGCGATACGGTCATCGGCGTGGACACGGGCGCGCTCACGGGATTCACCTACATGTTTCAAGAGCGCGAGCGGATCTACGACTTGTTCGAGGAGGTGTGCGGCTCGCGCCTGACCACCAACGTGGGGCGCATAGGGGGCATGGAGCGCGACTTCTCGCCCCGATTCCACGCGCTGCTGAAAGACTTTTTGAAGGGCTTTCCCGCCCGTTTCGAGGAGTTCGGGGGGCTGCTGGAGCGCAACCGAATCTTCATGGACCGCTGCATCGGAGCAGGCCCGATCTCTGCCGAACGCGCCCTTGCCTACGGGTTCACAGGCCCCTGCCTCCGCGCTGCCGGCGTGGACTACGATGTGCGGGTGATGGAGCCTTACAGCAGTTACCAAGACTTTGAGTTTGATATTCCGGTGGGCATCAACGGCGACACGTACGACCGGTTCATGGTGCGCCAAGAGGAAATCCGCCAGAGCCTGCGCATCATCCACCAAGCCTACGACAATTTGCCCGAGGGCCCATATCACGCCGATGTGCCTGATTTTTACTTGCCCGACAAGCCGGACGTGTACACCAAAATGGAGGCGCTCATTTACCATTTCAAAGTGGTGATGGCCGAAGTACCTGTGCCAGTGGGCGAGGTGTACCACGCAGTGGAAGGTGGCAACGGCGAACTTGGCTTTTACCTCGTCAGCGATGGAGGCCGCCAGCCATACCGACTGCACTTCCGCCGCCCTTGCTTTATTTTTTACCAAGCCTACCCCGAAATGATAAAAGGCTCGATGCTCTCGGATGCGATTTTGACCATGAGTTCGATGAATGTGATTGCGGGGGAATTGGATGCCTGAAAGTTCAAAATGCCATTGACCGAAATTTTTGAATGAACTATGCTGCAAATCAGAGAACATATCGAACCGTATTATTTCAATTCTAAATCATGGAACGACATGGGAAGAGTTTATGCCGAATTGGAACTGGTCAATTACGATGACCAAGTACGCGCACGCGACAAGCGTGTAGCAGAAAAGGATGTTCGCCGCATGAATGTCAACTTCATGGTGGACAGCGGTGCCGACTACCTCTGCATCAACGAGCACATCCAAAACCAACTGCAACTTCCGATCGTGGAAAGCCCGGTGTTCACGATGGCCGACGGCTCGCAAAAACAAATGGACGTGGTGGGGCCGGTGCGCATTTATTTCAAAAACCGCCTGGCTACCGTGGATGCCGTGGTGTTGCCGAACAATGCCGAGCCGCTTTTGGGCGCGATCCCCATGGAAATCATGGATGTTATCATCCACCCGAAATCGCAAACCCTTACCGTCAACCCTGAAAGCCCCTACGTCGCCACTCATTATTTAAAAGCAATGCACGCGCCCGCAACGCAAAACGGAACACCGTTCACCTATTCCCCAGCCGCCCGCGCCGAAGTGTTGGGGCTGATGAAATATTACCCCGAAGGCCGGAGCAAAAGTGCCATCCTTCGTGCCCTGCACATCGCGCAGGAAGAAAACCACGGCTGGCTCAGCGCAGCCGCCATGGACGAAGTGGCCTCCACGTTGGGCATCACACCCATCGAGGTGTACGAGGTGGCGAGTTTTTATTCCATGTACAACCTCAACCCCGTGGGCAAGTACGTGCTGGAATTTTGCCACACCGGCCCCTGCGCCATTGAGGGCGCGGAAAGCCTCATCGAGTACACCAAACTCAAACTCGGCATCGGAAAAAATCAGACCACGCCCGATGGGATGTTCACCATCAAAGAGGTGGAATGCCTCGGCGCTTGCGGCTACGCGCCGATGATGCAGGTGGGCGAGTTTTTCCACGAACACTTGGATGCAGGGAAGATTGACCAATTCGTGGAAGATTGCCGGGCGGGGAAAATTGACAAAGGCACTTGGAAAATGCACTGATGGAGTGCGAGGGGAATGTTTTTCGTGGCGCGGGGGCGCGTAAATTTTTTCTAAAAAATTTACGCGCCCCCGCGCCACGAAAAACATTTACACGGTTAGTGACACAGAAATTTTTGAGTCATATTTTTCAACTGTATTGACCATGAGATGCTTAACCTTTCTTGTTTCCATTGTAGCAGTTTTGATCGCTTGCCAAAACAATCCTTCGCCTACAACGGGCGAGGAAATACAAACCAACGGAGCAGACAAAAACGAAGCGGTCAGCAACGAGAATCGCCCGACTGAAACAATGCCTTCTTCACCATCAGGATCAAGCACCGCATCGGCGGAGGAAGCGAAAGCACGTATCAACGGCAGCAACGTCACGATGCGGAAGGATGCCTCGGTGCAGTCGGAAAAATTGGGCAGTTTCGACAGCGGTGAAGCCGTGGAAGTGCTCGAAACCAAAAATGTGGACAACGAAAACGAAGCTATTTTGACAAAACCAATCACGGTGAAAGGAAGCGGCGGAGAAGTGAGTTTGCCAAAGGGGAAGGCCGTGGTGATAGACAAATACCAACAAGAAAACAACCATTATCAAGTGACATACCAAGACCCGCAAAAAGGCAAATTGACTGCCGAGATTGATGCCAGTGCCGTGGAAACCATCACTTACTCCACTTGGTATCGGGTGAAACGGGCAAACGGCGAGACGGGCTGGGTGCTGGGAAAATTTTTGAAAATCAATTGACTATGGCACAACTAACGAGAAAAGAAATCGAAGAAATACTGGCCCGAAAGCCGGAAAGCCGCTACAAATATTTCATCCGAACCGTAGCAGCCGAGGAAGAGGTGTGGGGCTTGGCCGACGACGAGGGCTGGCTCATGCTGGAAATTGAGGGCGAAGAGGGCGACGCGCTGGCGGTGTTCCCGAACCCGGAGTTCGTGGAGATTTTCCAGAAGGAAGGAGGGTTTGAGGAGTTCCGCGTGGAGGCCTTGGATTTGTACGAGTTCTTCGAGTGGCTCGAAGATTTTGAGGAGCAGAAGATGAGGGTCGCCGTGTTTCCCACGCCCAATTTCCAGAGCGCGGTGATGCGCCCAGAGGTCGTGCGGGAAGACTTTGAAGCCGAATTTGAAAAAGAAAAAGGCAACTGAGCGAACGATGAACTATAAACGATGAACAATTATACAGACTGAAAATCAATCGAACCAATCACATCATGACATCAACAGAAATAACTGCCTTTTTCAAACTGCCCGGCGAAAAGCGCCTTGCCCTTTTCATCGAATCCGCCAACCGCACCAAATCAGTCTTCGGCATTTCCGACGACGACGGCTGGGCCTTGCTCGGCGACAATGATGATACCGACATCCTGCCGCTTTTCCACGACGCTGCGCTGGCCGAGGCATTCCGCAAAGCCGCCGGGTTCGAGGGGCACGAAATCGAGGAAGTCGAAATGGAGGATCTCCTCGAATGGCTACAAGAACTGGACGAAGACGGCGCGATGGTGGCCGTTTGCCCCAACACACATTTCGAAGGGGCAATCGTGGAACCTGCCCAGTTGATGTCGGATTTGATAGGCGCTTAGTGCCCCTTAGTCTCTTAGTGTTTTAGAAAATTTGCAACGATGAGCAACGTACTAAAACTTCAAACCATAAAAAATCAAGCAGACATGGGACGGGTTTATGCCGAAATTGAACTCATACGAACGTATGACTTAGGAGCAGTTGCCGACGGTCATCTTTCACCATCGGAAGTGAAACGCATGAAGGTCAACGTCCTCGTGGATAGTGGCGCAGATATGCTCGCCATCAATCACCACATCAAAACCCAACTCAACTTGCCCGTCATTCAAGTGCGCGAGTGCAGTTACGCCGATGGCACCGTAGCCATGCTTGAGATTGTAGGGCCTGTCGACATCCGATTTGAAAACCGCGAAACTACCGTCCGAGCCATCGTGCTTCCCGGCGATGCCGAACCGCTTCTGGGTGCTATCCCGATGGAAGACATGGATGTGATAATCATACCTTACGAGCGACGGATGATACCAAACCCCAACTACCCAAACCTGTCCTACACCTCGCTGAAATAACCCCTACCTCTTAGTGCCCCTTAGTTTCTTAGTGTTTTCAAATTCAAATCACGGTGTACGAATAACCTGACTTTCAATTTTTTGAAAAATAAATGGGTCGCAAATTACTCTTAGAACACGCCCACGTCGAGGGCATCCACACCTACGAAACGTACCGCAAAAACGGCGGTTACCGCTCCGTGGAGAAGGCTTTGAAAACCATGTCGCCCGAGGCCGTGGTGGAAGAAGTGAAGGTAAGCGGCCTGCGCGGTCGCGGCGGTGCGGGCTTTCCGACCGGGATGAAATGGTCGTTCCTCGCCAAGCCCGAGGGTGTGCCGCGCTACCTCGTCTGCAACGCCGACGAGAGCGAACCCGGCACCTTCAAAGACCGATACTTGATGGAGAAAATCCCGCACCTGCTCATCGAGGGCATGATTACCTCCTCGTACGCGCTGGGCGCAAACACCTCCTACATCTACATCCGGGGCGAGTATGCGTGGATTTTGTTCATCCTCGAACGCGCCATTGCCGAAGCCTACGACAAGGGTTGGCTGGGCAAAAATATCCTTGGTTCCGGCTACGACCTTGACCTGTACGTGAACATCGGCGCGGGCGCCTACATCTGCGGCGAAGAAACCGCGCTGCTCGAAAGCCTCGAAGGCAAGCGCGGCAACCCGCGCATCAAACCACCGTTCCCCGCCGTGAAGGGACTTTGGCAATGCCCAACGGTGGTGAACAACGTGGAAACCATCGCGGCGGTCGTCCCCATCGTAAACGACGGCGGCGAGGAGTACGCCAAGATCGGTATCGGCAAAAGCACTGGAACGAAACTCATTTCTGCGGGCGGCAACATCAATCGCCCCGGCGTGTACGAGATCGAGATGAACATCACGGTTGAGGAATTCATCTACTCCGACCAGTGGTGCGGCGGTATCAAGCGCGGCAAAAAACTCAAAGCCTGTGTGCCAGGCGGTTCGTCCGTACCCATCCTACCGCACTACCTCGTCTGCAAAACAGCGGCGGGCGAAGACCGATTGATGACCTACGAAAGCCTCGCCGACGGCGGTTTCGCCACGGGTTCGATGATGGGTTCCGGCGGGTTCATCGTGTACGACGAAGACCAGTGCATCGTGCGCAACACCTGGAATTTCGCTCGTTTCTACGCCCACGAGTCCTGTGGGCAATGTTCGCCCTGCCGCGAAGGCACGGGCTGGATGGAAAAAGTGCTGCACCGCATGGAAAACGGCGGGGGCAAAATGGGCGACATTGACCTGCTGGCCGATGTGGCCAAGAAAATAGAGGGCAACACCATCTGCCCCTTGGGCGACGCGGCGGCTTGGCCAGTGAACGCGGCCATCCGCCACTTCCGGGAGGAGTTTGAGTGGCACGTTAATGAGCCGAGGGTTTGTTTGGAACGGAATTATGGTTTGGTGGGGGAG
>JBJXFT010000264.1:0-4286 GCA_046155725.1 Saprospiraceae bacterium
CAGCAGCAAGGCATAGCCGTGGTATCTGTTCCGCATTTCCTGCAAACCGCATCCGACAATGCCACCCCACTTGACAGGCTGACATTTGGGATAAGAAAGGCGGGGACTGGCACTGGATTTCCTTTAAACGGATTAGGAGGGGCAAGAACCCACGAGATGTTCCGCTGCGATGAATTGGGCACGCACACCATTGAATTGTGGGTCAAAGACCTGGCCGGGAACACTTCTTTCTGCGAGGCAACAGTGACCGTCCAAGATTTGATGAGCCTCTGCCCCCCTGAATCGGCAGGAGCATTTGTGGAGGTTTGCATGAACACCCAAGCCAACGATGGCGTAGAAGAAGGCCATTTTGAAGTTTCTGGCAACAACCCGAATGGCTCATTTGAAATCACAGATTGGACTCTGGGCGGCGGCTGCGGCCTGTTTGAAGTCCCGCTCGGCAGCGATGTCACGATAGCTCCCAACAAAAACGACAACCCGCTGAACGGCGTAACCGTCTACGATTTGGTATTGATCTCCAAACACATTCTAGGGATAGAGCTGCTCGATTCCCCATACAAAATGATCGCTGCCGATACCGACCGAAATGGCCTGATAGATTCCACCGACATTGTTGAACTTCGGAAACTCATCATGGGCACCTATACCGAGCTGCCCAACAACACCTCCTGGCGCTTTGTGCCAAAGGACTACCAGTTTGCCGATCCTTCCAACCCGTTTTCAGAAGCATTTCCAGAATCGGCGAGTTTCAACAATTTGCAAGGCTACGAAAGGGCGCAATTTGTCGGCATCAAAGTCGGCGACGTGAACAATACCTCCGTTGTCAACTTCAAGGGGATAGGCTCGGAAGAAAGAGGGGGCATCAAAGTCGGCGACGTGAACAATACCGCAGTTGCCAACTTCACGGGAATCGGTTCGGAAGAAAGAGGAGGCATACGGGAGCACCATGAAGTCACCGTCGGCCAGCCGCGCCCGAACCCCACACTTGACGCTGCTGCCCTACCCATCTATTTGCCGACGGCGGAAAACCTGCGCCTCGAAATCAGCGACCTGACGGGGAGAATAATCTGGGCCAATGACTTGCAACTCGAAATGGGCAGCCACGCGTTGGAAATCCCCGCTTCTACCTTGCCCAGTGCAGGCGTGTATGTGTGGCGCGTTCGCACTGGCGAGATTTCAAAGGCAGGAAAGTTGCTGCGGCATTGATTCATCGTGGGCATCTGAGAGCCTTATTGAGGAGAAAAAAAGGCGGTCTCGGCACAAGCCGGGATCGCCTTTTTTTGCTCAAATTTGGTGGTTTCAAAAAAACAGCCGTGTTTTGGCCTGATTTTCAAAGGGTTGAAAAACTTCCCGCTTCGCTGACGAAATTTGCGAATCGGTCGTTTTGCTCCGAAAACAACAAAAACAGCATTCTTAAACATCAAACTCTCGAACTAATGCGCCAGACTTTCTTTGCTTTCACCGCCCTCTTTGCTTTTGCTTTGCTCAGTTCGTTCGCCCTTCAAAAAGAAGAGTATGGCAAGGCAGGCTACTACGCCGACTCGCTCCACGGACGCAAAACCGCCAGCGGCGAGAAATACGACAAGTACGAATACACCTGTGCCCACAAGACCTTGGCTTTCGGTACCAGGCTCAAAGTGACGAGGCTCGACAACAAAAAATCCGTGATCGTGCGCGTCAACGACCGAGGCCCATTTGTGGAAGGTTATGTGGTGGACATTTCCCGTGCAGCCGCCGAAGACGTCGGCCTCATCAAAGCCGGCGTGGCCCGCGTGAAAGTAGAGATTGTGGGCGCCCCCTCTACCGCCCGCGTGGCTGCCGAAATGGACGGCAATACCAAACTCCTCCTCGCTTCAAAGGCTTCCGGGAAAGGAATCAGCCCAGCCCAATACAGCACCGACGACCCGCAGCCCGTAACGCGCCGCTTGGGCACAGGAGGGGGGAGAGGCCTCAGCAGCGACAGATTGCCGACCGAACTTTACGCCGTTGACCTGCAAAGGACACGCAAAGAAGGCTACGGCGTTCAGGTCAGCACGCTCTACGATGCCGAGAATGTGCTGCCCATCGTCAAGAAACTCCAAATAGACTGGCCGGGCAAGGTGCTGGTGAGCGTAGAGACCGACCAAGCCTACAACAAAAGCACCTACCGCGTCATCATCGGGCCGTTTGCAGAAAAAAGAACCGCCGAGACACAGCAAAAGGCTGCCGCCAAAAAAGGCAACAAAGGCTGTTTTGTGGTGGATTTGGAGGGGATGTGAACGACGATAAACGTTGAACTATGAACGTTGAACGAAACAGGAGCCGTCCCGAATTTTCGGGACGGCTCCTGTTGTTTGTGCGCTTTCGAGCTTCGCTCAATCAGCAATCAACAATTAGCAATCAGCAATCAGCAATTACGAATCCTCCTTAAACGGGTGCCTTGGCTGCCACTCCTCCACCGGCTTGAGGTATTCCAAAATGGTGGGCGCGAATTTGTTCGCCACCGAATTCTGATGGCGCAGGTAGCACCACAGGTCATGCGACACCGCTCCCACAGAACTTTTGATTTCAAGCGCAGTGCGCGCAAAAACGATGCGCTGACAACCTGAATCAAGCCCCACTTTCACAATGTCGTAGAGGATGTTGAGGTAAAGTTGGTAGTCATGGTTGAGGGCTTTTTCGTAGCCGAGAAAGTGCGCTTCGAGCTCGTCGTGGTTTTGGATGGTAGTATAAAAAGCGAGCAACTGGCCATCGAGGTAATAAGCGAACATCCGGAAATGCTCGCCGAGGTCGCGCCTCAAGGCGGCCAGATAATGCTCATTGAGGTCTATCATGTTGAAGCCGGCATTCTTGGCGATGTCGCGGTAGAGCCGGTAGATGGTGGGGAGTTCGTGCTGGATTTCGGCAAGCGAGAGTTCGCGCCGTTCGATGCCGTCCAATTTTTTCACCGCCCGTTTGGCGCGCGTGCGGTATTTGGTAGACATGGCGTTGAGGTATCCGCCGAAATCTTGGAAGGACAATTCGAGCACCATGTTGGGCTGAATGTCAAATTCCGTAAAACCTTTTTCTGTCAAAAACTTGCCCTGCGCGTGGTTTTGTGGGGCAATGTCCTTGACCAGAATGACGGGCATTTTCACCCCCTCGCGGCCCATCGTTTCCACCACCTTGTCCAATGATTTTTCCAAAATCTCCACCGCTTCGGTGGGGCTGATTTTTTGATTGTCAAAAAAATAGCCGTGCTCGCCCGTGAGGAGCATATTCCCACAAATGAGGATATCCGCAGCGGCCTTTCCTGCCACCCAGCGCTTAAGCCACAAGGCGAGGCCGCCAAAAAAACAGGCGTCTTTGCGCGGCACATCAAGGTCGGCGATGTTGTCGTCGCCTTTGAAATACTTGATCTGACAAAGCGCGACGCCGACCGGGCTTTCGTTTTTGTAAAAAACGAGATAGCCGAAGCGCATCCCCACGGGCGGGTTGGCTTCTACGATGCTGAGGTATGGGCGTTGAAGGAAAATGTCGTGCGGCGGGGCTGCAAAGTCCCAATCGCGACCTGCCGCTTCGATGCTGCGGAAAAAAGCGAAGCGCTGTGTTCCAGTCAATTCGGCTGTTGCGGCAGGCTCCAAAGCTTGGGCAAGAGTAAAAGTAGAAGTCATGGCAGGTCAGGTGCGAAAACAGAATTCAGAAGAACGCCAAGCCACAAAAATGGTTGCTCTCATTCGGCCAATTGCCATTTTTTAACCTCCTCTATGGCGGCCTTTTCGTCGGCCCAACCCAGAAGGGTCATGGTGCCCAGGCCGTCGTAGTAGAGAAAAAAGAGCTCGATGATGTGGCGGATAGCACTGTAATCGCGCTGGAATTCTGCCCAGTTGGTCGCACGGATAATCCGTTTGGCAGGGTCTACAGGGATGGCCAGCACCTTGTGGTCGAGTTCGCCGAGGTCTTTGAGCAAGAGCAGGCCGATGGGCTGTACCTCTACCACCGAGCCAGTGGGCGTGTGCTCGGCCAGCAACAGCACGTCAAGCGGGTCGCCATCGCCGCCGCGCTCCTTGTCCATGCGCGTGGAGGGTATGAAGCCATAGTTGAGGGGGTACGACATAAAATCCACCTGGCGCACTTTCCCGTCCCGCACATCGGGCTGGAATTGGAGCAATTGCTTGTTGTACTCGTACTTGGTGTTGGTGCCAGCCGGGATTTCGATGACCCCTTGCAGGTGGCCGTTGGGCGCGAAAGAGGGTAGGGCGAGGTGGTTCATGTTTTTTACAGGGGAATCTTTTTTTCGTTGCCCTCCGAGTAGTCATCCGATGACT
>JBJXFT010000265.1:0-19259 GCA_046155725.1 Saprospiraceae bacterium
GTGGGCTGAGTTGGGATTGGATTCTGTTAAAGCAACGGCCTTGTGGGAAGTCCACAAGGCCGTTGGTATTCATAGCTCCTCGTTCATAGTTCATAGTTCCTCGTTCATCATTAAATCTTGCGGCAGCGACTTGGTCGCCCGAGCTCCCAACTCCTTGATTTTCTCGGCTTTCCCGATGAGCGTGTCGCCGGGTCGGGATGCAGTGGTGAGCTTGTGCATCGCATCGTCGTAGGCCGTTCGGGCGTTGTCGAGCCTTGCGCCGATGGTGCGGAGGTCTTCCACAAACGCCACAAATTTGTCGTAGAGCAAGCCGCTTTGCCGGGCTATTTCGAGCACTGATTTTGTCTGCTTTTCCTGTTTCCAGAGATGTGCTACCGTGCGCAGCGTAGCGAGCAAACTGCTGGTGCTCACGAGCACGATGTTACGTTCCAGCGCGTCGGTAAACAGACGTGGGTCGGCCTGCGAGGCTGCGGTGAGCGCGCCGTCGAGCGGGACGAAAAGCAGCAGGTAATCGGGTGTGTTGATAGAGTAAAGTGTCTGGTAATTCGTACGGCTGAGGTTGTCCACATGGCTGCGGAGGCTCGTGATGTGAGCTTTCAAATGTTGGTCGCGCTCCACAGAGTCTGTGGCATTGAAGTATCGCTCGAAGGCCGTGAGCGATACTTTTGAGTCCACTACGAGTTGCTTGTTTTCAGGAAGTTGAATGATGAAATCAGGGCGTTTGGCCGCGCCGTCATCGTTGCGGAGCGTGGCTTGGGCGAGGAAGTGGATGCCTTTCTGGAGGCCCGATTTTTCGAGCAGTGTTTCGAGTTGCATCTCGCCCCAATCGCCCTGCATTTTGCTTTGTCCTTTCAGCGCGGAGGTCAGGTTGTGGGCATCTTGGCTGAGTTGCTGGTTGAGTTGGGTGAGTTGTTCGAGTTCTTTTTTGAGGCTGGATTTTTCGCGGGTTTCTTCCAAGAACTTGCGGTCCACGTTTTCTTCAAACTCCTTGATTTTTTCCCGCAGCGGAGTCAGCACCGTCTGCAATTGCTGTGCGTTCTGCGCGGTGAACCGCACGGATTTTTCCTCCAGCAATCGGTTCGCAATGTTTTCAAATTCGGTTTTGAATTTGACCTGCAACTGTTCCACCTCGGTTTTTTGGTTTCGGAAATTTTCTTCCAAATGAAAAACTTGCTGCTCGCGGGCGGCGAGTTGGGCGTGCGCGTCGCGGATTTCCCGCTCTTTGGCAGCCAGTTCGGAGCGCAGGCGTTCGGCTTCTTCCGTGATGGCGGCGTGGAGTTCTCGCGGCACAAATTGTGCTTTGTCATGGTACTGTGCGCCATTGGCGGATTGTTGGCGCAACGCCAAAAAAACAAGGACGATAAGCAAGATGCCGCCAAGCAAAAAAAGTAAGGTATTGTCCATGATTAAAAAGTTTGGTTGGACAAAAGTACCCCACTCGTGACTTTTTGTTTATTTCCTGCTTGTTTTTTAACAGGAAATGTTTTGAAATACAACCCTGATGCCCTAATCGAATACCCTGAAAATATTTCCGCCTACCAAGCAGCGAAAAAATTGGAGGCAGGTATCTCTCACACCTATCCAACTTTCTTACCATGAAGCACTCTCTACTTGCCCTCAGTTTTCTTGCGCTCTCCGCAGCCCCCACTTCCGCTCAAAGTTGCAGCTTCCCGGCTGCCAATGTTTGCGAAGAGGCCAAGTTTATCTGCGGCTATGCTTTGAGCAATTACACAGGAAACAACTTCGGTTATCTCAATGCCCCAGAGATACCAGGTTTTCTCAATTGCTCCAGCAGTTTCCACAATCCACAATTTTTGCAAATCGTCCCCTGTGCGGACCAAATTTCTCTGAAGGTAACCTCCTTTAACTGCAATACCGGCGATGGCTTGCAGCTCGCGCTGGCCGATTCCTGCGACGGCCAGATAATTGCTTGCGACGGAGGCTTCGCGGGCGGTGCGGGTATTCCCTTGGTGCTTTCTGCAGATGTGGTGCCGGGCGAGCCATATATTCTGATAGTTGATGGCTTTCTCGGCGATGAGTGCGAGTTTCAAGTCACTGATATTCAAGGGCTGGACACGAATCAGCCCATATCCAACAGCGTTGGTCAGCCGGGTATGATTACATTCCAATCGCTCCCCTGTGGCCCGGCCACATTGATGCTCCAACTGGCATCGTGTACAGGCGGTATGGCGGGCGGGTGCTCTCATGGTTGGACGGATTTTTATGTGGACAATTGTTTAGGCATCGAGTGGAACCTGCCGCTTGGGGCGCAGATCATCAGCCCCGACCCTCATGCCTTCACTATCACGGTTCAATTTACCCAACCCGTGATGAACGGCATGGTGTCAGTGGATTATATCCACAGCTGCCAAGGCATTGACGAAGATGAGTGCGAAGAATGCATCCCAAAGTGCTGCACCGCTCCTATCCCGCCGATTTTTATTTCAAGTCCCGCCTCTTCTTACGCTTACGTCCCTTGCGAAGAGGCCCCTGCCTACTGCGCTGGCTCGCTCGATTTGGTGCATTTCAACAACGGCTGCAGTTTTGGCGGCTTCGGCTGGTGGCAAACGGCGGATTGGGGGGGCAGCCCGCTTTGTTTTACTTTGCAAAACCCAAACCTATACCGCGTCATCGCCTGCGACGGTTTGTCGAACCTCCGTTTTGAAGTGAGCAATTGCGAAAACAACCGGGGACTGGAATTTGCCTTGATGCAAGGGTCGGGTTGCGACCAACTTTATTCGCTGGGCAATTGCATCAGTGTACCCGAGGGACAGAGCGGGCAATTCCCTTTGCCTTTTTGGTATTCGCCTAATGAGCAATTCTACCTCGTCGTGGACGGCATTGGCCTGGATGCCTGCGATTTTACCATCACCGAAATTTTGAACAGCGGGGGCAACAATGGGCAGCAACAATGTCTTGTCTCTCAGCCGACGATTGAAGATTTCTCGCCAAGTTGGCCGTTTTACACGGTCTCTTTTGAAGTCACACATCCAAACGAATCGGTCGTAACGGGTGGCTCAGGCTCCTACAACTCCGGCTATTTCACCTCCGCGCCCATTGCTTGCGGCACTCCCTATTTATTTGAAATAATTACCGGCGGCTGCACCCAAATCGTAAGCGGGAATTCGCCCTGCTTCCTGCCGCCTGACTGCACTAATTTCAACCTGCCCGCTCCGCTGGCCGACAGTTGCCACCAGGCGCCGCTGTTGTGCGGCAGTTATTTGGAAGGCTATTGCAGCTCAACCGCAGGCCTCTCGCCCGACCAACCGGGGTTTGCCAATAACCCGATTCCCGGATTTGATAACAACGGCTGGCTCCGCATTACCCCCTGCGATGATTCCATCACAATTGATTTTCCAGTTTTTGACTGCCAAACAGGAAATGAGCTCGGTTTTTTCTTGCTCTCTGGTGATTGCGACACTATGACCCTGCTCTCATTTGTCTCCGCCCAAGATGGCAGCGTAGCGCAACTCACCGCTGGTGGCCTCATGCCAGGTGAAATCTATTACCTCGCGGTGGAGGGCCTGAACAATGCCGATTGCAAATTCCAGGTACACGTCGTTGACGGCATTGGCACGGCCTCCCCCGGTCAACCCATTTGCAACTGCACAGACGCTTATGTGGACGGGCCAGGCGACCTTTGCCCCGCCGATATCGTGCAATACACTCTGGTGCCGGGCTCTTGCACGAGTACGCCATGCCCAGCGGTTGGAGGCAACGGGTACTATTGCTGCCCGCTCCCTGATAGCATTAAGCCCGACTCGGCAGTGCTACACTGGACGATTCCGCCTTTTATGAACTTTTTGAGCGATAGCATCAACGTGCTCACCATCACAGTGCAGGTTGATTCGAGCCTTTTGGGAATTGACACGGTTTTGAATGGCACAGTCTCGGCTTACTGGGAAATTATTGACCTGACACCAAAAGACAGCAATATTTATTGCGATTGCTGCCCTCGCTGCATTCCCGGGTTCCTGCCAAAAGACGTGACGGTGCGCCACAAAGTGGAGATAATTTATTGCGAATTGAATTGTGTGCAGCCTTGTTGTTTCTACAACGGCCAAACGTATTGTTCGCCGGGCACTTACGTTGTGGATCAGACAAACTGTTTGACAAAAAAAATGGTGGTGACAGCCAATTGGGCGATACCGACTGCCGATGCCGGGCCAGGAGGCGTTTTAACTTGCATCAATCCCTCCATCCTTTTGGGCAGCGGCTCCTCCAGCGGGCCAAATTTCACTTGCATTTGGTCTGGTCCGGGAATTACTCCGCTTAACCAGTTCCTGCCAACCGTGACAGTTTCGACACCTGGCTTTTACACGATTTTGGTGACGAATACTGCAAATGGCTGCACAAGTAGTGACAACTCATTTGTGACGGCTGATTTCAATACCCCATCAGTTATAATTCCGCCTGTGCCAAAGGTTTGCCAATACACAGAAGTGACCCTCACGGCAAGCGGCAATCCGCCTTTTTTCCAATACAATTGGAGCAACAACATGCTGGGGCAGCAAATCACTGTTGAGGCAATTGCCACTTCCTCCTACTCCGTCACCGTGACAAACCCTTCCAACGGCTGCTCTAATACGGCCTCAGTGACCGTGCAGGTGCAGCCTACAACCATTACCAACCTCGGTCAGCATACTATCTGCGAGGGTGAATGTCTGTGGGTCGCTGGCGAAGAATTGTGCTCCGGTGGCGTTTACTCGATAGTGGCAACCTCGTATCAAGGTTGTGATTCCATAATTAATGTGCAAATCAACGTGAAACCTTATGTGGTGACCAACCACGGCACCGTCGGGGCTTTGACTTGCGACGTGACTTCGATATCGTTTATGGGAAATACCTATACCCAGCCGGGCAATTACACCGTGCCTGCCGCGAATGGCTGCGGGGAACACCAGTTCGTGATTGACAAGGACATTTTTCCGCCCGTTGTAGAGTTGGGCCAGCAGCAGGAAATATGTGCAGGGCAAGCAGCCACGCTCGCCGTCAGCCCGATTTTACCGAGCGTGGAATATCTATGGAGCAACAGCGCCATCGGAACACAAATCGAAGTTTCCCCGACAGCGACAACGACTTACGTCGTCACTGCCCAGAATCTTGCAAACGGCTGTTTGGCATTCGACCAGGTGACTGTAAATGTCATTCCTTCGGTGGACACCGATTTGGGCGTGGTTGGGTTGCTGGCTTGCGACCAACCGGAAATCAATTTTATGGGAAATACTTACACACAGCCAGGCCAATATTCCGTGCCAATCCCTGGTGGTTGTGGCAACAACCTTTTTGTTATTTTGGGGGATTTCTCACCGCCCTGGTGTCCGATAATCCCTGTGCCGCCTGTTTGCGCAGGCGAAAGCGTCACCTTGCAAACTGCCCCTCCCTCCCCTTCAAGTTTAAACTACCTGTGGAGCACGGGCGACACGACGCAAGAAGTGACCGTGACCCCGCTCGTGACGACCACATACTCGGTGACTGCTATTGACCCCACAAACGGCTGCATGAGCATCGTTGCCACAATAGTAGAGGTGAATCAACCGCAGCTTGTTCCACTTGGTCTGGTGGGAACCTTGACATGTGCCCAAACTTGCCTGACCTTCAATGGGGTGGAATACTGCCAGCCGGGGACTTACTCCGTGACCGAAAATTGCGAAATCAAGGAGTTCCAAATCGGGCAGGACCTCTCTTTGCCGACCGTGCAACTTGGTTTAGTGGGGACATTGACATGCGCCCAAACTTGCCTGACCTTCAACGGCGTGGATTACTGCCAGTCGGGGACTTACTCCGTGACCGAAAATTGCGAAATCAAGGAGTTCCAAATCGGCGACCTGCCTCCAGTGTGGCTCGAACTCGGCGAGGACCAGACGATTGTGGCCGGTGAATCAGCCGAACTACAGGCACAAACCAACGCCCTGCCAGCCGTCATCACTTGGCTCGATTCCACAGGCGTGATGAATACCGAGACCAATCTAGACATTACGGTTCAGCCTTTGGAAAACACGCTGTATTCCATCGAAATTCAAGACTTGAACGGTTGTCTGTTAGAAGATTCGGTTTGGGTTTTGGTAGAAAACCCAGTTGGTGGATGGTATGCGCCCAATGTGATATGCCCCTTGTCGGTGGATATGAACGGCTGGTTCACTTTATTCGCCGACCCAAATCGGGTCGCTGAAATTCAACTGCTTGAAATTTATGACCGATGGGGGAATTTGGTTTTTGCCCGAAAGAAATTCCCGCCCAACGCTCCTGAATCAGGCTGGAATGGAACCCAAAACGGCAAGATATTCGACCCAGCGGTGTTTGTATGGCAGGCCGTGTTGTTGCTGAAAAACGGAGACACAGTGAAGGTAGAAGGCGATGTGACCGTATTGCGGTGAGTGTTATGGTTTAGGGGGCAGTGATAAATTTTCTGTGAAGCGGTGAATGAGAGTCGCCGCTTCACAGAAAATTTATCACTGATTCTGCCCAGCCTGTTTTTCAAACTCCTTAATAATCTCCTCGGGCGACTTGCCGAGCATCTTGATCGCATTCTGCGCGTCGTCGGCAAAGTCTGGGTCGTTTGGGTATTTTTGGAGGAACAACTCGTAGGTCGCTTTGGCCTTGGCAAGGTCGCCGAGGTCTTCTTCTTGCACAAAGCCAATCATGAAAAGCGCCGTGGGGGCTTTCTTGTGCTGGGGCAAACCATCCGATATTTTGGCGTAAAGTTCGATGGCCTTTTGTGGCTGCTCGACGGTTTTGGCAAGGCCAGCGGCTTTCAAAAGCACATCCACGTACTGGTCTGGGTTGGTTTTTTCCAGATGCTCCGCCAATTGCTCGGAGGTTTTGATGAATTGATCGGCCTTCGATTTGTCGGTAACGGCTGCGCCGCCCATGGCTTTGTCGAGTTCAACAAGTTTTTGTTGGAGCGCAGGAACGGGGTCGGTTTGGCAAGCGTGAAAAACGATGCCGAGGAGTGCGAGGGTAAATAGTTTTCTCATTTTATCAGACTGATTTGTGCGATGGCGAATTGAAATTCGCCGATGCTTTTTTTGAGGCAAAATCAATTTCGCCCCATCTAATATTCAAATTTTCCGAACGGGCTTTTCACGGTCACTTTCTCGCCCATGACCCGACGGACGCGCCCAATAACGCGGGCTTCAATGCCATATTTTTCAGCGATTGCCATCACTGTGTCAGCATGGCGGGCAGGCAAATAAATTTCCATGCGATGCCCCATGTTGAACACCTGATACATCTCGCGCCACGGCGTTCCGCTGCTTTCCTGAATCAGCCGGAAAAGCGGCGGCAACTCAAATAGATTGTCCTTCACGATGTGCACGTCTTTCCCAAATTTCAGCACTTTTGTTTGCCCACCGCCTGTGACGTGGATAAGGCCGTGGATTTTTTTGCGATGGGTTTGGAGTATTTCCTGCAAGACGGGCAAATAGGTTCGCGTGGGCGACAGAATGAGTTTTCCGACGCTGGTTTCGTGATTTCCCACCGGGATTTTTTCTGTCAAAAGCCGATTTCCTGTGTACACCACCTCGCTCGGCAAGCGCGGGTCAAAACTTTCAGGGTATTTTTCTGCATAGATTTTTGACAGCACGTCGTGGCGGGCGGCGGTGAGGCCGTTGCTGCCCATGCCTCCGTTGTACTCGGTTTCGTAAGTGGCCTGACCGAACGAAGCGAGGCCAACTATGACATCGCCGGAGCGAATGCTGGGCACGAGCACATCGCTGCGTTTCATCCGTGCAAAGGCTGTGAAACCTACGTCAATCGTGCGCACAATATCTCCCACATCGGCGGTTTCGCCCCCAGCGAGGTAAAGGCTCACGCCGTGCGAGCGCATTTTTTCCACAAAATCAGAAGTGCCGCGAATGACAGCAGCGATGACCTCGGCAGGAATCAAACCCTTGTTGCGCCCGATGGTGCTGCTGAGTATAATGTCGTTGGTGCAGCCTGCGCAAGCCATGTCGTCGAGGTTCATCACGATGGCATCTTGGGCCACGCCAGGCCATACGGAGAGGTCGCCGGTTTCGCGCCAATAAAGATAGGCAAGGCTGGTTTTTGTGCCAGCCGTGTCGGCGTGGAGGAGGTTGCAATGCTTAGCGCTCCCAGCGGCCAAGTCGGGCAGAATCTTGCAAAAAGCATTGGGATACAAGCCTTTGTCCAGGTGCTGGATGGCCGCGTGAACTTCTTCTTTGGAGGCAGAAACGCCGCGCTGATCGTACTTCGTCATTTTTATTTGCCGTGGCCTCCTGCCCGCCAAGTTTTGGTACCGAGGGCTTGGGAGCGCGAAGGTGAGAGGGATTATCGCTTGGCCTCCTTTTCCATCAGTTCGTTTTGAACCTTGATGACGTAATCAATGGAAACACTGGCTACCTCGGCAATGTCTTTCAGAGAAAGCACACCCTTTTCCAAAAGCCGCTCCACCATTTGGCGGGTAGCATCTGAAACGCCTCGTTCGAGCCCCTGTTCGAGCCCCTGTTCGATGCCTTGTTCTAGCCCTTGCTGGTAGCGGATGTCTGCGGTGATGTCATAAGTGAGTGGCATGGCTTCTATTTGTTTTACAGTTTGTGGTTGAAGGTCGCGGAGGGTTGAAAGAATTTCCAGTTGAATCAAGTGCTTGCGCAAAGTTCGGCTGTTTTTGACGTGCTGGTGCAGGTTGTCCAAAATATCTTGGATGACTGCAGCACTGTCTCTGCCTTTGAAATTGCTGAGTACCGCCAAGATGATTTCTTCGGGCTTGTCAGAGTGAATAAACGTTTCGTAATCAATGTCTGCAAGGTTGATCAGTGTATATTGAAACTTCAAATGGGGATGTTCGATAGACGTTTTCATGTTCGGCTTTCCCTTGCCAACAAAGATGACAAACTGTTTGACAGGCAATTCGTACAAGCAAACAAGGAGCGTACAATAGTCCAGCATTCGATATTCCATCCGCCTGTCATTGCCCGTTTGGAATTCAAAGTGGATAAGGTAATTACCCTCTGCTCCCTCGTTCTCCGCCTTTTTGACAAAATCAGGGCGGCTTTCGCGGGTGCGAGGCAAATTGACTGGCATATCGGTCAGTTTGTCTGGGCGAAGGCCGCATATCTTGTCCAAAATTGCAGGGATGACCGCTTCGATGTTTTCCCGCAGGATTTTGTCGTAGTCTTGGTTTTTGCTCATGTCGAGGGTATTTATTTTTCCCAAGTCCGAAACCGCGCCGTGCGGTCGTAAACGTGGTAAAGGATAGCCTTTTCGAGCTCGGTGAATGTCAGCCCGCGACGCGCCATCACGATGGAGGCAGTTTCGCAGGCTTCGGCAAATTTGTAGGTACGGTAGCCATCCGCCCCGCCCCACGAAAAGTCGGGGACGAAGTTGCGGGGAAAACCCGCGCCAAAAACATTGGCAAAAGCCCCCACCACCGTGCCCGTGTTGAACATCGTGTTGATAGCGCATTTGGAGTGGTCGCCCATGATGAGGCCCACGAATTGCTGCCCTGTTTTTTCAAAACGCTCCGTCTCGTAGTCCCATAGTTTTACTTCGGAATAGTTGTTCTTGAGGTTCGAGTTGTTGGTGTCCGCGCCGAGGTTGCACCATTCGCCCAAGACGGAATCGCCGAGGTAGCCGTCGTGCGCCTTGTTGGAGTTTGCGAAAAAAATCGAGCGCGCCACTTCACCGCCCACCCGGCAACCGGGGCCGAATGTGCTGGGACCGTAAATCTTCGCGCCCATCTTCACGATTGAATCCGGGCCAATGGCGATGGGCCCGCGCAACATCGAGCCTTCCATCACCTCGGTGTTTGCGCCGATATAGATGGGGCCGTCTGAAAGGTTGAGGATACAGCATTCCATCTTCACGTCTGCTTCGAGGAAGAGGTTTTCAGATGGGCCGATGAGGCGGTTGGTGTCGGAAACAGGTTTGGAGGTTCGGCTTGCCGTGAGCAGCGCAAAATCTTCAATAAGGGCCTCCGCATTCAGCTGGGTGAGTTGCCACAGATGATTGATCTGGACAAGCGGGATGCCGGGGCCGAGTTCTTGGCCTTGCAATTCTTCCACTTCCTCCTCCCCAATGAGCGACTCGAACTGGGCTTCGTTGAGCCTCGCGGCAATGAGTTCGCCATCGGCAAGCAGGGCTTCGTTGAGGCCGAGCGATTCAATTTGGCGGCACAGCGCGGCAGTGGGCAGCATTCCGCCGTTGATGATAAGGTTTTCGTCCTCGATGCGAATCGGGTACTTTTCCTGCAAATATTCCTGCGTGATGTAGGAGGCCGTGCCGCGCAAGCGGCGCTCCCATTTTTCCCGAAGGGTCAGGATTCCCACGCGCAATTCGCCCATCGGGCGGGTGGCCGTGAGGGGCAGGAGGTGGTTGCGCGCGTCGGTGTCGAAGAGGATGATGTTCATGTTAGGGGAATCCGTTTGGTCAGTCAGCCCCCATGTTGGCTTTTTTTAAAAGCCAACATGGGGGCTGCCTGACCAAACGGATTTACAGATTTTGTTGAGTGCTGCAATCCCTACTGAGAAATGCAGGGCAAACTTACATCTTTCAACCAACAGGATAACCTTCATTTGCTTCATGCCTGCGCCTGCGGGCTCTTTGAGACCCGCAGGCGCAGGCATGAAGCAAATGAAGGTTTAGGAAACAAAAAAGTCCCAACACGCACGAATGCCTATCGGGACTTTTAAAAACCGTTCGGTACGGAAATTACTTCGAGAACTTCGAGAAGCGCTTGTTGAACTTGTCAATACGGCCAGCCGTGTCCACGAGTTTCATCTGGCCGGTGAAGAATGGGTGGCTGTAAGACGAAATCTCCATTTTCACGAGCGGATACTCTTTGCCGTCTTCCCAAGTCGCGGTGTCTTTGGTGTTCGCGCAGGATTTGCCGAGGAATGTATCGTCTGTGGAAATGTCCTTGAACACAACCACGCGATAGTTGGCGGGATGGATACCTTTTTTCATGACGCTATTTTGCTGAAAATTTGTTGCAAACTTGTTTTTCAAAAATCGAGGTGCAAAAGTAGAAAAGGAACGGGCTGTTTTCCAAACAATTTTTGGAAAAACATAACGAGAGAGACGGCCTGCCAACTGCTGCTGCTACTGCCTATTGCTACTTCCCTTTCTTCTTTTCTTCCTGGAACCTCATCACCTGTTCCATCACCTCGCTGAGTTGTTCACCCCCGATGCGCTTCATCAGGATTTCGTGGTTGCGGTCGAGGATGAAAATCTGCGGCGTGGTCTGCACGTCGTACACCATTTTGTAGCGGCTGCGGATGTAGGGGTCGTAGGTGTTGAAAAACAGCTCGTCGTTGAATTCTTTTTCTTCCAGCCCCTTCCAGCATGCGTCGCGCACTTTTTCGGGGGTGTTTGATTCTTCTTTGGTGGTCACCACTCCGGTGCAAACGGCGAACACTTTCACCCCACGGTCCTTGTAGTTTTTGGCAAACTCCAAAATGTGCGGCGCGGCTTTTTTGCAATGCCCACAGTCCGTGGCCCAGAAAAACAGCACTGTGTAATCAGCATCTACGTCCCAGAGCGCGTGGGGCTTATCGTTGCGGTCCATCACCGTGATGTTTGGGGCTATTTTTCCAATGAGGATCGGCTCCAAGCGGCGGGCGTTGTCGCATATCTTTTCGAGGTCTTCTTTCTTGGTCCAGGGGGTTTGGCCCTTGCAGTAGTATTCGTTGGCGATGTGCACATAGCAGGCATCGAAGCCCACGATGTTCGACTTGGCATAGTAGTTCAGGAAGTGGATGAGGTAGTATTTGTAGTTCTCGCTGTTGGGTTTGCCCATCATTTTCTTGAACACGAAATCGAGCGCGGCATTCACCGTGTCAGGGTGTTGGGGCGTGAGTTTGGTGATGAAGTACTCGATCTTGTTGTGCAAGACCGGGCTGCGGAGCATGGCCGGGTCGGCGATGTCTATGTTGTCAAAAAAGTGCTCGCGCATCCAGCCGTATTTCTTGCGAGCCACCTCTTTTTCGTCACCTTTGAAATCGGGAGCCTCGGGGTCAATGGCGGCCTTCACGATTTTGGCGGCCATGGTGCTGGGGTATTTTGCGATGAGTTCTTGCTGGGCTTTGCGCACCGCTTTGTCAATGTCGTTGATTTTGCCCGCGATGCGCGTGGAGTCGGCCACATTGCCTTTCACTCGGCCCAATTGGGCGCGGAGCGTGTCGGCATCTGGGCGCTGTTTGTTCAGGTAGCGCAGGTATTCGTAAAACACCTCGTTGTCCTGCGAGCCTTTCGCCTTCATTTTGGTCACAGGGTCTTTTACATCGGTCGTCACCGTGAATTCTTGGTTTGTGTCCGACAGCAGGATTTGGATAAAATTGTTGTCGGGCTTCAGCACCAAAAGGTACACGCCTGCCGGGAAAAGCGTGTCGGCCTCGAAGGTGAAAACACCATTAAGGTCGCGCATAACCGTTGCTTTGATGTACTGTTTTTCGCCGTAGTGGAAGCCGATGACGAGCTCGTTGGCGGCGTAATTTTCGAGCTTGACGCGGATTTTGTAGCCCGGCCCGCCGCCATTGGCAAAAAGCGTTGGGAACGATAGGATTGAAAAAAGGGAGAGGAGGAGAATGCGATTCATCCGAGAAAGAGATTTTTGAACTGTTTTGGAATGAAAAATAATAGGCGTTCAGACGCGCAAATATCCGCAGGCGAGGCACGGGCGAAGGCCGTTTTTGCAATTGTTAACACGGGGCAGCCCAGATCGCGGTAAGGATTCTTCTTCGGGTTGCGGCGCGTGTCCAAAGAAGGGGGCGTTCAGAAAACTGTGTCACCCGCATTCCACATTACACAATTCCACATTCCGCATCACCGCGCAAACGGCACAGCATCCTGCCCACAAAATTCGCCCGCCAAAAACTTGTAGTGCGCCGTCACGCCGATCATCCCCGCATTGTCCGTGCAATACTCGAAAGCCGGGATATAGGTGTTCCAGCCCTCCTTTTCGCCCCACGCTTCGAGCGCATTGCGAAGGCCAGAATTTGCGCTCACACCCCCTGCAATGGCGATTTCGTCTATCCCGGTTTGCCGCGCCGCCTTGCGCAGTTTTTTCAAAAGAATGGTCACGATGCGCTCCTGAATGGAGGCACAGATGTCGGCCAAATTCTCCTCGATGAAGTTTGCGTTGGCGGCTGTTTCTTTTTTCAGGAAATACAGGATGCTCGTTTTCAGCCCACTGAAACTAAAATTCAAACCCGGCACGGCAGGTTCGGGGAAAGAGAAACGGGCATTGCCCTCGCGGGCAAATTTGTCAATGAGCGGCCCGGCGGGATAGCCAAGCCCGAGGAGTTTGCCCGATTTGTCGAACGCCTCGCCCGCTGCGTCGTCGAGCGTTTGGCCCAGAATCTCCATCTTGAGGAAATCGCGCACCAGCACGATTTGCGTATGGCCACCGCTCACCGTGAGGCACAAAAATGGGAAAATTGGCTTTGGGTCTTCTGCAAAATGCGCCAGCACGTGCGCCTGCATGTGGTTCACCTCAATGAGCGGAAGACCGTAGCTCAGCGCAAATGCCTTGGCGAACGAGGTGCCCACCAGCAGCGAACCCAGCAGCCCCGGCCCTCGCGTGAAGGCCACGGCCTGAATGGCGGTTTTTGCCACGCCCGCTTTTTTCAGCGCGAGGTCTACCACCGGGATAATGTTGGCCTGGTGCGCCCGCGAGGCCACTTCCGGCACCACGCCGCCGTAGAGTCGGTGCGCGTCTTGGTTGGCTACGCAGTTCGACAGCACCGTGCCGTCGCGCACCACGGCAGCCGAGGTGTCGTCGCAAGAAGATTCGATGGCGAGAATGGTGGGCATAATCTGGCGGCAAAAGTAGGATATTAATGGGGGAGCGCGGTGAGGGGCGCTCCCTCACCGCGCCCCTCGCCTGATATTTGGCACGATTCTTTGTAATGCGTCAGCACCTTTGGTTTCAATAATCTTGCACAATCCAATCATCAATTTTCAATCATCAATCATCAATCACCATGTTCGGGTCAAGCACAAAAGACACAAAGCCAAGCACTTCAGCCATCGCTTCCTTGAGTGACAAAGAAGGAGCGGCTACCACCGTCATCGCCAAAGGCACTACCATCGAAGGCAAATTTGCCTGCGGCGAAAACGTCCGCCTCGACGGCGCTATCCACGGCGAAGTGAAGGTGGACAAACGTTTCGTGATGGGCGACGGCAGCTATGTGCAGGGCAATATTATCGCCCGCGACGCGGCCATCAGGGGCAAAATCAAAGGCGACATCCAAGTCAAAGAAGCCCTGCACCTCATGGACTCTGCCGTGATAGAAGGCAACATCTCGGCCAAAACGATGGTGGTGGACGAGGGCGCGCGCTACAACGGCTCTTGCCGCATCGGCGAAGCGGCGGCGGCCTCGGCGCCTATCGCTGTTGCAGCGAAAAATTAATCGTATGCCTCAGGAAAGCATTCCGTTCAAAGAGACTCCCGGAATGCCCTTACGAGATTCATCTTGCCAACAAAGGCCGGAAATTTGAAACCGTTGCGCATCTTTGCCACTGGTTTCGGGTTTCCGGCCTACTTTTTTGATGCCCGTTTTTTCCTTCCAATCTGAATTGTTGAACCCTCAAATGGCGGCCTCCAGTGCATTGCGCATGGTGGTTGGCACCGACGGCGTTTCGCTTTTGGCGAAGGGCCCCGCTGGCAAAATCTTGGCTTTGAAATCTTGGCAATTCTCCGCCGGCACAGACCAGGATTTTCACACAGTAGAATCCGATTTGCGCATGGTCTTTGGCTCGGAGCGGCTCTTGGATTTGCCGTTTGCCTCGAAAACTTGCGCGCTCTCTTGCCCGGCTTCCACGCTCGTTCCGCACCGCCTTTTCGACCCAACGCGCTTGGGCCAATACTTCAAACTGCTTTTGCGCAGCACGAACGAACGGACTTACGGGTTTGAGAAATTGGAAGCGTTCGACTGCTATCTCGTGTGGGCCGCAGAGCCGGACTTGATGCGTTTGTGCGGGCAATATTTCCCCATCGAAAACCTTGGCCACTTGGCCGCTCCGCTCTTGCGGGCGTTCGGCCACTTGGCCCCTGCGGAGGGCTATGCGGTGTTCGCCAACCTGCGCGGCCAGAAGGTGCAAATCGCTGTGTTCGAACGGCAAAATCTGGTGTTCTTCAATGCGTTCGATTTTGCAAAGCCCAACGACCTGCTCTATTTCGTGCTGCTGGCCTACAAACAATTTGACCTCAACCCGCTCGAAATACCCTTGACCTTGAGCGGCACCTTGTTGGAAGATTCCGACTTGTTCAAACTGCTTTGCCGCTATGTGCGCCCGATGCGCTTCCCGCCTTTGCCCAACGGTTTTCAACTTCCCGAAGAAGTCAAAAGCCTGCCTGCACATTATTGGTTTGACATTTCAACCCTTTGAAAATGAGAATTATTGGAGGAAAATTCAGGGGGCGCCGCTTCGACCCGCCCGCCGACAAATGGCCGACCCGCCCCACCATGGACCAAGCCAAAGAGGCGCTTTTCAATATCCTGAACAATGTGCTGGATTTTGAAACCTCGCGTGTGCTCGACCTTTTTGGCGGCACGGGCAGCCATTCCTACGAGTTCATTTCGCGGGGCTGCGAGGACGTGACGTATGTGGACAATTTCCCCAATGCGGTGCGTTTTGTGCGCCAAACCGCGCAGAAACTCGGCATCGAAGCCCAACTCAAAATATTCCAAATGGACGTGTTCCGCTTCGTCCAAAATGCTACGGGTCAATGGGACTATATTTTTGCCGGGCCGCCCTACACGCTGCCTACTATTGATACTTTGCCCAACTTGATTTTGGAGAAAAACCTGCTGCTCCCCGATGGCATTTTTGTGCTGGAACACAACCCGCACCACGATTTCACGAACCACCCCAATCTCTCCGACGTGCGCAATTACGGCAAAACGATTTTTAGTTTTTTCAAGCCAGAACCCGTTGAATGATTCGATTTTTCAGGATTAAGCCCGAATGATTCGATTGGGGCTCAACGCTTGAGCGCAGTTCGTTTTTCAAAACCACTTTGCGTTGACTATAAGACCTCGCTCTTACAGCCAACGCAAAGCAGGTTTGAACAAAACGGCCTGTCAACTGCTTGGGTGTCAATCGAACCAATCGGGCTTAATCCTGAAAAATCGAATCATTCGCCCCTACCTTTGTAGGGCTTTTTACAAAACACACACAAGAACATGAAAAACGCTCACCTCCTCGCCATCATCGTTGTGGCTGTCGCCATTGGCATCCTGATTTCGGCCAGCAAAGACGTGACCACTTACGCCAACTTTGCCCAAGCCTCCAAAGCGGAAGACAAGGTGAAACTCGTGGGTCAACTCGTGAAAGAACGCCCCGTGGAGTACGACCCCGAAAAAGACCCGAACTTCTTGGCTTTCTACCTCAAAGACGAAGCGGGCGAAATGCGCCGCGTGGAACTCCGCGCCGCTAAGCCACAGGATTTTGAACGTTCCGAATCCATCGTGCTCACCGGCCAAATGAAGGGCGAGGTTTTCGCGGCTTCCGATATGCTGCTCAAATGCCCTTCAAAATACAACGACCAGGAAATCTACGTCCGCGAGAAACAAGGCTAACTAACGATGAACGAAGAACGATGAACTTTGCCATGCACCACGAATCGTTTATAGTTCATCGTTCATAGTTCATCGTTCAAAATGGGTGTCATCCGCAGGCAAAGTTTGAAGCACAGTGCCGTTAATCTGGTAGGGCTGGTCGTGGGCGCGATTAGTGTCTTATTTGTTTATCCCCATGCGCTGGAAGCGTATGGTTTGGCGCAGGTGCTGCTCTCGATGGGCATGGTCGGCTTGCCGATTTTGACGCTTGGGGCGAACACCGTGGCGATCCGCTTCTTCCCCCGTTTTCAAAACAAGTCTTTGGGCCACAACGGTTTTTTGCCCTTGCTTCTGGGCTTGTGCTTGGTCGGCTGTATGCTTTGCGGGCTGGTAGCGTGGGTGTTTTGGGCACCGCTTTCGGCAGCCTTGGAAAGCAAGTCGCCCCTGCTCCGCGAATATTTGTGGATGGGTTTCCCGCTCGCTTTTTGCTATGTGACGAGCAGTGTGCTGGCGGTGTATTCCGCCAATTTCAAGCGCATCGTGGTGCCTTCGCTGCTCCTCGATTTTTCTCAAAAACTTGCTTTGCCCTTGCTGCTCATTGCCGTTTGGCAGGAATGGATTTCTTTGCAAATGGCGATATGGGGCTTGCTGCTCCATGCTTTGTGCGTGACGATGGGGCTGGTGATTTACCTGCGCAGCATCGGCGAATGGCATTGGCGGCCCAACTGGGCTTTTGTCACTCCGGCCTTGCGCCGCGAGATGTTGCAGTTCATTGGCTTCGGCGCGTTCGGCGGTTTTGCGCTGCTGGTGGCGGCCAAGGCGGATGTTTTCATGGTGGGTTCGCTCAGCGCGGTGAAGGCGGCGGGGGTGTATGCCATTGCTGCTTATTTGGCGGCCATCATCGAGGTGCCGATAAAAAGTTTGTACGCCGCGAGCGCATCGTCGGTGGCAAAATACCTGGCAGACGACAACCGCCCAGAGCTGGAGAAACTTTACAAAAGCGTGTCCATCAATCTGCTGGTGGCGGGCTTGTTGCTGTTTGGCGGCATCTGGATTTCGATTGACAGTCTGTTTGGGCTGCTGCCAAATGGGGACGAACTGGCTGCCGGGAAATGGGTTTTCTTGTTCGTCGGCCTTTCCAGGGTGGTGGAAATGGGCACTGGGCTGAACAACTACATGGTGTACTATTCCCAGTATTACCGCTACTCGCTGCTTTCGCTGGGGATATTGGCGGTGACGAATATTGCGCTCAATATCTGGCTGATTCCAATGCTCGGAATAAGCGGTGCAGCATTGGCGACGCTGCTCAGCATCACGGGCTACAATGCCGTGAGCCTTTGGTTGGTGTGGCTCAAGTTCGGGCTGTTCCCCTTCACTCTCAATACTGTGAAAGCCATTGGCCTTGCGCTCGCGGCATTTTTCTTCGCCAACCTCATCCCGATTTCGGGCCTTGATTTGCTCGATCTTTTCCTGCGCGCTGGTTTTTTTGCCTTGATTTTTGCCGTGTTGGTCTTGCGCTTTCGGGTCTCGGAAGATTTGAACGGTTTGGAAAAAATGCTGCGGGAAAGATGGAAGCGAGGACACCACTAATAAGGATAGGGAAAACACTAAGGAACTAAGAGGCACTAAGACTAATAGGGGTGGAGAGGGGTTTTACTTTGAAAACCAAACCCTTAGTGTCCCTTAGTTCCTTCGTGTTTAATTTTGTTTGGGTACTCGCCCCCTTCACTTTGCCGTCAAAATCCGAATCTCCACGCGCTGGTTGGTCTTTCGGCCTTCGGGCGTGGTGTTTGGCACGAGCGGTTGGCGTTTGCCATAGCCCTTGTGCTGCACCCGTTTGTTGTCAATGCCTTTTCCGGTCAGGTAATTTGCCACCGCGCTGGCGCGCGCCGTGCTGAGATAGTCGGCAAAATCGTCTTTCGGCTGGTTGTTCGTGTGGCCCGCCACCTCGATGGTCACGGTCGGGTTTTCCACCAAAAATTCGTACAGTTCGTCCAAGTAAGTGTACACCACTGGCCGAATGCTCGCACTGTCGGTGGCAAACGTCAGCAAGCGAATCGGGATGGTTTGGCCTTGTTCGATAGCACGGGTGAGTTCGGGCATGGCACGGCGGCCTGTTTCAAAATCAATGGTTTGGGCGCAGCCCATGGCATCGGTGGCCGTCACGCTGTGTTTGCCGGAGGTGAGTTTTGGGGCGCTGAGGCCGCTTTGTTTGGTGTCCCAAGCGATTTTGTAAGGAGCGGTGCCGCCCTTCACCGAGATTTTGGCTTTGCCGTCGGTGCTGGTGGCGGTGCTGGCGCCGATGTTTTGAGTCAATTCCACCACCATCGGCTCTGGGGATTTCACCGTGATTTGGGCGGTCTGGGTGGTGCCTTTTGTGTCCGTCACCGTCACCGCGTATTCGCCCGCCACGAGGCCGTCGGGAGATTCGCCGCTGAGCGCAGGGCTGTTCCAGGCCAAAGAGAACGGCCGTTTCCCGCCAGAGATATTTACCTGCAAAGAGGCCTTGTCCAAGCCGCCGCACTTGATGCTGTTTTTCTCCGAAATACTCACCACGAGGCCGAGTATGTTTTCCGAAATGGCGACCGAACCCACGCTCGTGCAGCCATTCGCATCGGTCACCGTCACCTTCGGGTTGCCGGGTGCGAGGCGCGAGGCGGAGTTGCTGCTCTCGCCGCTTTCCCATTGGAAAATGTAGCCGCCCGCGCCGCCAGTAGGTTTGGCGAGCGCTTTTCCGTC
>JBJXFT010000269.1:0-4485 GCA_046155725.1 Saprospiraceae bacterium
AAGAAATCCTTTGAAAAAGGGGTGGAAATCAATGGCCAGATGTACTACAAAGGCTCTGACCCGCACAAGGCTGCCGTGACGGGCGACACGGTGGGCGATCCGTTCAAAGACACTTCTGGGCCTTCGATGAATATCCTCATCAAACTGACTTGCCTCGTGGGCCTCACGCTTGCGCCCATTTTGGGCGAGCACAGCAACAAAAGCAGCAAGGACGGCATCAATTTTCAAATTCGGGAAAACCGTTTTCCGCCGGGCATGACGGTGCCGCCCACCATAGGCCAAAAACCTCAACAGCCAGGGCAACTGCTTCAAATGCCGCGGCCCGCTGGCAATGGGCAGACGGGTACCAGTACGATCCAAGCACCAGGCACTCAGACAACCGTTGGCTCGGCTGGCATGACCGGTAGTGGCGCAAAGCCAGCGCCTACGCCCGAGCAGCAGCGACTGATGCGAGATATGAAGGAGCAAGTGGTGCAACAAATGAAGGAAAGGCAAAAAAAAGAGGGAAATAAGCCAGCAAACCTTCAGCCGAAGGAATGAGTGCAACTTCGTGCTCAGAATCATATAAGCCACCGCCCCATCCCGATTCATCGGGATGGGGCGGTTTGTATAGGGTGGCAAACGTTTTCCAACATTCCGGCGTTCTCCGAACAACGCACCACTTGACTGCCACTCGCCACTTGAAACTTGCCCACTTGCCACTTGTTACTAAAAAGCCATGACCACTTTCCGCCAGATTTACTACTCCTTCCCCATACGCCTGCTGGTGCTGCACTTGCGCAACCACTTTGTGCTGCTGCTCATCTGGGTGATTTTGGCGGCGTTCAGCACCGGGCTGATGGGGCGTTTTTTCGGGATGCACTACCTGATGCTCACGCCCGAATACCACGGTCAAGTCAACTTTTGGAGTTTTTTCCTCACTGGGCTGACTTTTGGCGGGCTGGTGATGATTTGGCACCTGACTACTTACCTGCTCTGCTCCAACCGCTTTCCTTTTTTGGCAACGCTGGGCGCGCCGTTCACCAAATTTTGCCTGAACAACAGCCTCGTCCCGCTCGGCTTTTTGGCCGTGTGGCTCTCTTGCAGCATTTGGTTTCAGTGGCACGACGAACTTACTTCCACCGCCGAAATCGGCTGGAACATCCTAGGGCTTCTCTGCGGCACGGCGGCCATTACCAGTGTGCTGGCAGCCTATTTCCACCTGACCAACAAGGACATCGCTTCGCTCAAATGGACTCCCCGCCCAGGCAGCCGCGTGCTTTTCAGCCAACGCCTTCCGAGCGTGCGCGAAATCCAGATCGGGGTGACCCGTTGGCGCGTGGACACCTACCTGACCGAGCGCTGCCACCCCCGCATTGTGCGCAGCGTGGCGCACTATGACCCGCGCGTGCTGGAGCAAGTGTTCCGCCAAAACCACTGGAATGCCGTGGTGGTGCAGGTGGCTGCGCTCGTGCTGCTCATGGCGCAGGGCGCGTTCATGGACAGTGCTTGGGCGCGGATTCCCGCAGGGGCTACCGTGTTCTTGCTGGCGAGCATCGTGATGTCGCTCTACGGCGCCATCAGTTTTTGGTTTCGGCAATGGGGCACTTTGGTGTTTTGGGCGCTGATTTTCGCGGTGAACTTGCTGACGGGCTGGGGCTTTTTGAACTATAGAAACCGCGCCTACGGGCTGGATTACCAAAAAGAAAACCGTGCTGCGTACGACTACGCTGCTTTTGAAAAAATCTGTACGCCCCAAAACATAGCCCGCGACCGCGCAGCCACCACAGAGATTTTGGAGAATTGGCTCGCCAAAAACCGCAGCGCCGCAAACCCGCGCCCCAAACTCGTGTTCGTGTGCGTCAGCGGCGGCGGCCACCGCTCCGCGCTCTGGACCATGCAGACGCTCCAAAAAGCCGACATCGCCACGGGGGGCAAACTCTTGCGCCAGACTGCGCTCATCACCGGCGCATCGGGCGGCTTGCTCGGCGCAGCGCACATCCGCGAAGCCATGCTCCGCCACGCCGACGGCGACCGCCTCGCCCCGCAAGACCCCGCTCTGCTCGACGACATGGGACAAGACCTGCTCAACGCAGTCACTTTCGCAGTCGTGGCCAACGACCTTTTTTTCCCGCTCACCACCTTCCGTTCCGGCAGTTTTTCTTACCGCAAAGACCGGGGCTATCTTTTTGAGCACCAGTTGAACGAGAACACGCACGGCTTTTTTTCCCGAAAAATATGCGAGTACCGCCAGCCGGAGCGCGAAGCGAAAATCCCCATGCTCATCGCCAGCCCATTCATCCTGAACGATGCGCGGCGGATGCTCATCAGCCCGCAGGGAGTGACGTATCTGATGCGCCCCCACGCGGGCCGATTGGCTGCACAGGTGCAGATTGACGGCATTGATTTTGGGAGGTTTTTCGCCGCGCAGCAGGCTGACAGCCTCGCGTTTAGCAGCGCGATGCGCATGAACTGCACCTACCCGTTCATCCTCCCCAATGTGTGGATGCCCACGCGCCCTTCGGTGGAGCTGCTCGACGCGGGTTTCCGCGACAATTATGGGATGGGCTTGGCCATGCGTTTCGCACACGTTTTCAAGGATTGGATTCGGGAAAACACGGGCGGCGTGGTGTTTGTGCAGATTCGTTGCTGGGACAAAATCCACCCCATCAAGCCCAGCGACGACAAGGGGGTGTTTGGAAATATGCTCACCCCCGCCGAAGCAGCAGGCGGCAACATGACGGACATCCAAGACTTTGAACAAGACAACGCCCTGTCGCTCCTGAACGACGCGCTGGACGGCAGCCGCGTGGAAGCGGTGCGCTTCCACTACCGCCCGGTGCGCAAAAACCGGGAGGCATCGCTCAATTTCCACCTCAGCCGCCGCGAAAAACTCGACATCTTCGAGGCATTCTATTCCGCCGACAACCAAGCCAGCGTGAAGGCGCTGAAGCAGGTGCTGCGCTGAGGGCATTCCCAATTCTGCATTCCGTATTCCCAATTCCGCACTCCATAAACCTTTCCGCCCCGCCCGCGTTTTCCGCCGCATGATTGATGTTCAGAAAATCCGCACCCTCGGCGAGCTCCGAAAGTCAGGCTACCAGCCCCGGTCCATCAAAGACGAACTTCGCGCCAACCTCCTCCAAAAAATCCGCAGCAAAGCCGACATCTTCCCCGGCATCTACGGCTTCGACGACACGGTGCTGCCCGATGTGGAACGCGCCGTGCTCAGCCGCCACAACATCCTCCTCCTCGGCCTGCGCGGCCAAGCCAAAACCCGCATTGCGCGGATGCTCGTGGGCTTGCTCGACGAACACATCCCCGTCGTGGCCGGCAGCGAACTCAACGACGACCCGCTCGCACCCATAGGCCGTTGGGCCAAAGATTTGATCGCCGAAAAAGGCGACGACACGCCCATCGAGTGGCTGCACCGCGACGAACGATATGTGGAAAAACTTGCCACGCCCGACGTGAGCATCGCCGACCTCGTGGGCGACGTGGACCCCATCAAAGCCGCCAACCTCCGCCTCCCCTACTCTGATGAGCGCGTCATCCACTTTGGTTTGATACCGCGCTCGCACCGGTGCCTTTTTGTCATAAACGAATTGCCCGACCTGCAAGCCCGCATTCAGGTGTCGCTTTTCAATGTGCTGCAAGAAGGCGATATGCAGATTCGGGGCTTCAAACTCCGCCTCCCGCTCGATGTGGAGTTCGTGTTCACCGCTAACCCGGAGGACTACACCAACCGGGGCAGCATCATCACCCCGCTCAAAGACCGCATCGAAAGCCAGATCACCACGCACTACCCCACCGAGATTGCGACTGGGCGGAAAATCACCGAACAAGAAGCCCGCATCAGCGCCGAACAGCGTGAGCGCGTGCAGGTTCCCAACGTGCTGAAAGACCTGATTGAAGAAATCGCTTTTGCCGCCCGCGACTCTGAATTTGTGGACCAAAAAAGCGGCGTGAGCGCGCGCCTCACCATTGCGGCCTACGAAAACCTGTACTCTGCCGCCGAACGCCGAATGCTCCGCAACGGCGAAACCAAAACCACGGCCCGCATCACGGACTTTTGGGGCGTGGTGCCGGCCATTACCGGGAAGGTGGAAATGGTGTACGAGGGCGAGCAGGAAGGCCCGCACGTAGTGGCGCTGCACCTCATCGGCCAAGCGGTCAAGAAGGTGTTCCTGCACTATTTCCCCAACCCCAACAAGTTGAAAAAAGGCCAAGAGCGCGACCCATACGGGGTGCTGAAAGCGTGGTTCTCTGCTGGGAATGTGGTGGATTTGATGACGGATTTGGATGCCAAGAAATTCACCCAAGAACTGGAATTAGTGGCCGGGCTGAAGAAAATAGCAGAGAACTCTAAAACCCCCGAGGCGGAATCGCAGACGTTCATGGAACTTGTGCTGCACGGCCTTTCGGAGTTCGACGTGCTGAGCAAAGAGTTCTTCCAGACCAAGTGGGTATTCAAAGACCACCTCGCGGGGGCTATGGGGGATGACG
>JBJXFT010000274.1:0-2829 GCA_046155725.1 Saprospiraceae bacterium
TAGTTGGGGTGCGCCATGAGGTCGTTCCAGAAGGGGATTTTTTCCATTTCAAACTTCTTGGCGAAGTTGCGGAGCGCGCCTGCGCGGAGGAAAAAATCGTAGTTGTCGGGCGTGTTCCAATTGCTAAAACCAGACTGGCCTTGGGTGGTGGGCTGAGGGCGCACTTTGCCAAAACCAGAATAAAATGAAAAAGCATCCATGAGCATGAACGCGCCGTTGTGGTGGAAGTCGTCGCCCACGAACCAATCGGTCACGGGTGCTTGGGGCGACACGGCTTTGATGGCCGGGTGGCCTGCGAGTATTGCCATGGTGGCATAAAAGCCGGGGTACGAAATGCCCATCACCCCCACGCGGCCATTGTTGTTGGAAGTGTTTTTCAGCAGCCAATCCACCGTGTCGTAGGTGTCCGAACTTTCGTCTGCTTGTTTTTCCCCCTTCGAAGATAGCGCTGTCGGGAGGTTCGCTTCGGGGACAAAGGGGCGAACGTCCACGAATTCCCCTTCGCTCATGTAGCGCCCGCGCACGTCTTGAAAAACAAAAATGTAGCCCGCACGGGCGAGGTTCATGTTCTGAAAACCCGTGACGAAAGCCTCCGCGCCATAAGGCGAGCAGGAATACGGCGTTCGGCGCATGAGGATGGGGTAGCGCTTGCTCAGGTCTTTGGGCGAGTAGATGGAAGTGAACAATTGCTTGCCGTCGCGCATCGGCACCATCACTTCGCGCTTGCTGAAGTTGTCGCGGATGTAGGCGGAATCAAGTTGGGCTTGGCTTTGTGCAAAAGAACTTGCAACAGGACAGAGCAAGAAAAAAAAGAGGGCGGAAATAAGTCTCATTTTCAAAAAACCGGGTGTAACAAGACCGGCAGGCCAAAAGTCTGAAAAGAAAAAACCGGCAAACGGCTTATTCGTCGAACGACGGTTGTTTTCAATCGGTTAACAGCATGTTACTGCAACCCCTCCGGCACAACCTTTGTCTATCGAACTGACTTTTAGCGGCTTCTGGATTATCGGATTTTTGGACGTTGGGCTGTAATGCACTCTTGGTTTTCAAAGATTTCCTTAGCCGCTCACTCCACATCTAATGTCTAAGATTATGAAACTTAAACTCTTTACTGTGCTTGCCTTTGCCCTGACCTTCAACCATCTGCAAGCATTCACCACCACCGCCCTCCCTTCCTTTGCTGCAACTTCGGCGAAAACTGCTACTGCCACTGCCACTACTACTGCCACTGCATACTTTGTACCCGCCTTCGCCGAGGCTACGGCGGGTAAAGGTGGCGACCCGACGGACCTAAAAGTGGTCGTTTCGCAAAAACGCATCTGGCTCGTGGCCGACGAAACGCCGATGAAATGCCTGAAAACGCAGGTGAAAAACGCTCAAGGAAAAGTGGTGCTCGAAAAATGCTTTACCTCCAAAACTGCCGACTGGTACCTGAACATCGAGGCGCTGCCAAAAGGCGAGTATACCCTGCACCTCGGCTCGGAGCGCGTGGAGAAATTCAAAAAGTAACGTACCATACCTTTACTCGGACGAAGGGACTCTCTTCGCTCCCACAGCGGCTTCCGAAGTAATTCGGAGGCCGCTTTTTTTGCGCTGAATATAAAAAGGTGTGCGTACCGGGAATAGGTTTTCCAGTAAGTTTGCCGCCCCAAATCGCCGCCCCCTCAACATTCCAACACTCAAACTCATGGACACAATAGGCATTCTCGGAGCAGGCGCAATGGGCAGCGGGATAGCACAAGTGGCTGCCGCTGCTGGGCACAACGTGGTAATCTGCGACAACCTCACCATCGCGCTCACCAAAGCCAGCCGCAACGTGCAGGCCACGCTCAAAACCTTGGTGGACAAGGGCAAAGTGACGGATTCCGAATCTTACGCGCTGTTCAGTCGCCTCAAATTCACCGACCACATGAGCGAGTTCCGCGACTGCTCCATCGTCATTGAGGCCATTGTGGAAGACATCGAGCAGAAACAAATCGCGTTCCGCAGTATGGAGGCCATTGTGGACAAAACCACCATCCTCGCCAGCAACACTTCATCGCTTTCCATTTCGGCCATGGGCGCGCCGCTCAAACACCCAGAGCGCATCCTCGGCGTACATTTTTTCAATCCCGCACCGCTCATGCGCCTCGTGGAAATCATCGCCGGCTTGCAGACAAGCCCCGAAGTGGTGGAGCGCGGTAAAACGCTCATTGACGGCTGGGGCAAAACCACCGTGGTAGCCAAAGACACCCCAGGCTTTATCGTCAACCGTGTGGCGCGGCCCTATTATGGCGAGGCGCTGCGGATTTTTGACGAGGGTATCGCCGACGAACCGACGATCGACTGGGCGATGCGCGACCTCTGCGGTTTCCGCATGGGGCCTTTTGAACTGATGGATTTTATCGGCAACGACATCAACTACGCCGTCACGGAGGTCGTGTTTTCCAACTTCTTCTACGACTCCCGCTACAAACCTTCTTTCACCCAAAAACGCCTCGTGGAGGCGCACTACTTTGGCCGAAAAAGCGGGCGCGGATTCTACGACTACCGAGAAGGCGCCACGATGCCCGAACCGACCAAGAACGAAGCGGTGGGCCGCGAAATCGCTACCCGCATACTCGCCATGCTTATCAACGAGGCCGCCGACGCGCTTTACCTCCGCGTAGCCAGCCGCGACGACATCGAAACGGCCATGACTCAGGGCGTGAATTACCCTAAAGGCCTTCTCGCTTGGGCCGACGAAATCGGAATCCCCAACGTGGTGGAAAAACTCGATTCGCTCTACGTCGAGTACCTCGAAGACCGATACCGTTGCAGCCCGCTCCTCCGAAAAATGAACCGCGACGG
>JBJXFT010000279.1:0-10498 GCA_046155725.1 Saprospiraceae bacterium
TTCCAATCAGAACGGGTCGTTTCTCTTTTGAAAGACGCGGAGACGGGTCAGCGGGGTTTTATGATTACGCGCGACTCGGCATTTTTCAAACCCCGTCGGGACGCCCTGATAGAGTTGATGCCGCAACTCAAAGTGGTGGACTCGCTCTCCAAGATCGAGGCCCTGCCTGTTCAGCGCGAGCGCATGAAGCGGCTTTCAGATTTTGTGGTAAAACGAACGGCAGGGCTAAGCCAATGCTTGGACGCCTTCTCCGACCCTCCCAGCCCCGACCGGGACTTAAGGCTGCTGACCCTGCTCCGACGGGGAAATTCTAATATGGACAGTGTGCGGATGTTGATAGACAGCATTCAGGATACCGAAAAAACGCTTTTGGCAGAACGCATCCATCAGCAAGACCGGCTTTCGACCAGCACGCTCGCCTGGTTGGCCATTATTTCTTTGTTCTCCATCGCGTTGCTCTGCGCCGCTTTTTACTTTGTGGTCCGCGAATTTATTCGGCGACAAAAATCCGAGCAGCAATTGGAAAGAGCAGTGGCAGACCTGAAGCGGAGCAACCAGGACCTGGCGCAGTTCAACTATGCCGCGTCGCACCACTTGCAGGAGCCGCTGCGCAAATTGCTGACCTTCAACAATCGGCTGGCGCAGAAGCACAGCGCCGAACTGAGCGAAGACGCGCGTTTCTTGACTGACCGGATGAACAACGCGGCGCAACGAATGCGCACGCTTTTGGACGACGTGATGGTCTACACCGGCTTGGTGGGGCCGCATGCAGATACCGCCCGGTTCGAAGCGCTCGAACTTTCCGAAGTGATTCAAAAGGCGATAGAAAATCAAGCAGAAAAAATAGGCGCGACAAAGGCCAGCCTCGATTGGGACAAGCAGCAGTGGCGCATCAAGGGCCATGCCGTACATCTTACCATGCTGTTCGCGCACTTGCTGCAAAACAGTTTGAAATTTGTGGCCGAAGGCCAAAAGCCCGAAATTTCCATTCGCACCTTAGCCGTACAGGGCAGCGAAATACCTTTCGCAATGAGCACCCAAGCCACAAAGCCGTTCGTAAAAATTGTTTTCTCCGACAATGGCATTGGCATTGACACGGCCCACCGCGACAAGATATTCGAGTTGTTTCAGCGCCTGCACCACTCCAATGAATATCCGGGCACCGGAATCGGGCTTGCTATCTGCAAGCGGATAATATTCCAGCACAATGGCTATATCGAACTGGCCGATACGACCGAATCTGGCACAGCCTTCCATATTTACTTGCAGCTTTCATAATAGACTTGCTGCGGCGGAAGCAGAGACGCGGGAACAATAAATTATTCCCATCTACCGAAAATCAATTTCCTTTGCCCAATGAATCCGCAAGCGGCAATAGCCCATTTACAGAAAGAGCCGAACATTCGGCCATTGTTGTCACAGATAGAAATGCCCAATTTTGCTGCATCAGGCAAAATCTATTACGATTTGTTAGAGTCAATTGTGTCCCAGCAATTGAGCGTAAAAGTGGCCGATGTGATCTTCAAACGGTTTCTTGATTTGTTCCCCGACAACTATCCGCACCCTGAACACGTTGTTTCTATTGAATTTGAAAAATTGCGCAGCGTAGGGCTGTCTGGGCAAAAAGCCGGCTATCTCCAAAACGTGGCGCAGTTCGCCCTTGCAAACGATCTTGAAAAAATGGATTGGGCTTCTATGAGCGACGAGGAAATCATGTCGTTCCTCATACAAATAAAAGGAGTGGGCAAATGGACCGTGCAAATGCTCTTGATGTTCACCCTGGCCCGGCCCGATGTTTTTCCCATAGACGACCTTGGCATCCAACAAGCCATGCAGCGCCTTTTCAAAATTGAAGAACAAAACCCTCGCTTATTGAAAATAAGGATGACCGAACTCGCCGAGCCTTGGCGGCCTTGGCGCACGGTAGCCTGCCGATATTTGTGGCGCTGGAAAGATACTCCAACAACTCAATAAACAATAGCGTTATAGTCAACGCAAAGTGGTTTTGAATAAAGGCTGCGAACAATAAACTGAAAGCAAAGCCCCTAAACCCTGCCTACCGGCAGGCAGGCATCTAAACTTTCTAAACCACTCTAAACTGACTATAGCAGTTTCAATAATAAAATCAATTTTTATGAAAGAGATTACCGATCGCCGTTACCCCATCGGGCAGTTTGAATACGGCAAAACCTACTCCATTGAAGAAACCCGCAAGCACATAAAAAGCATTGCGCGCTTGCCCAAAGACATTAAAAAAACGTTCAAGAAACTCCGCGACGGCGCGCTTGACAAAACTTACCGCCCAGGCGGCTGGACCGCTCGCCAAGTGATCCATCACATTGCCGACAGCCACATCAACGCATACATCCGCTTCAAACTCGCGGCCACCGAAGATGCCCCCATCATCAAGCCCTACGAAGAAAAACTCTGGGCCGAAACCGAGGATGGGAAACACGGCTCCCCTAAAACCTCCCTCAAAATCCTCAACGCCCTGCACATCCGTTGGATAGAGTTTATTGCTTCCCTTTCTGACGACGACCTCGACCGGGGCTACTACCACCCTGCCAGCAAGCGCACCTTCTCGCTCCGCGAAGCCATTGCGCTCTATGCTTGGCACGGCAGGCACCACCTTGCGCACATCAAAATCGTGGCCGATGGCAAAGGCGTGAGCACAGAAAAAGCCTCAAAAAACACCGCCGAAGAGAAAGCGCCAAAAGGCCAAAAGGCAGCCGAACCCAAAGCCGCTTCGACGGAAACAGGGAAGAAAAAGCGCACCCTCAGCCCCGAGCACAAAGCAAAAATCACCGCAGCGCAGCAAGCCCGCCGAGCCGCCGAAAGGGCTGCAAAACCTGTGACTGCTACTGAACCAGCAAAGCGTGGCCGCAAAGCCATTCAGCAGCAAATACAATCAGAAAATCAGAAGGCCCAGGCTCAAAGGGCTGCCCAGCCCATCGCTGCACCGAAAGGGGCTGCGCCCGAAAAGCCCGCCCGCCGCAGCAGCGCGGAAGTAGCCGCCGAAAAAGCCGCCAAGGCTGCCGCGCCCAAACTTACCCGCGAAGAAGTGATGGCCAAAGCCCGCGCAGCAGCAGCAGCCAACCGTGCCGCAAAAGCCGCCGATGCGCCCAAAAAGGCTGCATCCGAAAAGCCCGCCCGCGCACCCCGCCGCAGCAGCGCGGAAGTAGCCGCCGAAAAAGCCGCCAAGGCCGCCATGCCGAAACTCAGCCGCAAAGAAGTAATGGCCAAAGCCCGCGCCGCAGCCGCAGCCAACCGCGCCGCAAAAGCCACCGATGCACCCAAAAAGGCTGCGTCCGAAAAGCCCGCCCGCGCACCCCGCCGCAGCAGCGCGGAAGTAGCCGCCGAAAAAGCCGCCAAGGCCGCCATGCCGAAACTCAGCCGCAAAGAAGTGATGGCCAAAGCCCGCGCCGCAGCCGCAGCCAACCGCGCAGCAAAAGGCAAGTCAGCCGCCAAGCCACAAAAAGACCCGAACGCGCCCAAACTCAGCCGCGAAGAGGCGTTGGCCAAGGCTCGGGCAGCACGGACAAAGAAGAAGTAACAGAAGAGCAACAGAACTGAATCAATCAGCAGTAAGCGGCTTCCAAGCATCATCCTTGGAGGCCGCTTTTTTGTGCGGGTAGGTAACTGTTTAGCACAGGGGCAGCGCCCCGACAATATTTGTAGCAAAACATGAAAAATCAAGGTCGGAGGTGCAGCGCACCGGAATACCTGCCTGCCGGTAGACAAGTATTCCGGTGCGCTGCACCTCGGGCATATCCTTCGTGCCAAAGCTACAAATATTATCGGGGCGCTGCCCCTTCCACGTCCCTCAATCCATCCCCAAATCAATATCCACCTTTTCGTGCCAGGGCAGGCCGTCGGCATTGAGCCGTTCCATGAACGGGTCGGGGTTCATTTCCTCTACGTTGAAAACACCCTTGCCCGCCCATTTGCCTTCGAGAATCATCCGTGCGCCGATCATGGCCGGCACCCCGGTGGTGTAGCTGACTGCTTGCGTACCCGTTTCTTTGTACGCCGCCACGTGCGAGCAATTGTTCCAAACGTAGTATGTGCGCTCTTGGCCGTCCTTCACGCCTTTGATGCGGCAGCCGATGCTGGTGAAGCCCGTGTAGTTTTCGCCCAAATCTTCCGGCGCGGGCAGCACGGCTTTCAGAAATTCGAGCGGAATGATGTCCATACCGTTGAACTTGATGGGCGCGATGCCCGCCATTCCGATGTTCTGAATCACGCGCAGGTGCGTCAGGTACTCCTGCCCGAAAGTCATCCAGAACCGCGCGCGGCGCAGGGTGTGGAAGTTTTTCACGAGGCTTTCGAGTTCCTCGTGGTAAATGAGGTACGAGCGTTTGGGGCCGATTTCGGGATAGTCAATGTCTTTCCAGATTTCGTGCGGCTCGGTCTCGACCCATTGTCCGTTTTGCCAGTATTTGCCCCGTTGCGTCACTTCGCGGATGTTGATTTCGGGGTTGAAATTTGTGGCGAACGCCTTGCCGTGGTCGCCCGCATTGGCGTCCACGATGTCGAGTTCGTGTATTTCATCGAAATAGTGCTTGGCCGCGTAGGCGGTGTACACGGAAGTCACGCCGGGGTCAAAACCGCAGCCCAGCAGCGCCATGATGCCTTTTTCACGGAAACGGTCTTGGTAGGCCCACTGCCACGAATACTCGAACTTGGCCTCGTCCTTGGGTTCGTAGTTGGCCGTGTCCATGTAGTTCGTGCCGGTTTCGAGGCAAGCGTCCATGAGCGGCAGGTCTTGGTAAGGCAGCGCGACGTTGATGAGCAGGTCGGGCTTGAATTGGCGGAGGAGGGCCACGGTTTCCGCTACGTTGTCGGCATCTACGCGGGCGGTTTCTATTTTTTTACCTCCGTAAGCCGCGTGAATGGCATCGGCGATGGCATCGCATTTTGACTTGGTGCGCGAAGCGAGCATGATTTCGCCAAACACGTCGCGGTGCTGGGCGCATTTGTAGGCAACTACGCGGCCTACGCCGCCTGCGCCGATGATGAGGACTTTGGACATTCTTTTATTAATGATGAATGATGAACGAGGAACTATGAACGAGGAACTATGAACGAGGAACTATGAACGAGGAACTATGAACGAGGAACTATGAACGTTTGCCGCGCTCGGTGTTCATAGTTCCTCGTTCATAGTTCATCGTTCCAATAACTCTCCGTAAAGGTCAAATTCCTCCGCCCCGGTGATGCGCACATCAGCGAAATCGCCCAAGCGGACGTAGTTGTTTTTAGCGGGCACCAGCACCTCGTTGTCCACTTCTGGCGAATCGGCTT
The DNA here is from genome assembly GCA_046155725.1 of Saprospiraceae bacterium. Classification (GTDB taxonomy): domain Bacteria; phylum Bacteroidota; class Bacteroidia; order Chitinophagales; family Saprospiraceae; genus M3007. Next base: position 5,305 of record JBJXFT010000279.1, read on the forward strand.
CTGTGCGGCCAATGAAAAACTTGCCCTCTTTGCGGTCGAAAAGGGTGCGGAAAACCTGCCCGATTTTCGCTTCGTTTTTGCGCAGCGAGATTTCCTGTTGCACCTCCATGAGCCGTTGGGCGCGTTCGGCCTTTACTTCGGCGGGAATGTCATCGGGCAAATCGTAGGCGCGCGTACTCTCTTCGTGGGAATATTGGAACACGCCCACCCGCTCGAATTCCTGCTGGCGCACAAAGTCCAACAGGCTTTCAAAATCGGCCTCCGACTCGCCGGGGTGGCCCACGAGGAAGGTGGTTCGCAGCGCGATGCCCGGTACTTTTTGGCGGATTTTTGAGAGCAAATCCTCCGTTTCGGCGCGGGTGATTTGGCGGCGCATCGCTTCCAGCACCGGGTCGCTGGCGTGTTGGAGCGGGATGTCGAGGTAGTTGCAGATTTCCTTCCGCTCGGCTATTGCGTCCAGAATTTCCAGCGGGAACTTGCTCGGATAAGCATAGTGCAAGCGAATCCATTCGATGCCTTCCACATCGGCCAGCGCGTGGAGCAGGCGTGGGAGTTCGCGGGTTTTGTACAAGTCGAGGCCGTAATAGGTGAGTTCTTGCGCGATGAGCAGGAGTTCTTTCACGCCGCGTTTTGCCAAGTTTTTGGCCTCCATCACCAACTCTTCCACCGGGCGGCTGATGTGCTTGCCGCGCATGAGCGGGATAGCGCAAAACGCGCAGGTGCGGTTGCAGCCTTCGCTGATTTTGAGGTAGGCGTAATGCGGGAGCGTGGTGATTTGGCGCGAGCCGAGCAGTTCGTGTTTGTAATCGGCTTCGAGGCGGGCGAGCAGGGCGGGCATTTCGAGCGTCCCGAAAAAAGCGTCCACTTCCGGAATCTCCGCTTCCAAGTCGTCCTTGTAGCGTTGCGAGAGGCAGCCCGTAACGTAGAGTTTTTCAATCCCGCCGTTGCGCTTGATTCCCGCGTACTCCATAATGGTGTCAATGCTCTCTTTTTTTGCCACGTCAATAAAGCCACATGTATTGACAATGACCACATTGGCATCGCTGTCGTCCTTTTCGTGCGTCACCTCATAGTCGTTGCCGCGCAGTTGCGTGATGAGGTTTTCGCTGTCCACCAAGTTCTTGGAGCAGCCGAGCGTCACGACGTTTATCTTGTCGGTTCTGAATGATTTTGTCTTCATAAAAATGTACCCCGGAATGGTATTCCGGGCGCAAATGTTAATCCCTGGAATACCATTCCGGGGCACAAAAATGAGCAGCAAAGGTCGAAAATTAACGGCCAATCCGTTCTCGCAAAAGTGAAGAGAACTTTGCTTCACCAAAACTGGCGGGGTTCACCCGACCCATGTGCGGCGCAGAGCAAGCATCTTTGGTGAGGTAAATCTTCCCCTCCAGCCCCCACGCCACTTCGTCCAACTTTTTGACCAAATCAAAAACCCCGCTCGTTCGCGGGAAATCCAGCGCAAGCGAGTAGCCCCGAATCGGGAACGAATGCAGGGCTTCGGGCGGGCGTTCGCCGTGGCGTTTCATTACGGTGAGGAATGGCACTTCGCTGCTGTGGCGGATGGTTTCGAGCACTTGCCGGATGCCATCGAAGGCATTTTTTTCGGGGAGACAAAACTGGTATTGCACCAATCCGCGCCGCCCGTAGAGCCGGTTCCAATTTTGGAGGGAATCGAGCGGGTAGAAATATTCGTTCAGCCCGACGAGCCGCTCGCTGTCGCGATTTTTGTTGAAATACAAAAAGTTGTAGGCGCGGATGCTGAGCGGATTAAGCAGCCAGGAGGGGGCGTAGAAGGGGATGCCGTGGGTAGAACTTTCGGAAAATTTGAAAGTTTCCGAAAGTTTAGATGCCACGAAATGCTCCCCAAAAAACGCCGCGCCGCGCCATTGCAAACTTGTACAATCCACCCAAGCGGCGGCGTAGGGCGAAGCACTATTTTCTTCAAAAGCACGGAACAGGGTTTCCAGATTTTTCGCCCGCACAGTTTTTTGCAGCATCTGCGTCGAAGTGATTTTTTGGAGGCTGAACTTGGCCGAAAGCACCACGCCCGTCCAGCCCATGCCACCGCAGGTTTGCCAAAAAAGGTCGGCGTTTTCGCTGCGCGAGCAAGTCCTGATTTCGCCCGAAGCCGTCATCAAATCAAAAGAAATCAGGCAATTGGAAAAGCAGCCTGCCGTGGGGTGGTTTTTGCCATGCACATCAGAAGCGATGGCCCCGCCCACGGTGATTTGGCTTGTGCCGGGCGTGACGCGGAAAAACCAGCCTGCCAGGACGATGACTTTCAAGAGATCGCTGAGCAACGCTCCGGATTCGCATTCCAGCACGCCATTTTCAGCATCGAATGCCAACACGCGGTTGAGCCGCAGCGTGGAAAGCACTTTGGGGGCAAGGGCTGCATCGCCGTAACTTCGGCCATTCCCACGCGCGATAATCCGTTCGTTTTCAAAAACAAATGCCCGCACCCCTACCCTATCGGGCGGCTCGAAAACTTCTGCTTCGAGGCGGGGGTAATTGCCCCAGCCGGATATGGGGCGCGTCTTTTGTTTTAAAACGGTTGGCATATTTGGCGCAGCAGCGCAGTGTCAGAGAGGGCGTAATAGTTGGTCGGGTATGAAGAGAAATACAGGGCGAACGGCGCAAACTGGCTTTTGTCTATTGGGCTATCGGGCATTTCTTCCGGGAGGCTGGGCGTGCGCAAGCGGTAAATTTTCAGGCTCAACGGCTCGCCTCCCTTGCCAGTTTCGAGGTTTATTTGGGCAAAAAAAGTCTTGCTTGCATGGGTCTCGTCAAACAAGTCGGCGAAGGGAAGTTGTTTGAGCCGGTCAATTTTTGCCAGCCAGTGCTGAACGCTGTCGTGGGGGATGGCGCGGGTTTTTGCCTCATTTTCCCATAGGCCCGACGAGTCGTTTTTTAGGAAAGAAAGGCTGTCCAAGTTTTGCCCAAAAACGGCGAAGCCGCGCAGATCATCGGGGTTGAACTGGATTACAGCAGCGTTCCGAAAATCCGTCAGCGTTTTTGAAAAAACCGCTCTCAGGTGCCCCTCCGCCAAGTAAACCCCTTGATGCCTTTTGAATCGGACAAACGTGGCGGGCTGGCTGTCCTCGATGGTTTCCCTGCCGATGCTCAAGTATTCGCCTCGATGCTCCGCGTAATGCACCACAAGATGGATAGCCGTGGACTTGGTAAAGCCCAACGTGTCGGGCCGGTCTGTTTTGACAATGCGGATGGAGCGCAAGTCGGCGAGCGCTACGAGCATTTTCTGCGAAATATCAGGCGGGACTCGTGCGCTGCGGTCGCCCTGTTCGGCTGTCCAGCCCGCATCGTTGAGCATCAGAACGAGATCGCGCTGGCCGGGCGCTCTGATTTCGATCCGCCGAACTTCTGAGGTGTCGGTTGGCAGGAGTTTGGTTTGGAAAAACGTGTGATTTCGCCACGGCGCACGGCGCACGGCGACACCGACCAAGAGCGTGAGCAAGAAAAGCAGGACGAGGTGCTTGTTCTTCATACCTTTTATGGTTCGACGGTTCGATGGTTTGGAGGTTCGAAGGTTCTGCACAAACCCTCGAACCTCCAAACCCCTGAACTCGCGAATTAGAACCCGCAAAGCAAGCGCCGCACTTCCTCGAACCAAGTGACGCCAAGCAGTTGCTTCACGCGGTTGTAATCTTTGCAGCCATCTTCGCGGCGGGTTTGGTTCATCAGCGTAGTGCCGCGATAATAGAGCAGTTCGCAGTTGTCAGGCTGAAGGGCGAGGGCATCGGTCCATTTTTGGATGGCTTCTTCGGGCTTTTCCTGCTCCAAAAGCGTGGCGCCTTCATCTGCCAGAATCATGGCGCGGTCAAAGTTGGCATTGGCCGCAGCGCAGCCAGCCGACTCGGATTTGAACACGACGCGGAAGGGCAAGGTAGCGTTCACGGCTTTGCCAGCGTACTCTGCTGGAATCCACATCCCCGCCGACCGTCGGGCAAGCCGCAGGGCCTCGAACTGAAAATCCATGCCCAAGTTGTTGAAGTCCAATTGATTTGAAACCTTGAGCGAGCCATCGGTTTTCACCACAGTGGCCATTTCGATCACGCCCGTTTTGCAACTGTCTTCCCAAGCGGCGGGATATTCGAGCCGGTTTACCACGAATGCCATCAGCGAATCCGCTCCGCCACGGAAATCTATGGCCTTGTCCAAATCCGTGTGAATCGTGTCCCGGTCTTCCGAGATGTAGTACGGCAATGCTTCCTCCAAGCGGAATCGGATGGGCAGGGCATGGCGCACGCGGACGGGTTTTCCCGACAAAATCCCTGGTTGCCAGCGAAGCCCAAGCTCTTCGAGCGCTTTCAACACGCGCAACGCTTCGTCCCCGCAGCCGCCGCCGATGTCTTTGAGGAGTTTGAGGTTGCTCATGCGCCCGCTGCTTGGCTCAATCACGCAGGAGACCACCACGGAACCTTGCAGATTGTTCTTGCGGGCTTCTGCGGGGTAGCGGATGTTGGCGGCGAGGATGCTGAAAAACTGGGTTTCGGCGCAGCGTCGGATGCTGTCGGCGTTCCATGCGGGGTGTCGCTCCGGCGCGCAACTTTTGAGCAGGGGGTACGGCATCGCGTCGGCGATGTTGTAAACGGTGGTGTCCGGTTCGGTTTGCGCAGCAAGAAAAAGAGAGGAGAGGGAGAGAAAAAATGTTAACGCCGTAGATTTCATGTCGAAAAAATGTTCGGGGCGAAGGTATCTCAAAAGTTCGGCACGGTTTTTTCCGTCGGAAAAAAGCGTTGCAAAAGAGCAACAAAAAAGCCCTGCCGCGTTCGGCAAGGCTTCGCAAAATTGGATTTGTACAATCCCATGAACAATTACTTTCGGTTCTCGGAGCAAGCCTGTCAAGGCGGAGGCCAGAAAAACCTCAACGGGTGTTCGAGATGCGAACTGTGCCGTTTTTGATTTTGATCGTAACAGGTGTGCTCATATTGCTGCAAGAAGTTTGGTGACAAAGTTTACGAATTGATCCGATTTTTGGATTGATTCGATTTTTCGATTGGGGGATTGAGGATAGGGCAATCGAATCAATCTTCCAATCGAAAAATCGAATCAATGGAATTCGCGCTGGGGTTACAAATTGTGATCCTTCTCTAATCCCGCCTTTCGTGGCGAATTTGTCCCGTTATAATCCCATGCGCATTTCCTACACGGAAGGGGCCAGCCATCAGGG
>JBJXFT010000280.1:0-7937 GCA_046155725.1 Saprospiraceae bacterium
CACAAAAGCAATCGGGGCTGCCACAAACTGCGGCAGCCCCGATTGGCCTGAACAAGAAAAGCACAGCGCAAATCAGTGCACGACGACTTTCTTCAATTCTTTGATGCGGGCTTTTTTGCCCACCAAACCGCGCAGGTAGAAGAGGCGGGCGCGGCGCACGCGGCCACGTTTCACCACTTGGACAGCAGCCACGTTGGGGTTGGTGAAGCAAAAGATGCGCTCCACGCCCACGCCGTGAGAAATCTTGCGGACGGTAAAGGTTTTGGTAAGGCCGTGACCACTGATTTGGATCACATCGCCGCGATAGTCCTGCTCGCGGGTCTTTTCGCCTTCTACGATTTTATAGGTGACGACAATGGTGTCGCCTGTTTTGAAATCAGGGAAATTCGGCGCGGTCAGCATCTGCTGATGTACGAACTGTATGGCTTCCAACTCTTTCATTGTATCGAAATTAGAATTACGCTCAAAATTTAGAGGCGCAAAGGTAATTTTCCTCCCCGGATAAAAAAATTATGTTTTGAAAATTTCCGAAGGACACGCGCACCTTAAAAAGACTTCCACACGGCCAGCAGCGCAGCAAATTCTTGGGCGGCCGTTAACCGCCCGTTAATTTAAATGTCCTAACACCAGTCGCCTAAACATCTTTCCGTCCTTTGTGTTCCTTTTGACTCGATTCAAATTCATCACCATTCCTAAAATTTTTTTTCAAACATGAAAAAGCTATTTCTGCTCCCGCTCTTGGCTGTTTTGGCCATGGCCGCAAAAGCCCCTTCGACCTACAAAGTGGACACGCAAAACAGTGCCGTCGTCTGGACGGGCTACAAAGTAACTGGCCAGCACACCGGTACGGTGAAAATCAAAAACGGCATGCTCACTACCGACGAAGGGCGGCTCACGGGCGGCTCTTTTGAGATTGACATCAACAGCATCACTTGCACGGACCTCGAAGGCGAATATGCCGGCAAGCTCGTTGGCCACCTGAAAAGCGACGATTTTCTGGGTGCTGCCACTTACCCTACGGCTGCATTTGTGATCACGAAAGCGATCGCACAAGACACGAAAGGCAACTACAAAATCCTCGGCAACCTGACCGTTAAAGGACTCACGAAAGAAGTGAAGTTCTTTGCCAATGTGGCCGAGGCCAACGGCATGGTGAGCGCTAAGGGCAAAATCACCATTGACCGCTCGGAGTTCAACATGCGCTACGGCTCTGGCTCTTTCTTCGACGGGCTGGGCGACAAGACGATCTACGACGAGTTCGATCTGCAAGTTTCGCTGGTAGCGAAGAAGTAAGCGATTGGTTTTCAATCAAAAAAAAGCCTCAAAGGGAATCATCCTTTTGGGGCTTTTTGTTTTTCAGGAAATCCGAAACTGCACATACTTGATGGTTTTCCCGGCAGCGAGGTGGAAGGATTCGTAGAGCGTTTGGATGCCCAGTTCTGCAAAAGGAAGCGGGGCGGCGTAGATGTCGGGATTGTCCAGAACCAAACTGTTGCGCTCGTCCTGAGCGATGGTGTCGAGCGTGAACTGGTAGAAATCCGGGTCGTCGTGCTTCAGGTGCACGAGGCCGCCGGGCTGGAGTATGTGGCGGTATTTTTCGAGGAAGAATGCCGACGTGAGGCGGCGGTTTTCTTTGCTGGCGCGGGGGAACGGGTCGGGGAAGGTGATCCAAATCTCGGCCACTTCGCCGGGAGCAAAAAAATGGTCAATGATTTCGATGCGCGTGCGCACAAAAGCGGCATTGCCCAGCCCTTCTTCGAGCGCGGCTTTCGCGCCTTTCCAGAGGCGGTTGCCTTTCACGTCCACGCCGATAAAATTGCGCTCCGGGAAATTGCGGGCCAACCCCACCGTGTATTCGCCGCCGCCGCAGGCAAGTTCGAGCGTGATGGGGCGCTCGTTTTTGAAGTGCGCCTCGCCCCACTTCCCTTTCAGGTCTACGGGAATCATGCCCGCCCCCACGAGTTGGGCTTGTTGCACATTGTAGCACTCGTACACATTGGGGAAGGAGAGCACTTCGGCAAATTTGCGGAGTTTGTTCTTGCGAGCCACAGGTATGTTCTGAAAATTTTTGAGCGGAGCGAGTCTATATTTTTCGCTCCGCCCAAAGGTGCAAAGACTTGATATTTTTGCAGCGAAAAATCCCCACCCTCTCCATCATGCGCAGCGTTATCCAACGAGTTTCCCAAGCATCCGTCAGCATCGAAGGCATTGAAAAATCGCGTATCGGCTTGGGCTTGCTCATCCTGCTCGGCATAGAGCACGATGACACGGACGACGACATCCACTGGCTTTGCAAAAAAATTGCCGCGCTCCGCATCTTCTCCGATGAGGCCGGGCTGATGAACCTTTCGGTGCAGGACATCGGCGGCGAAATAATCGTGGTAAGCCAGTTCACGCTTTTTGCCAGCACCAAGAAAGGCAACCGGCCCTCATTTATCCGCTCGGCAAGGCCGGAAATTGCCATTCCTTTGTACGAAAAATTTGTCGAAACCCTCCGCCAAGAATCCTCCCTCGCCGTGCTGACGGGCGAGTTTGGCGCAGACATGAAAGTGTCTTTGCTCAACGATGGCCCGGTGACAATCCTCATGGATTCAAAAAACAGGGAGTGAACTTGAACGATAAACTATGAACGATGAACTGACAAACGGCCTCACACGCATCTCCGAGGTTCCTTCCGCAAATTGCACCATGACAAAAAAAGCATTCCTCCTCATACTCGACGGCTGGGGCATTGGCCCAAAGCCCGAAGCCGATGCCATCTTTCAGGCCAATACGCCCTATTTCGACAGCCTCTGGGCAAAATACCCGCACAGTACCCTCGTCACCCACGGCGAAGAAGTGGGTTTGCCCGATGGGCAAATGGGCAACTCGGAAGTTGGCCACCTCAACATCGGCGCGGGGCGCATCGTGTGGCAACAACTTGCCCGCATCAACAAAGCCGTACGCGAACGAGAACTGCACGAAAACAAAACCCTGCTCGACGCGCTCGACCACGCCAAAGCCCATGGCAAAACCGTCCACTTCATGGGTCTCGTGAGCGATGGCGGCGTACACGCGCACATCGAACATTTGAAAGCCCTGTGCGACATCGCTGCCGAGCGGGGCTGCCCGCGCGTGCTCATTCATGCCTTCACCGATGGGCGCGATTGCGACCCGAAGAGCGGCGCGGCGTTCATCGAAGATTTGCTCCAGCACATTGAAAACCTGCCTGCCCTGCCTACCGGACAGGCAGGCGGACAGGCGGGCAAAAGCGTTGCGCTCGCTACCGTGATCGGTCGCTACTATGCCATGGACCGCGACAAACGTTGGGAGCGCGTCAAACTCGCCTACGATTTGCTGGTGAACGGCGTAGGCGAAGCGGTTGAGGATTTCCCCACAGCCATTCGGAAAAGTTACGCCGAAGGCGTGACCGACGAGTTTTTGAAACCGATGTGGAGCAATCAGCAATCAGCAATCAACAATCAACAATCAACAATCCAGCCCGATGACGTGGTCGTTTGCTTCAACTTCCGCACCGACCGTTGCCGCGAAATCACGCAGGTGCTGACCCAGCAGGATATGCCAGATTTTGAGATGAAAACCCTGCCGCTCCACTACGTCACCATGACCCGCTACGACCATGACTTTATCAACGTTCACGTCATGTTCGAGCATGACGACGTGCGCATGACCTTGGGGGAAGTGCTGGAACGCGCAGGCAAAACCCAAGTGCGCATCGCCGAGACTGAGAAGTACCCGCACGTCACATTTTTCTTTTCCGGCGGGCGGGAAGAGCCGTTTGTGGGGGAACGAAGGTTGATGATCCCCTCGCCCAAAGTGGCGACCTACGACCTCCAACCTGAGATGAGCGCGGAAGGAATAACCCAGGCGATTATGCGCGACATTCAGGAAAATGCGCCCGATTTCATCTGCCTCAATTTTGCCAATACCGATATGGTGGGCCACACGGGCGTGTTCAGCGCGGCCATGAAAGCAGCCGAAACGGTGGATGCCAGCCTCAGCCGAATCGTGCCGCTCGCCCTCGAAAAAGGCTACGCTTGCATCGTCATTGCTGACCACGGCAACTCCGATTTCATGATCAACGACGACGGCACGCCGAATACTGCCCACACCAAAAACCCGGTGCCGTGTATCCTCGTCAGCCCAGATTTGAAGGGCAATGAAAAACTGGAAGATGGACGTTTGGCCGACATAGCGCCCACTTTGCTCGCGCTGATGGACATTCCGAAAGGCAAGGAAATGACGGGGCGCAATCTGGTGTGCTGACCTTGGCATCCGCAATCGGGACGCGCTACAATTCAAACTGTTTCCTACTTTTGCCCGCCGAACCCCCAATCCCGGTTTCTTAAATTCAAAGATTTCTATGAAACGAGTCGTCGTTACTGGCATAGGCGCAATCACCCCCATTGGCAACAACGTGGCCACTTTTTTGGAAGGGATGCAGCGCGGCGCAAGCGGCGCTGGCCCCATCACCCAGTTTGATGCCAGCCTGTTCAAAACCCGATTTGCCTGCGAAGTGAAGGGTTTTGTGCCAGAAGATTTTATGGACCGCAAGGAAGTGCGGCGCATTGACCGCTTTACGCAGTTCGCGCTCGTGACGGCCGACGAGGCGCTGAAAGACGCTGGCTTGGACTTGGAGCGCATTGACAAGCAGCGCACGGGCGTGATTTGGGCATCGGGCATCGGCGGCCTCCAAACGCTCGAAAAAGAAATCGAAGACTATGTGAAGGGCAACGGCACACCCCGCCACAACCCTTTCCTCATCCCAAAAATGATCATCAACATGGGGGCGGGCATGATTTCCATCCAGCATGGTTTCATGGGCATCAACTACGCCACTGTTTCGGCCTGCGCCTCTTCGAGCCACGCCATCATCAATGCGGCCGATTATATCCGCCTCGGCAAAGCCAATATTTTCGTGACGGGCGGCTCCGAAGCGACCATCGCTGCCACGGCGGTGGGCGGATTTACCAACATGAAGGCCATGAGCGAGCGCAACGACGACCCGGCCACGGCGTCGCGCCCTTACGACAAGGACCGTGACGGTTTTGTGCTGGGCGAAGGCGGCGGGGCGCTGATTTTGGAAGAATACGAACACGCAAAACGGCGCGGCGCGCGCATCTACGCTGAATACGCCGGCGGGGCGATGACCAACGACGCTTACCACATTTCCGCACCGCACCCGGACGGCATCGGGGTCATCAATGTGATGAACCTCGTGCTGCAAGAAGCGGGCATGACCCCTGCCGACATTGACTACATCAACACGCACGGCACTTCTACGCCTTTGGGCGACGTGGCGGAGTTGCGAGCCATCAGCAAAGTATTTGGCGATCAGGCGGGCAAAGTGAACGTTTCGGCCACCAAAGGCATGACCGGCCACTTGCTCGGTGCGGCGGGCGCGGTGGAGTCCATTGCCTGTATCTTGGCGATGCAGCACGGTTTTGTACCGCCCACTATCAACCATTTCACGGACGACCCGGAGATTGACCCGGCGTTCAACCTGACATTCAACGAGGCCCAACAACGCAAGGTGAAGGCTGCACTCAGCAACACTTTCGGTTTCGGCGGGCACAATGCATCCATTGTCTTCAAACAAGTTTGAGGGCTTCATAAAAAAGGCGGGCGTGCTTTTTGGCTTAGAGCCAACTTTCGGAAGGTTTGAAACTTTCCGAAAGTTCGTTGGCGCGCCCTCCAAAAAAATCACTCTGTGCGATTTATCCGACGTTTTTACAATTATTACTTTCATCCCGACCGGGAGTTGGCCCGCCGCCTGAAACAGTTGGTGGGCTTCACGCCAGTCCGTTTGCACTTGTTCAAGCTGGCGTTTTTCCACAAAAGCACGGCGGCTTCAAAGGACTACGCCACTGCCAACAACGAGCGGCTCGAATTCCTCGGCGACGCGGTGCTGAGCACCATCGTGGGCGAGTATTTGTTCAAAAAATACCCCAACTCTGACGAGGGATTTTTGACCAAGATGCGCTCCAAAATCGTGAAGCGCCATTCGCTCGACGAGATTGCCGACCGCATGGGCCTCGACCTTTTCCTTGCCAACTACAACCAGACGCGGCTCTCCAAATCCATGCTCGGCAATGCGCTGGAAGCGCTCGTGGGCGCGGTGTACATCGAGCAAGGCTACGACAGCACCAAAACTTTTGTAATCCGCCGCATCTTGCGCAAATACTTGGACATCCACGAGCTGGAACTGTACGACGACAATTTCAAAAGCCAACTCTTGGAATGGTGCCAAAAAAATGGCCGACAGATAGAGTACAAAGTGGTGGCAAAATACAAGAGCGAAAAGCGTGACAAGTTCAAAGTGGCGGTGTTTGTGGACGGCAGGAAGGTGGGCACTGCCGACGATTTCAACAAAAAGAGCGCGGAACAACTTGCCAGCGAACGCGCCATGACATCGCTCGGTATGCTGGGCGGAAACGGTATGCCCCCGCCGATTGAAGACGAGGAGGAGGAATAAATGGGTAATTTGATAATGGGGCAATGGGGTAATTTGATAATGGAATAAATGGTCGGCTGATGTTGCCCCATTATCAAATTGCCCCATTATCAAATTATCAAATTCAGTTCCCCCCCTCGCTTTCCACATTTTCCAAGCGGCGGCGCGTCTCCTCCACGAGGCGGCGCTGGGCTTCTTGCTCCACGAGGTTGGTCTCCTGCGTCTGCTCGTTGTTCACGATGTCTTGCTTGGCCTTTTGTATCCGGGATTCCCAGCTCTCGATGCTGCGGCGCAGTTCCTCATTTTCTTTGTCAAGCCTTTTCTGCTTGTTCTCCAACTCCTTAAGTTGGTTTTCCTGTGTTTTCAACTCCTTTCCGACAGCGGCACGACGCACATCGAAATAGCATTGGCGAAGCGAGCGCACCATCTCCTCGGTGCGGGTGCGGTTGTCGCGGCGGCTGAGGAAATAAGTGCCAGCGTCCACCCACACCGTGAGGGCCGTGCGGTCTCCGTCTTTTTCGATGGTAGAATAAAGGGCGAACACATCGTCGCCCATGAAGGCCGAACGGAGTTTGGTGGCAGTCCATTCGCCCCTGCTCTTTTTGAGTTTTGCGTTAAAATTTTCTCGCGCAAACTTCTTCCAAACTTCTTCCACGACGCTCGCTTCGGTGTTTTCAAATTCCATGCGGAAACCGGGGCGGCTGCCAAACGACATCATGCGCTCGGTTTCGCGCACGGGGTCAAACTGGGCAGTGAGTTTCAAGGCGAATACCGCCAAAAGCAACAAGAGGGGGAGGGTCTTTTTGTACATAATTTTTGATTTAGAAAGTTGACAAGGGAGGAGAAATGTAGAGGGAACGCAGTGCTGCCTCGTATGTCACGCGCCGAGGTAGATTTCGGCCAAGGTGATTTCCAGGCTGAATTTTGGGAACGCCACCACATCGTCTGGCTGTGTCAACACGGCCACTTCCCATTTGTCGCCGTTGCGGGTGTAGATTTCTGCCATCATTTCTTCTTGATACACGATGAGGTAGTAGCCCATGCTCGGCAGGCTGGTGTATTCTCCGCGCTTGCGTCCGGTGTCGCGCACTTTGGAATCTTCAGAGGCGACTTCGACCGCAATGACGGGTTCGAGAACGAGGTACTCGTCGGCATTGTCATTTGTCGGAGCCACCACCAAATCAGGATATCGGTAAATGCGACCAGGGCTGACTGCTGCTTTTACGTCGTGGAAAAAGACATCGAAACCTCGCTCCATGAGCGGCAATTCGATTTTACGAAGGATGTTGCGACCAATGCGGTTCGCCTTTTTCTTTTCGCCAGCCATAGGGATGAGTTGACCGTGATAAAACTCGTGCTTAATCTCGGAATCCTTCTCGCGTTCGAGGTATTCCGATGCGCTGATGCCGGTTTCGACTATCGTTGCTGTTGCAGGAGAAGTGACCATGTGCTGAATTATTTTGAGCAAAAGTAAACCATTCTC
>JBJXFT010000285.1:0-2663 GCA_046155725.1 Saprospiraceae bacterium
TAGTTGCGCTCCAAGATTTCGATGGCGATGCGGCGGATTTTTTGGCGGATTTGGCGGTCGGTGAGAATCTTCATAGAGAACGTGAGAGAGTAAGAGGGGTGAGAGATGTGAGAGGCGGCACAACCACCAAACCTTCAAACCAACGAACCCTCAAACCATTTGTTCGCAAAAGTCCAACCCTCGCGCTGTATTTTGCGCCCCGAAAACGAATTTTTTATGCTTCAATCTCTCCTTTTCCTTTTGGTGGTGGGCGCGGCGAGTTGGTTTGCGTGGCGCGGCTTCCGCCGGGTGTGGCGCAACATCCATCTCGGCAAAGCCGAAAAAATAAGCGGCAATGTTGCACAGCGCTGGCGCAATGTGCTGCTTGTAGCAATGGGTCAGCAAAAGATGTTCAAAAACTGGCTGCCCGCTGTGCTGCATTTGTTCATCTATGTGGCGTTCGTGGTCACTCAAGTGGAGTTGCTGGAGATTTTTGTGGACGGCATTTTTGGCACCCACCGATTCTTCGCGCCCTACCTCGGCGGGCTTTACACGTTCGCCATCAGCAGCATCGAAGTGCTGTCCGTGTTGGCATTTGTGGCCACCATCATTTTCCTTGCAAGGAGAAACCTCCTGCGAGTGCCGCGCTTTTGGAAATCCGAAATGAAAGGATTTCCTTTCCGCGACGCGAACCTGATTCTGCTCGGCGAGGTCATCCTCATCACGGGCATTTTCTGCATGAACGGCGGCGACAAGGTGCTGCAAGCGCGGGGCGCGGAGCATTACAACCTCACGGGCAATTTCGCGGTGAGCACTTGGCTTGGGCCTGCGCTTTTTGGCGGTTTGGAAACTTCTACCGTCATCGGCATTGAGCGTTTTGGCTGGTGGCTGCACATCTGCACCGTGTTCGGGTTCCTTTGCTACCTGCCCTATTCCAAGCACTTGCACATCATTCTGGCGTTCCCCAACACTTGGTACGCCCGCCTCACGGCGAAAGGGCACATGGAGAATATGCCCGAAATTCAATCTGAAGTAAGAGCCATGATGGGTCTGCAACCGCTCGAAGGTTCTCCAACCCAAGAGGTACAAAACGCCTCTCTAGAGTTTGGAGCGAACGATGTGTTCTCGCTCTCGTGGCACAACATCTTGCAAGCCTATTCTTGCACCGAGTGCGGGCGTTGCACCGCCGTTTGCCCCGCCAACATCACAGGCAAAAAACTTTCGCCCCGCAAGGTGATGATGGACGTGCGCGACCGCGCCGAAGAAGTGGGCGCCCAAGTGGCAAGTGGCAAGCAGCAGGTAGCAAGTTACGACGACGGCAAATCGCTGTTTGATCGAATCACGCCCGAAGAACTCCATGCTTGCACCACTTGCAACGCCTGCGTGGAGGCCTGCCCGGTGCTGATAAACCCCTTGGACATTATCCTGCAAATGCGCCGCCACGAGATTCTGACCCAGAGCGCGGGCCCTGCGGAGTGGCTGCCGATGTTCAACTCGATTGAAAATGCGGGGGCGGCGTGGGCGATGAGCGAGGCGCGGGAGGCGTGGAGGGATGCATAATTGACTTAACTTTGAACAGTTTTAAAACATAAACAACCAAACCATGTCCGTCATAAAACTTCCACTATTGTTCGAGGGGTCCAAAACCGACAAAACCCTCTACACGCTATTCGACAGCGGGGCAAACCTGTCGTGCATTAGCGACGAATTCGCCAATGAGTTGACCCAACTGATTCCGTTTCGAAAGCCGCGCCGCGTCTATACCGCTGCGGTGGGGCATTACATCGAGATAAAACACCTGATAGCAGTCACATTTTACATCAACGACATTCAACTCTCCGACGAGTTCTTGGTCATCCCCGGCCTCTCGGAAGAAGCCATCATCGGGGCGGCCACCATGCAAAAGTGGCGCATCAAACTTGACTTTGAACACGACACCGTCAGCGTTGACCCTAAGGTGGCGAGGCTGCAGTTGGTGTGAACTGAACGCCAAACGCTGAAATTATGTACGCCCATTCTTTCAAACAACTACTGCTGCCATGCCCAGCGACAAACTTTTCACCGCCACCGTCAATTACCTGAAAATCGTGACACTGTTCGCCACCGCGATGTGTGTGCCCATGCTTTACTTCCAGTCATTCGACCCCATGAGCGGCTTGGACGGCATGATCCTGACCGACCTCTACGGCACGCCCACCATGCCGGATGCTGCCCGACCGCTTTTCAACTTTATGTTCCTGCTCTTCGATTGGCTTTCAATCCTGAGTATGCTGACGGTGTACTTTGTGGTGCGCTACGGCTTGGCGAAAAAGGAGCGCTGGGCCTATTTCGCCTACTTGCTGATTGGAATCTTTTGGCCCTTGGGCGCGGGCGTGATTGCTTGGTACTGTAGAGTAAACTCGTATTTTGTTTCCGTTGCCCTGATGACCGTTTTGTTCGCGCCTCCGGCGATTTTGTTATTTCCTTACTTCAAAAAAACGAGTTGAAAAACCCGAAACTCAGAAATGGAACAACAAGAACGAGACGCACTCCTTGAAGAACTTGAACTGCCGATGTGCAACTTGATGGAAAATGCGGGCGGCCATGGCGGGGCGAGCGAGGCGGGAAAGGGTACGCCCTAAAAACAAAAAACCCGGTTTCATGCACCAGCATCGAATATCTGGGAGAGGAAATACCGGGACTGC
>JBJXFT010000297.1:0-22730 GCA_046155725.1 Saprospiraceae bacterium
TATTGGGTTATTGGGTTATTGGGTTATTGGGTTATTGGGTTATTGGGTTATTGGGTTATTGGGTTATTGGGTTATTGGGTTATTGGGTTATTGGGTTATTGGGTTATTGGGTTATTGGGTTATTCCGCCACTCTTGCTTGATTTGATTTCAAAGTTGAAAATTCAAAATCCGCAGCAAAAACTCCCGCTGGTTTACTTCCCCAAAATCAATCCGGCACATCGCTGACACGCCTGTGCTGAGCCTTGCCCCAGTGCTGTCGGGCAGCACAATGGCCGATAACATGGACACCTGCCGATTGTCCAGCACATCCACTTTTGAGCCGATGCTGGCGTAGCGGGCAGAGAAAACCCGTCGCGTCTGCACATCGGTGACATGGATGGCAGCATCGGGTTTCAGGTAGCGCAGCTGCTCCACCCGCACGGGGATTTGCACCACATACTCGTCGGCGCGCTGGAGCGTGAGGAGTTCTTCCGGCAAAACCGAAGCCACCACCCAGCCCGAAAACGGAGCGCGGATGACGAACGCCAAGCCTTTCTGTTTCAGGATGTTGAGCCGATTCCGCAGGCCGCGCAATTGCGCTTCGGTGATGCCCACGCTTTCGGTTTTCAGACCGGTGCCGACGGTTTCGAGGGTTTTTCGCGCAATGTCAACCTGTATTTTGGCGAGTTGCCAATCGTTCTCGGCAGTCTGGAATTCGGTGGCGGCAATGAGGCCATCTTCTTTGAGTTTCTTTTTCAGGTGGTAAAAATTCTCTTTCAGCGTCAGGTCTTGCTCCGCAAAATGGAGTTTGTTCTCGGCCTCTTGCACAATGGGTGGCTTGTCGCCAGTTTTGTCGGATTGGAGCTGCGCGGCATAGAGCGCCAGTTGGGCTTCTATTTCTTGGATTTCTTGGCTTTGGCGGATGGAGTACATCCGCACCACCGTGTCGCCCGCCGCCACGAACGCCCCCGCCGGGATGTCAATCTTGATGCCCGAAAAATCGCCTTGTTCAAATTGGAAAGCGTCAATCTGCTGCGCCGCGCCAAGTTTGTGGTCGCGCACGACGGACGTGAGCCGCCCCGTCTGGTCTTGCACCAAGCGCCACTCTTGCGCGGGCAAAACCCGCCCGATGCTTTCTGCCGTGAAGGGTATTTGCATGGGCACAAAAAGCGCTGCCACCAACACTGCAAGGATTATCAGCCCGCCCAAAAGCCGTTTCAGATCGTGTCGCAAGTTCGTATTCGAAAGGTTAGGATGCTTAATGGTGTTTATGTCCCCGAAATTTTAAATAGAACACAGATGACACCGATGCAAGCAGCACAGATTTTCTCAGGTTTTTAAAAAGTTGTCTATTTATATCCGTGCTGCTTGCATCCGTGTCATCTGTGTTCCAACCATTAGATTGGTTTGCGCCTCAGTTCGCCCGCACCAATTTCACCGTCTTTTCAAAATCGCCCGCCGAACAAGTCAGGAAATAAACCCCGGCGGAAAGGCCCGCGTTGCTCAAATCAAATTTTGCCGTGCCTCTGCCCAGCGTTTCCCCTACGAGGTGTTCGGCCACCTGGTTGCCCAAAAGGTCAAAAAGCCGAAGGGCGATCTTGGATTTTTCCGGCAGGAAAAAGTTTACCGAAACCTCCTCATCAAACACTGACGGGAACGCCGCGAAAGTAGGCTGCGCTTGGTTGCCGGGCTCGAAAGCCAGGCTGCTCTGTTTTTTGAAATGCGCCACAATCGTGTCGGCAGCCGTCAGGTTCAGAAAACCGTAGGTCGAATCCGGGTCGGCAAAAGTATGATTCGCAGCCGACCAATGGTCAAATTTGTAGCCCGCCGCCGTGTCGGGTAGAGCCACGAGAGATATCCCAGCATCCGAGCCGCCATAATATGGCTGCGTGTGCGGAAACTGCCCGGCAGCGTAAGCCAAGGTGTTGATATTCAAAGTGCCAGAGAGCGGTGGCTCCACCACCACCATCGTTTGGTGAGGCCCCGTCACGGCGTAGCAATCATCCATGAGCGAGGGCAGGATGTTGCAACGGTTCGTGATGAAGTCGCGGAGTTCGTCCAAGTTGTTCTTCCATTCTGCATAAGTGCCAAACCAGCGCTGGGCGTGGCGCGTCATTTCCGGGTCAATCAACCCCTCGATGGTGTCGAGGTAGTTCAGCATATTCTCGCAGCCAAACACGGTGTACATCAGGTCGGCTTGGCGCGTCACATAGTACCGCTCCACTTCTTGGTTGGTGCGGAGTTTGTTCAGCACCCCAATGTGCTGCTCCGGGTCGGAGCCGCCCGTAAGCCCCTCAGGATTGCAAGGTTTGGCCGAGTAGTGCGTGGTTGGCAGACCCGTGTAGTTGATGTAGTGGTCAAAAGTCGCGTCGTTGTCCCAGAGGATATAGCCCCATTTTTGGTGCTGGCCTTCGGGGTTGAGGCCGCGCCAGATGCCGGTGTTGTAGTTCAGCCAATCGGTACAAACCGTGAAAGAGTTGACAATCACATAATCAATCAGGCTCTTGTAGTCGTAGTGGTCTTCCACGTATTGGAATTTGTTGGGGTCGTTCATGTTGTTGTTCAGGATGAACGCGCGCATCGAATTCCAATCCGAGATGGCTTGGTCGCCGCCGTATTCGGCCCAAGTCCAGCCCCAAGTCAGCACATACTGAATGTCGTATTTCCCTTGGCCATAGTAGTGGTCGGTGTAGTCGTGGTCGTCGGGGAGTTCGCGCATATCGTACACGCCCCAGTACTCGCCGTTGAGGTACACGATGCACTTTTCGGCAGTGCGAACGTCGAGGTGGAGGCCGCCGCGCTTTGCCAAATTGTGGATGTACGCATCGCGGACGTGCGCGCTGCCCTCGTTTTGGGGGTGGTGGGCGGCGGGGTAATTGTCGTCGCCCGAAGCGCGGAGGATGATGCGCTGGAACTCGTCGCGCTCGGTGAGCGGGAAAAGTTGCTCTTTCAGCACGGCATTGTAGCCCATCTCGTCGCGGCTCACCCAGTCGAGGCTGCGCTGGTCGTTGGCCCAAGAGTCTTGGCCGTGGCTGTTCAGTTCACCGTAAGTGCGCGTTTTGCGCTGCTTGTTTTTGTCAAAAAACTCGATGCTGCCCCAAGGGCGAAGCGGCTGGTCTCCATTCGCCAATTCCAGCACCCCATCAGAAGCCACCGACACCACGGCAAGCGTGTGTACTTCGTTCAAAAAATAGGTGTTGAACTGCACATAACTTGGCTGAATCAAGGGGTTGTTGCTGAACGTCGTGGCCTTCACAACCGTCGTTTGCGTCAGCACGAGCGGCTGCGTGTACTGCGGCGAACTGGCACCAGGCTCCGTGCCGTCGAGGGTGTAGCGCACTACGGCGTTCGGTTCAGTGCTGCTGATGGCCACCGTCAACTCGCCCGTGTAAAACCCTGCTGGCTGGCTCATCACAGGCCGGGCGGCGTAAGCAATGGCGGTGATGGCATCATTGTTCGTGCCGCCGGGGGAGGGTTCGAGCGAAATGCGCCACTCATTGGAGCCATCTGGGAAACGCGCCCGCGATTGGTGGGTTTGCGTTTTCACAAGCTCAATGTCTTCCAAAACGGCTCCGCTGGGCGTAGCGAAAACAATGTGCTCGGGATTGCTCTTCGTCTGCGTCATTTTGAAACTCGTGTGCAAACGCCCCTGCGGGTCTTTCAAATCGCGGCCCGAACACCACACCGAAAGGTAGCCGTTGGAGGCGATGACCGAGTTTGCCGGGAACGCCCACTTGGTCGGGTTGTTCTCGTTGTCGCTCAGGTGGTAACCCGTCAAATCCACAGGCGAAGCCGAGGGGTTGTAGAGTTCAATCCAATCCTCTGTGCCTCCATAGAAGTCGAGGAATTGTTTCCAGTTGGCGCAGGAGTATTCGTTCACGACGACTTGTGCGTGAAGGCCATTGGTAGCAGCGATTGCTGTGAGGAAGAAAAATAGGCGTAGCATTTTTGTAGTCATTGTTCGAGAATTAGTTGATGTAGAATTTGTCTGTTGCTTTTGTCATTCTGTTCCCGAAAATCGGGATTCGCGCCACGGAACACGTTTCGGAACACGCTCGCTCGGTTTGTCTTTCTGTAGGAAACCGTGCGCATCACGGAACACGTTTCGGAATACGCTCATTCGGTTTGTCTTTCTGTAGGAAACTGTGCGCATCACGGAACACGCCACGGAACACGCTCACTCGGTTTGTCTTTCCGTAGGAAACCGTGCGCATCACGGAACACGTTTCGGAACACGCCAATCACCGTTTCACCACCCGCGCCACCGCGTTTTCTGTTTGCAAAAAATATAGCCCTGCGGGCAAATCTTCGAGATTCAAAACGGCGCTCGTTTCGCTGTCCAATTCTTCTGAATGAACAGGCTGGCCGAGCGCGTTCAATACGCGCAACAGCCCCAACTCAGTGCCTGATTTCAGGGTAAAAATTCCCGAAGAAGGGTTGGGAAAAACGCGCAATGTGCTTTGCCCAAATGGCTCCGAAGTTTCGATGGTCAACGAATTGACCGCGCTGAACGTAGGCGGCATGAACGTGAATGCGCCCGTGCCATTCGGGTAGCGACCAAAAGTGACATCCGGCAATTGCTGGCCAAAAGTGATTTCATCCAGCACCGTGGAAACACCGTCCGAAAGCACCAGCGTTTCGCCTGCGGCGCCAAGTTTGAAATTCGCATGGAAAGGCCCTTGCAAGTCGTCGTTGTCGAGCCACACAATGATAAACCCATGCGCCGGGATGCTCACGTTGGCCGGGAAGCCCCATTTGTTTCGGTTGTCAATTTCATCCGTCAGGTACAAGCCAAACAGGCTGACGGGGCTGTTCGTGTTGTTGTAGAGTTCGAGCCAGTCCTCGTTTTCGCCTGCTTCGTCCACTTCGCCGTCGACGTTGTCGGCCAAAAACTCATTGATTACCACGTCGCCCACGTTGGGAATATTGGGTGTTGCGAGGTAGAATTCGTGCTCCGCACGAGCGGGGCTGAACGTGCCAGCCTGCGCGTTTTCAGCATAAATGTAGTATTGCCCGGTCGGGTCGGTAAGCGGGAACGACGCGCCAAAAGTGCCGTCGCCCGCCGCGCCGTCTTGGTGCAGGCCGTCGTCGAGCATGGCCGTTTTTTGGAACACATCCGAGGTGTCGGCTCGCCAGGCGAGCGTGACCGTCGTGGCGTTTTGCACCTGCGCCGTCACCCAAAAAGTGTTGATGCCGCCGCCTGCGATGTTCGTGATGCTGGGCGCGGTGGGCGCGATGTTTGCGTTGGCTATCAAGAATGTGTGGCGGGCGTTCATCAAATCAGCGATGCCGGGGATGGTGCCGAATGGCCCGCCGCCGCCCGTAGTGACGGTGCTGGTGACGTTGGCCTGGAAGTTGGCGTAGCTGTAAAATTTCTTTGTGTCGGCATTCACCGCCGCGTCAATCTGGCTCTGGAGTTCGAGGGCGCGGGCCTTGTAATCGGCCTCGGAAGCAAAGTTCTCGAAGAGAATGGTTTTCAAGTGGGCGAGGTACATCCGCTTCCAAGTGGGGTTGGCGAGCAGTTGCTTTATGAGCGGGCGGTTCGAGTTGGTGGACTGCACAAGCGGGTCCATCTGTTTCATCTGCGTGAGGCTGAGTACCTGATTGCTGTTGAGCAGCGGGAACGCGCCGTAACTCATATTCAGGTCCCACACAGTGGAGAGCCAACGGTCGTTTTTATCGTGATAGAGGTAATAGTTTTGGGCGAAAGCCCCCGTGTACGAGTCGAGATTCACCAGCACGTTGTTGAACGCGAGCATCCAAAGGGCGCGGTCTACGTCGAGAATATTGGCAGTAGCGTTGGGGTCGTTTTTCAGGGTTTCCATAAGTTGGAGCAGTTCGCGCCAGCCCCAATCTGATTGGATATCGTACAGGTCGTAGTAAAACGCGCTGTCGGCACTCGAATAAACAAGGTCTGGGTAATTGCCGCCCGTGCCAGGCCCGCCAAAATCTTCGGGGTTGCACTTGAAAAACGGGTTGTCGCCGTCGGTGTAGTAGTGGTTGCGGAGAAATTGCTTGTTCACGCTTTCCACGTTCCCGTACACGCCCCAATAGGTACCGTTTATCCACACTTTGGCGTGGTTGGCGCGGGGCGCGTCCATGTATTTCCGAGCGATTTCGTAGGAAAGCGGTTCGCGCACAAAAGTCGGGTCGGCGAACCCGTTGCCGAGTTTGATGTCCTTCACGCCGTTGTAGTTCTGGCCTTGTTTGACAAAATTCAGTTCGACGTGCAAGGGGTTTTTGGCGTTGTTGAGGCTGTACGAACTATTGCCCTTGTACTTCACGCCCACGGAGTCGAAGACTTGGCCGTTTATCTCCACTGATTGGGCAAGGAGGTAATCGCCGTTGTCCATGGCTTTGAGCGAGTCGAGTTTCGCGTCCCAGCTGCTTTGGAAAAAGGTGATTTTGATTTCCTGCACCACCGCAGGGTCGTAGAGGTTTTGAGCCGAGGTCCCTACGGAATGACAAAATAAGGCGAGCGCCAAGGCGAGTAAGCGAAAGTTCATGGATACAGATTTTGGACTGCTGGACTTTAGACGTTGGATATTTGCAGTCCAGCAGTCCAATGTCCAAGAATGCGGCGAATGTACCGCCAAAGACGAAAGGGCTGGGAAAGAAGTTGGCGCTTTGGCTAATATTTGCGGGAAAACCAACTGCTCAAAACTTTTCTCCTTGAGATTGCATGATTTTCACACGAAGCGATTGCAAAATTTAAAAACAAACGCTTACCTTCGTTGCCATTCTCTCACGTCCTAAAATTTTCAACTATTATGAAAAATCTCCTCTCTCCTCTCTCCTCTCTCCTCTCTCCTCGTAGGAGTTTTTGTGCTTTGTGCTGCCATGGCTAATGCCCAAACTCAAGAGCCTACGCTGATGCGCTCGCTCCAGCCGGGAGAAATAACGTTGACCGAATCGGAAAACACGTTTTACCAAGAACACCTTGGCTTCGAGTACACGGCCTCCGCCACCCTTGTCTGGGTCGGCGATGTTCTGGACTACTACGACGGCCATTCGGTAACCTTTACGGTGCCCAATTCCAACAATCTCCTGCTGACCGCAGATGCCGCGTATGCCCAATCTCAAAGTGCATCAAACTACAATTGGGCTGGCACTATCAACGGCTCTGGCATTTTGTCGCTCAACAATTCTGGCGGCCTGATGTCGGGGTTTATCCAGACGGACGATCAATCTTGGACAATCCTGCCGCTTCGTGCGCATTACAGCCTGCTGCTAAAGCACAACATGGCCGCCTTCTCTGGCGGCGATGACTGCTTGGTGTTGCCGGGAGGGACATTCTCCGAAACCGACAACTGCGCCGATGAGTACAATTCTTGTCCCGCAGTGATTGATGTGCTGTTGTTTGCCACAAGTGCTGCGCTAAATTTTGTCCAAAAAAATGGCTGCCAACCCTGCTTTGATGTCTTTATTCAAGGAGGCGAAAACGTGACCAACGTTGCGTTTGAGCGGAGCGACATTCCAAACAAAAGGGTTCGGTTTAGATGGGTTGGATACGACCCAATGTACCTTCCAAATAATGACATACTCAGTGTTATAAATTTCTTTGAGAGCGACAATACCGTCAACCAAGCATTGATTAATTACAAGGCTGATTTGGCAGTATTGGTGACCAACGAAGGTTACGACGGCCAAATTTTTGGCGTGGCGAATATTGGCGAGTTTGAAGACCCCGACCCTACACACCGCCATTGCGTGGTAGAAATCCCTTTCTTTTTTGCTCCCCGCTTTACTTTGACGCATGAATTGAGCCATCTGATGGGCGCGCTCCACAACCGCAGTGAGAATGTCCCCTGTAACAATGGCTGCGGCAGTGATCGGGACATTTGCGCGCACGGCTGGAGATTCCCTGCCGGAGGTACAGACAGGCGGACTATCCATGCCCGCACCAATGCAATAGAGCCGGGCGACCCTGGCATGAGGATTCTAAATTTTTCCAACCCGGATGTCACCTTTCTTGGCGAGCCAACAGGGAACGAAGAGAACAACAATGCCCGAATGATTCGCAACACAGGCTGCTTGGTGGCGGGATATGCCCCAAACCCCGAGTTTGGTGTTATCTTAGGTGGTGACACCAGATTTTGCTATCCTCACGGGCAAAGCAAAAACCCAATTTACACAGCCGTAATCTTTCCTGCTGGCACAGGTTTTCCCGGCATACCTCCTTACACGATCGAATGGTGGCGAAACACCTCTGGGATATTCACTTACCAAGCACCAGATGTCTACATGGGGTCATCTGCCCAAATACAGTTCGGCCTCCCACCTGCTTGCCCACAATTCTACCTTCACATAAGGGTTACTTCTGCCGATGGCATTGTGCGGACAGCAACTCGAACCATCCTTACGGAAGATTGCTTTGCATGTTTTGAAGAACCGGGAGGGGATGAACGCTCCTCTTCCGCATCACCGTTGGGTTCTGAAATTGGTGTTTCGCCCAATCCATCTTCTGGATTCTTTAGAGTGGAAATGCCTATAGAAAAACAGACGCAGCTGGACATTTTGCTTTTCGATGCAAGGGGGCAATTGATTCGAAATTTGGGCAGCGAAACCTTAGAGCCGGGGACAGGCACTTTTGAAAGAAATGTAGAGGGGATTCCACCCGGTTTCTATTGGGTCTCTCTGCTCACAGATGCCAAAAAAACCAGTCTCCCACTCATCATCCTCAAATAAAGAACCATGAAAACTACATTTGTCACCATCATCATTCTGGCCATAGCCCTCTTTTTTGCCTGCAAGAAAGAAAAAGAAGAGAAATACTGGCCGCTCGGCAACAACTGGAAAGGACCTCAGACGTATGGAAAAGTGCAGGCGTTGCGCAACGGAGAGTTTTGGGAAGCTTCTGGGAGCGCTTCGCAGGTTCCATACCCGACTTGTGGGATCATATTCCGCACTTTTGATCCAATTGACAGCGTATACACCGAAAATCTCAGTTTTTACAGAGCCCCTTATACTGAAGGGCTGTTTACGGTGGATCACCTGCACCTCTCTGCTAACGATAGCCTGAGAAGCTTGTATGTGCTGTTGTATGACGATTTGGCGGGCCCATTTTTCCATCCAGACACGACCAAAAACAACTGGATATGGATAGAGTCGGTAGACACGGTGCAGAAGATCATCAAGGGGAAATTTGACGTGACCTACCGAATAGACCCCTCAGATGTGGGGAACACAAACTACCCTCCCGAAGTACATTTTTCGGAGGGTGTTTTTGAGGTGAAGGTTCATCAATAAGGGCAGGGTATGCTTGGAAGGGAAAAGCCCCGTCGTTGTTTCGGCGGGGCTTTTTTGTGGAAAACTGCACCAAAGAAGTTGGCGCTTTGGCTAATATTTGCGGGAAAATAGAACGCACATGAAATTTCAGATTTTTCAAATTGACACATTCACTTCCAGCCTTTTTGGTGGAAACCCTGCTGCTGTAGTGCCCATGGCCGAGTGGCTGCCCGACCAAACGCTGCAATGCATCGCCCGCGAAAACAACCTCGCCGAAACCGCCTTTTTCGTCCCGCTCGCCGAGCCAGACCAGTTTCACATCCGATGGTTCACGCCCACGACCGAGGTGCCGCTTTGCGGCCATGCCACGCTCGCTTCGGCTTACGCCATTTTCAATTGTTTGAAAACCAACCCTGCCTACCCGGCAGGCAGGCGTTCCGACAAGATTTCTTTCCAAAGCCTGAGCGGCTGGCTCCATGTGCAGCGCGAAGGCGATTGGCTCACCCTCGATTTTCCGACCGATACGCTCCACGCCGCCGCCTTGCCCGATGCGGCCCGCGACGCGCTCCATATTCTTCCAAAAGAAGTCTATCGAGGCCGCGAAAATTTCCTGCTCGTGTACGAATCGGAGGCCGAAGTGCTGGCGCTTGCGCCCGATTTTCGCGTGTTGAAAACGGCGCACGACGCGGGGTTCATCTGCACAGCCCCTGGCAGCGAATCTGATTTTGTGTCGCGCTGTTTTTTCCCCGCCTACGGCATTGACGAAGACCCGGTGACGGGTTCGGCGCACACGAGCAGCACACCTTACTGGGTTGAAAAACTTGGGAAAAACCCGCTCACGGCCATTCAAGTCTCCGAGCGTCGCGGGCATTTGCGCTGCACCTTGGCGGGCGAGCGGGTGCTGATGTCCGGCCAAGCGGTGCTGTTTTTGGAGGGGAATATTGAGGTGTAGAATCAAGGTTTCAGTTCTCGGTATTTCAGCCGTTTTCGTATTCCCTCAACGGATTTCAACAGCGCGTTTTGCGCCGAAAGCGGCATACCCGGCACCAAGTCGCCGTTGCGCTCGATGCGCGAAACCGGCAGCGTAAAATAAGTCGTTTTCCCAGCCTCGGTTTTGTGGATGTAGCGCCACACTGGGATGATGCCGTGCTCGCCCATGCGCACGTCGGGCGAACCTTTCCGCTTCAATAAATCCACTTGGAAAAGAATGCCGCCGTCCGTATTTGGTTGCTGCTGGTTGGAGATGAAGTTGCCGAGCGAGTACACCACCAAGGCTTCTTTTTCCGAACCATCGGGCATCGTCACGCGCTCCGTGCGGATGGGCTGCACCACGTGCGGGTGCGAGCCAATCACCATGTCCGCCCCATTTTGGATAAGGAATTTTGCTTGCTCGCGCTGCACGGCATTTTCTGTCAATTGATATTCCAGCCCCCAGTGCATCACCACGATAATGTAGTGCGGTTTGCGGGCGCGGGCTTCGGCCAAATCTGCCGCTATCCGTTCATTTTCAATGCGGTTGACAATCGTGGGAGCCTCCGTCGGTACGCCATTCGTGTCGTAGGTATAGTTGAGCAGCGCGATTTTGAAGCCGTTTTTGTAAATCATCAGCGGGTACAGCGCGTCGCGGTCGCGCTGGTTTTTGAAAGTCCCCGTTTGGAGAAACCCTTCTTTGCGGAGTACCTCGATGGTGTTCGTAACGCCCGCGCCGTGCGCGTCGTTCGAGTGGTTGTTGGCCGTCACCATAAGGTCGAACCCCGCGCTTTTCAGCCCGGTGGCCAGCGCGTTGGGGCTTCTGAACATAGGGTAGCCGGTGTAGGGCGGCTTGCCGGGCAACGTTAGTTCGAGGTTGGCGATGGCGATGTCGGCGCGTTCGAGGATGGGCTTCACATATTTGAAACAAGGGGCGTAGTCGTATTGACCTTTGGCGGTCTGCGCACTCGTGATTTGTGGCGCGTGGCCCATGATGTCGCCTGCGAAAATGAGCCGCAGCGTGTCGGTCTGAGCGCAAAGCGAGACGGGAACTATGAACGATAAACTATAAACTATGAACGCGGTGAGCCTAATTTTGAAGTACATGATGCTTGTTTTTGAAGCAAAGAAAAGGCGAATTGTTCATCGCCGACCTACCGTCAGGCAGGTTTATGGTTCATCGTTTATAGTTCATCGTTCGCTCAATGTTCTTCCGCCCGACCCAAAATCCTCCCCTGCTCGAATGTTTTGCGAAGCTGCTCCTCTTCTTTTCGCTCCTCTTCGCTCTTTGTGGGAACGCCCATTTTTGACAAATCCGGCTCGCCCGCATCCACCCAAGCGGTGAACCACGCGCTGCCAACGGCGTGAATCGCGTCCCGCATCCTGCGCTCCACCATGCCGTTCATCGCGTCTTGGTAAGCGGCGGCAAAATCGCGGCAAGGCATCACCGACATCACGCCCGAACGCATATCGGGGCACATCTGGCGGTCGAGGGGAAACGAACGGCGCAGGGCTTTTTCAAAAGTCAAAACCGTGTCCACCAACTTGTTGGAGTCAAACACCATTTGCCAAAACCACGTTTCGGTGTGCTCGATGCGCTTCGGTTTTCCCACAAAATAATCATAGGATTCGTCGGCAAAAAGTTCAGGGATGCGGCTTTCCCAAAAACCGTGGATGCCGTGCTGCTCGGTTTTTTGTCCATTGTAATTGCTCGTAGTGTGGAGCGGCACGTGCGCGTCGCCGATATAGTGGCCCATGTCGGCGCAGAGTTTGAGTATTCGCCGCCCGTCGCGCTGGCGGAATGCCTCGGTCAGTTGGCGCTGCATCCGTTGGAGGTTCCAAGGCAAGGTGCCGTGCTGCGAAAGATGTTCCTTGAAAAAAGCCGATTGTGGCCGCTCCTTCATTCCCATCGTGTCCAAAATCGCTGCGAGCGAATCCGCGTCCAACATTTCCTCATCCTGATAAAAACGTGGCAACAGCTGCCGGGCAAACCAATTTTTGTACGCAGGCCGCCATACTTCCGGCACCGGCTTTTCTCTCCCAAAAAGCAGCGTGGTGTCGCCGCGAGCATTTACTGTCCAAATGTCGGTGTGCGCCAACATCGCGTCGAGCCATTGGCGCGGAAGCGCATCGTAAGGCGGCACACCATAGTTGTCGAGGTCAATGTAGTGGCGCGGCGCCTCGTGCTTGCTGGCGTAGCGGCGCATATCGGGGTCCACGGCGTGGTCGGTGAGGTAGTCAATGTTGGGCTTGAAAAACACCATCATCTTCGGCGGCAGGGTCAGCACGGCCAGGCGGTTGATGCGCTTGTGGGCGAAGAAGCCCCAGTCGGGGGAATTCGGAATTGGGAATGCGGAATGCGCCTGCCTGTCCGATAGGCAGGGAATTGGGGTCGCCTTTGGCAATTTCACAGAAGGAAAAAAAGAAACAAGGCTGGCAAATATCAGCGCGAGGGCGGCGGTGCGGGCAAAAATCAGGTGCGGCATGAGCGGTTGTTTTTTGGGAAGAAAGGTAAGCCTTTCACAACTTCCCGAAAGTTTGAAACTTTCGGGAAGTTCTCGCCTAAATTTGGCCAAGCCAAAGCCGCCATCCTTCGTCATTGCAAAAACACAAACCCCACTCCGAACGACCACCACAACTTGCCGTGGTATTCCCATTGGTCGCCCACGCTGCTGGCGTAGTCCTTGCCAAACAGGAGGCCGAGATTGTACTTGTCCATTTGCAGGATGAGGCCCGAGCTCCAAGTCAAGCCCGGCACCACCTCCGCGTCGGCCTCCACCCGGTCGAGCGTAGTGTTGTTGTCCGTGAGGTTGATGAACGTCAGGCCAGCCGTGAGCGGCACCGTGAGGTAGAAGTCCTTTTTGGCCGAAAGGCGGCGGGTGTAGCCCACATACCCGCCGAGCGTGACATCCGTGGTAAGCCGGAACGTATTGTGCTCCGGGCTTCGGCGTATCTTGAACGGGAGCGTCAGTTGGCCGCCCGTCACCTGCGCGTTGCGCCAGAGGAAAAAGGCTTTGGAACGAGTGTCCTCAACAGAATCCTGCGGAGGAGCGGCATGGTTGCACTTTGCAGCGGGGCATTCCATTTCCTGTGCCGCCAGAAAAGTAAAGCCAAAGAAAAACAAACCGCCTGTGGTGCCAGAGAATAATAGGTGTTTCATGGGCGAAACGTTTTGAAAAAGGTAGAGTTCTTGGCACAGTAACGGCGGGTTTGGTTCAAAAGCCCTTTTTTGGGCTTTTTAGTTCTTAGGATGCAAAATTTAATTTCTGTGGCGTGAAGGGTTCGCTCTAAAGAGCGAATTGTCTTGCAAAACCAAGGGAAGAATGTAAAACAAACGAGGTGTTACCCCTTTTTTTGATAAAATAATTTGTGTTGTTTGAATATTGTCAAAAATTTCTTCTTAGAAAATTCACGTTCGCGGATTTTTTTGAATTAAAAACCGTTTACATTTGCACACCTAATTCCACCCAACGTGTTAACCAACCTGCCCTATCTACCATGCCTCCCCAAAAGGTTTTTTACCGCGGCAGCAATGCCCATCTTCTGCACACCCTCCGCGCCAGCAGTGGCGGCTCGCTCCAAGTGGAGCAAATCTCAGATTCTCTTTCGTTCCAGGACCTCGCCCGCATGACCGACGTGGGCATGCTCGTGCTGCAACATGAGCCGCCTGCCACCGACAGTTTCGCGCCGCTCCGCAACTGGCTGCGCGAAAACCCCGACGTGCCGGTGCTGGTGCTGACTTCGGACTATACGCCCGACACCACCAAATTCCTCATGCGCTCCGGCGCGAAAGAGGTGCTGCCCCTGCCCGCCGACAGCGACAAGGTGCTGGCCTGCTACGAGGCATTTTTTCCCGGCTTCCGGCAAAGCGCCCCGCCAAAAAAACCAACGAGGCCCGGCTCAAAACCTGTCAACATCTTGCTGGCAGCCACGGCACCAGGCATCGTAGCGGCGGGCGTTGAAATGCGCGATGCTGCCCTTCCGGTCGTTCCGCTGCAGCCGCCAACCCCCATCGAGCAGAGCGTCGAAAATTTCTACAGCGGCTTGGAAGTCAAGTATTTCGGGTTGCTGCAGGTGCGTCTGAACGGCAAGAAGATTGACTTCAACTGGCAGGCCAAGATGCTTTTTGGCTATTTGGCCTACCATTACCCCCGTGCGCTCTCCCGTGAGCATTTGGCTCGCGTTTTTTGGCCCGAAAAACAAGACAACCAGCCGGACAGTGCGCGCCGGAGCCTCAATGTGGAACTCAACCACATCCGCAAAGCCATCCGCCAACAAACGGGCATCGAACAGGATTTGGTGGTGTTCGACAAAAACTGCTACCGCCTCAACCTCGAGCGCCCGATGCTCTCGGATGTGGCCACGTTCAAGGCATTGTGCCAAAAAATCCAGACCCTCCAGCGCGACGGCCAATCGGTGCCAGACGAACTTTTCCAAGAAGCGATCCATACTTATTCGAGCAATTTCCTCGATGACTGCCCGGAAGACGCGCTGAACTGGGTGGAGGTGGAACGCCAGCACCTCGGCGCGCTTTTCGAGCAAATGGCCGACTTGTACAGTGCGCAACTTTGCGACAAGGCGGACTATTACCGCGCCACTTCGGTGTGCCACGAGATACTGACCCGCGACCAGCGCATGGAGACCATCCACCGCCGCCTGATGTTTTGCTTTGGCAAATTAGGTATGTGCAACAAGGTGGAATTGCAATACCGCCTGCTTGGCCAAATCATGGAACGCGAGTTCCAGTCAAAGCCTTCGGCAGAGACGACGCGGCTTTACCAGCAAATAAAAAAGGATTGCGAGTAAGATGCTCCTCCACAGCCACTCAAACTAAAAATGGCCCCGTCCGCGCTTTGCAGCGGACGGGGCTTTTTTGAGTGCGCCGTAAAGTGCTAAAGAGTTGATGTTATTGACGCGGGCTGAACCCCGCGCTCCCTCCCCCAAACATCACAACTGATACTTCTCCAACCGCCGGTACAGCGAAGCTCGTGTCAGCCCCAGTTCCGCCGCCGCTTCGGTGATGTTGCCGTGATATTTCTGTAGGGCCTTCATGATGAGCTGCTTTTCCATGTCGTCGAGGTTCATGGTGGGCAAATCCAGGTCGCGATTTTGGCCTGCTTCGCGGAAAAAGAAATCCTCCGGTTGTAGTTTTTCGCCCTGCGTCATGATGACCGCCCGCTCCACGGCGTGCTGCAATTCGCGGATGTTGCCTGGCCAAGGGTAGCGTTGCAGTTCTTTCAAAAGCGCGGGGCTGAGGCCGCTCACGGGGCGTTTGTATTTTCGGGCAAAATCCTTCAAGAAGTGCTGCGCCAAGGGTTCGATGTCGTCGCTGCGCTCGCGCAGGGGCGGCAGCTGGATTTCGATGGTGTTGATGCGGTAAAGCAAATCCTGCCGGAAGGTTCGGTTTTTCACTGCCTCAAACAGGTTTTGGTTGGTGGCCGCCAACACGCGGACGTTCACGGGGCGGGAGCGGTTGGCGCCGACGCGGGTGACGGTGCGGTTTTGCAGCACCGTGAGGAGTTTAGCCTGCGAGCCGAGCGGGAGGTTGCCGATTTCGTCCAGAAAAATAGTGCCGCCGTCGGCGGCCTCGAAGCGACCGGGGCGGTCGTCGCGGGCATCGGTGAACGCGCCTTTGACGTGGCCAAAAAGTTCGCTCTCGAACAGTGTCTCGCTGATGGCGCCCATGTCCACTTTCACAAAATTCTCGCGCGCACGGCTGCTCTGGGCATGGATGGCTTGCGCTACCAAATCTTTGCCCGTGCCGTTTTCGCCGAGCAGCAGCACGTTGGCATCGGTGTGGGCCACGCGCTGTACCGTGTCCCACACTTGTTGCATGGCGCGGCTCTGGAAAATCATTTCCGGCAGGTCGCTGGCAGCGGCGAGGTTTCGGCCTGCTTGTTTGGATTTCAAGGTGTTGTTTTCGTCTTGGCTGGCTTTGAGCCGGAGGGCGGAGTGGAGCGTGGCGAGCAGTTTTTCGTTGTCCCAAGGCTTGAGCACAAAGTCCGTCGCGCCGTTTTTGATGGCGCGCACGGCCAGTTCCACGTCGCCGTAAGCGGTGATGAGCACCACGACGGCTGTGGGGTCAATCTCCAAAATGCGGGCGAGCCAATCGAACCCCTCTTGCCCGGTGTTCTTGGCGCTGCGGCCAAAATTCATGTCGAGCAGGATGAGGGCGTAGCGTTTTTCCTTCAACAGGGAGGGGATTTCCTCTGGGTCGCGGGTGATGTCCACTTCGGCAAAGTGGCGTTTGAGGAAGAGTTTTCCTGCGCTGAGTACGCCGGGGTTGTCGTCCACGATGAGGAGGGAGGCTTCGTTCATGTTCATGATAATGTACCGGCTGCTTTAGCTACGCAACCCGGCAGCTAAAGCAGCCGGTACAAGTTGCAAAGACAAGGTGGGCAGCCAAGCGATTGCAAACCAATGGTTTTTTTTTGAAACGCTATCTGATTTTGAGCGGCGGACGTTTGACGGCAGTGGCGATTGTTTGGCAATACCGCTTAACTTTGCCGACAAATTTTCAAACCATGGGAAAGATATATGCTGACATAGAAATCACCAATACCGATGATGTAGCCCTCTTCCGCAACGGCATAAAAGAAAAGCATCAGATTCGTAGTATGGTCGTTTCGATGCTCGTAGATTCAGGCGCTTACAATCTGTCCATTAACGAGCATATCAAAGCCCAACTTGGCCTAATGACGCTTGAGAACCAGATTTTTGAACTTGCCGATGGCTCTCTGCAAAATTTTGAAGTCGTGGGCCCGGTTGAAGTCAGGTTCAAAAATAGAACCACAACCACCCGCGCCGTGGTGCTTCCCGGCAGCACCGAGGCGTTGCTCGGCCAAATCACGATGGAAGACATGGATGTGGTCATTTACCCCCGCGAGGAGCGGATGGATGTGAACCCCAACAGCCCGTTGGTGCCCAAAAAAGCGCTGAAATAACCGCTCT
The DNA here is from genome assembly GCA_046155725.1 of Saprospiraceae bacterium. Classification (GTDB taxonomy): domain Bacteria; phylum Bacteroidota; class Bacteroidia; order Chitinophagales; family Saprospiraceae; genus M3007. The sequence continues at coordinate 17,129 of JBJXFT010000297.1, forward strand.
AGTCAGTCGGCAAATAAATATCAAACCGCGCCCCCTTGTCCAACTCTCCGTGGGCCGAAATATCTCCCCCGTGGTTGTCCACGATTTTCTTGCAAAGTGCCAGCCCGATGCCCGTGCCAGCGTAGGCCTGCTTGTCGTGCAGGCGCTGGAAGATGGCGAAGATGCGCTCGGAATATTGCTGGCTGAAGCCGATGCCGTTGTCTTCAAAAATGAGGTGGACGTATTGGCGGGCCGGGTCGAGGAGCGGATGTTCAGCCACTTCTTCAGTGGAAGCCGGGAGGGCGCTGATGCGGATGAGCGGATGCTCGGTGGTGGAGAATTTGAGGGCGTTGCTGAGCAGGTTGGAGAAAAGTTGGCTGAGTTGGAGCGGCAAGCCGGGGATGGTGGGCAGCGGGCCTACTTCTACTTGGGCGTTTTTCTCTTCAATGAGCAACTCAAAATCGGTGCCGATGCGCGCAAAGACATCGTTCAGGTCGGTCTGTTCCAACAATGCGTGCGATTGCGTTACGCGAGAATAGTTGAGCACCGACTGGATGAGCTGCGACATCCGCGCAGCAGATTCTTCTATCTTTTGGGTGTATTTTTCCAATTCGGCCTTGTCTCCGCCCCGGAGTTGGAGCAGGTTGGTGAAGGTTTGGATTTTGCGGAGCGGCTCTTGCAGGTCGTGGCTGGCGACGTGGGCGAACTGCTCCAAATCGCGGTTGGACTTTTCGAGCGCCACGTTTTGATTGGCCAGCATTTGATTGCTTTGTTGCAATTCTTGTTCGTGCTGTATTCTTTCGAGCTCCATCTCGGCACGCTTGGCCACGATTTTTAGGAAGGAAGACACTGTCTCGTCGTCTTCGATTTTCTGCTGGTGCATCACGGCGATAAGACCTTTGGCATTCCCATTCATGTCATACAAGGGGTAGCCGACATAGCCTTCTACGTTGAATCGCACGAGCGTTTGGTTTTTGGGGAAGGTGATGCGGCAATTCTCCGGGTAGGAATACGTGTTGCCCAAGACGACTTCCATGCCGGGACCATCTTGTAGTGGATAGGTAATGTTTTCGGTCAATTGGCCGAAAGCGGTAAGGGCGATGGTATGGACAGTGTATTCACCCGGCGCGGTTTCTTCCAATCGGCCCACCAGCACATAATCCATGTGGGTGAGGTCGGCGATGTACTGCACCAAGGAATTGAAGAATTCGATGTGTACTTCATACGCCGAAAAGCGCTCGGAGAAATCGGTAAGGAATCGCTTGTTGTATTTGCTGAGGGCGATTTCCTGGTTTTTCAATTGGAGTTGCTCGTTGGCCTCGAGCAGTTGCTGCTCCTTTTCCTTGTCTGCCGTCACGTCCGTCAAAGTGCCGACCAAGATTTTTCGGTCTGCCGTCTCGGTAATTATCACGCCGGAGCCGTACACGTGCTTCAGCTTGCCGTCTGCCGCAATGATTCGGTAGCCGAGCGGAAGTGCAGTTTCGGTCTCGAAAGATTTCAGGGTGTTGGCCGTCACCCGCTCCACTTCTTCGGGATGGGTGAACTGCATGATATTGCCTGGCTCCGGCGTGAAGGTCTCGGGTGTTAGGCCGTAGATGGCGTACATCCCTTTGCTCCAACTGATGGTGTTGGCTTGAAAATCCCATTTGAAATTGCCCATGCCGATGATGGCCTCGGCGTGCTCGAAGGCTTCGTTCATCTCGGCCAGTTCGGTGGTGCGTTCCTGCACCTTTTGCTCCAACTTATCAGAGAGGGCACGGTAGCGTTTTTCGCTTTCGCGGAGCGCTTCTTCGGCTAATCGCCGCTCGGTGATGTTGGTGTGGGCAATCACCGCCCCGCCGTCCTCGGAGCTGAGCGGCGATACTTGCTGCTCGCTCTGCTGTTCGGCAGGCAGGAGTCGGCCGCCTTCGGCAAGAAACAGTGGGGAAGTCGAAGCGTTTCTTTTCATCGTCAATTGAAATTCCCTTGGAAAAATGCAGTAAGTGCCTTTGAAAGGTCGCTGATATAGGTAGGCTTGGTGTAAAAATGGGTGGCGCCCAAGCGCAGGTATTCTTCGCGGTGGTACTCGGCTTTGGAAGTGCTGTAAACGATGATGGGCACCGTTTGGAGATGGGGCATTTTCCTGAGGTGCGTCAAGCATTCCTTGCCATCCATGAGGGGCATGTTCAAATCAATAAAAATGAAATCAGGGATGAAGCGGGTATTGTCGGTGAGCATGTCCAAGGCTTCGGCACCCCGCGTGGCGGTGACGAGGCTGACCGCAGCGTCCACATCCTCCAATGCAATGCGGAAAATTTCGTGGTCTTCGGTATCGTCGTCAATAAGCAGGCAAGTAAGGTTTTCAAACATAAGCTGCGGTAAAAATGAGTACGAAGGTATAGAGAATAATCGGGTGCGGAGTTTGGCTTCGCTTTTCAGGCATTCAGAAACCTGTGTTGAAAACGAGACCCCGTTTTTCCCACGGCCTGCTGTCCGATTCCGAACGCCCGCGTCCGCCCGCGAACGAACGATGAACGATGAACGATGAACCGTGGCTTTGATTCTCAGTAGTTTAGCGAATTGGCACGAAGTTGCAGTTCATAGTTTATCGTTCATCGTTTATAGTTCATCATTCCAATGGATCGTCCGATAAAGAAAAAAGTGTTCACCTTCCAGCGCATCGCCCTTGGCTTGCTTACAGTGGGTTTTTTGGTTTTCGCCGCGAACACGCTGCTCAACGGCAGCCAGAGCAGCCTGAACGTGAACCGCGAAAAAATCACCGTATCCAAAGTAGAGCGCGGCGTGTTCGACGAGTTCATCGTGGTCACTGGCGTGGTGCAGCCTTTGAAAACCTACCAACTCGACGCCATCGAAGGCGGCTACGTTGCGCAAAAACTCCTTGACGGCGGCGCAAGCGTAAAGAAAGGCGACCTGATCTTAAAACTCGAAAACCAGCGGCTGACGATGGATTTCGTGAACCGCGAGACCGAGATGTACCGCCTGATCAACGAATTGGAAAACACACGCCTCCGGCTTCGCCAAGACAAGTTTGCCCTGCGCAAAACGCTTTCCGAACTCGATTTCCAAATCCAACAAGCCAAGGCGGATTACGACCGCAGCAGCAAACTTTTTGCCGACAAAGTCGTGAGCGCGCAGGAATTTGAGCGGGCAAAAAATGCCTACGAGCGCCTCGCGGGGCAGCGCGACATCGAGGTGGAAAACCAAAAATTCCAAGAGGAAAACAGCGTCACACAAATCAAGCAACTCGAAGGAACGCTCGACCGCACGAAACTCAACCTCTCGATGATGAAGGAAAATCTGGCAAACCTCGCGGTCAAAGCCCCCGTGTCCGGCTTGCTTTCGCGGGTGGACGTAGAAATCGGCGCGAGCATCACCGCCGGACAAAACATCGGCCAGATTGACGACCTCAACGGCTTCAAAATGCGCGTGGAGGTGGACGAGCATTATATCTCGCGCATCTTTCCGGGTCTGGAAGGCTCGTTCGAGTTTAATGGCACCACGGTCAAACTCGCCGTTTCCAAAGTCTATCCCGAAGTGCGCAACGGGCGTTTTGACGTGGACATGGTTTTCTCCAAAATCCCCGAAGGCATCCGGCGAGGCCAATCGGTGCCGGTTCGCCTCCAACTTGGCAAGCCCGCCGAAGCAACGCTGATCTCCACGGGCGGTTTTTTCAGCGACACGGGCGGCAACTGGGTGTATGTCCTCAGCGAAGGTGGCGCAAAAGCCACCAAGCGCAACATCTCGCTGGGGCGGAAAAACCCGCAGTTCTTTGAAGTATTGAGCGGTCTTGAGCCAGGGGAACAAGTAATTACTTCTTCTTACGAAAATTTCGGCGACAAGGATGTTTTAAACCTTCAAAACTGATGTGGGAGGCTTGGTGAAGATACTCTGAAATCTATTTTTACAGTGAAATCATGCCCATAACCAATCTGGATTTACCTCAAAATTTACCAGTACTAAAAACTCAATTTTCAACCATAGTTCATCACATCTAAATCCATACCGTTCGTTTTCGCTGGGGTGGGTGGATAAATTTTTTTAGAAAAAATTTATCCACCCACCCCAGCGAAAACGAACGGTTACACCACCCATGATAAAGACAACCAACCTGCACAAACTTTTCACCACCGACGAGGTGGAAACCACCGCCCTCAACGGCGTGAGCATCGAAATCCAGCCCGGAGAGTTCGTGGCCATGATGGGGCCCTCGGGCTGCGGCAAGTCCACGTTGCTCAATATCCTCGGCCTGCTCGACAACCCAAGCGAGGGCGAGTACCACTTCTTCGGCACAGAAGTAGCAAAGATGAGCGAGCGCCACCGCGCCAACCTCCGCAAGGGCAACATCGGCTTTGTGTTCCAGTCCTTCAACCTGATTGACGAACTGACCGTGTACGAAAACGTGGAGCTGCCCCTGCTCTACCTGAAAACACCTGCTGCCGAGCGCAAAAAGAAGGTGGAAGCACAGCTGGAGCGCATGAACATCATGCACCGCCGCAACCACTTCCCGCAGCAACTTTCGGGCGGCCAACAGCAGCGCGTCGCCATCGCCCGGGCGGTGGTGGCCGCTCCAAAAGTCATCCTCGCCGACGAGCCGACGGGAAACCTCGACTCCACCAACGGCCTCGAAGTGATGAACCTGCTGACCCAACTCAACCAAGGCGGCACGACCATCATCATGGTCACGCACTCGCCCCACGATGCGGGTTTTGCCCATCGGGTCATCAACCTGTTCGATGGCAAAGTGGTGACGGAGAATTTTCATGTGTAAATGAGCCTTCCGTGCGGGTACAAACCTTCTGCTGCAAGGAACTGCCGCATTTCGACTTGTTCGGGAGAGTTGAATTGAAAAAGTCGAACAGTTACCTCAGCGATAGAAGTCTTGGGCAGAATAAGGCCGTTGGAAATTTCAAAATGGTCTGGCCAATGGTCTTGTCGGGGATTGAAAAATCGTGACAAAGTGCCGTCAGGAAGGATGCCGCCAATGTCGTAACCCTTGTTGTTGTTGCAAATTGCGCAACTGTACGCGAGGTTCTCGGAGATTGTCAGCCCGCCGTGTCGTAGGCTTATGATGTGGTCAATCTGCCCGCTCAAAACCAAGTGGTCTTGGTGGACAAGGCAATATTCGCAAGCAAACCCTGCACGTTCGGCAACGAGCAGCCGCAATTTTTCAGATATGAAGCGACTCATGCGGCTTGGGCTTGGAGCATTTGGTTCGCCTTCGCTTTTGCAAGACCAATCATTTTCTCTAAAAAGGCGAAGTAGTCAAGTTCTGACTGTTCCGAAGGGGTGATTTCGCCAGCGTTCTTTTTGGTAAGAAGTTCTTGAACGCGCGTTACCGTGTCGGCAGAAACTTTAAAACGGACAAGGCGCTCAGGAGCGAGGCCCGCAATGAGATTCACGATTTCCTGATAGGCCGGAATGTGTGCCATAGATTCAAAATTTTGCCACAAAATAAGCCCATTCTGCCAAAGGCAACAACTAAAAACAAAAACTACGAAAGCAGCCGACTTGCACGCTGGCTATTCACTTTTCAACTCCTGTTGTTCAGTCGTTTTTATCCAAAAAAACCATCGGGCGGGGAGGCTGCTTTTTCAAAAACAAAAATGCTATGCTGACAAAATTT
>JBJXFT010000300.1:0-8069 GCA_046155725.1 Saprospiraceae bacterium
TTCGACCTGCTGGGCGCCGATGTGCAAACCGCCAACGAATACCCGGGCTGGAAACCTGATCCCAGTTCCAAGATCGTACAAAAAATGGCGGGCATTTACGAGCGTATGTTCGGCCATGCGCCTGTCATTGAAGCCTGCCACGCCGGTCTGGAATGCGGTATCATCGGCGAGGCATACCCTGGGCTTGACATGGTTTCCTTCGGGCCACTCATCGAGGGCGCGCACAGCCCCGACGAGCGGGCTTCGATTTCAAGCTTCAAAAAGTTTTGGGGGTTTTATGTGGCGGTGTTGGGGGCGATTTGATCCCCCTTAGTGTTCATGTGGGGTAGGAGAAATTGGCTGTTCAACTCTCCCTTCAAAAACTGCCCAGTCCAACTCCCCTCCACCTTCGTCACCTCCTCCGGCGTCCCCGTCGCCACAATCCTGCCCCCGCGAAAACCGCCTTCGGGGCCAATGTCAATGATGTGGTCGGCCATTTTCACCACGTCGAGGTTGTGCTCTATGACGATGACCGTGTTGCCCTTTTCTACTAATTTGTTCAGCACCGTCAGCAGTTGGCGGATGTCCTCGAAGTGCAGGCCCGTGGTCGGTTCGTCGAGGATGTAGATGGTGCGGCCCGTGTCTTTTTTGGAGAGTTCTTCGGCCAGTTTCACGCGCTGGGCTTCGCCGCCACTGAGCGTGGTGGCCTGTTGGCCCAGAGTGATGTAGCCGAGGCCGACATCCTGCAAGGTTTTGATTCTCCGAAAAATATTCGGGATGGGCTGGAAAAAATCCGCCGCCTCGCGGATAGTCATGTCCAGCACGTCGCTGATGCTTTTGCCTTTGTACAGCACCTCCAAAGTCTCGCGGTTGTAGCGGCGGCCTTGGCAGCGCTCGCAGTGCACCTGCACATCGGGCAGGAAGTTCATCTCGATGGTGCGCAGGCCCGCGCCCTCGCACACTTCGCAGCGGCCTCCTTTCACGTTGAACGAAAAACGCCCGTTGGCATAACCCCGGATTTTGGCCTCCGGCGTGTCGGCAAAGAGCTTTCGGATGTCGCCAAACACGTTCGTGTAAGTGGCCGGATTCGAGCGCGGCGTTCGCCCAATGGCGCTTTGGTCAATCTCGATGACCTTGTCGAGGTGGTCGAGGCCATTGATTTTTTCGTACTTGAGCGGGCGTTTCAGGCTGTTGTGGAAATGGCTTTGGAGGATGGGGTACAGCGTTTCGTTGATGAGCGAGGATTTGCCGGAGCCGCTCACCCCCGTGACGCATACGAAAGTGCCGAGCGGGATGCGCAGCGTGACGTTTTTCAGATTGTGCCCTGTACATTCTTCCAGTTCGAGCCAGTGGCCGTTTCCGGCGCGGCGGACTTTGGGAATGTCGAGTTTGGCGCGGCCCGCGAGGTAGTCGGAAGTGGCGGTGGGGTTTTTTAGGAAATCGGCGGGCTTGCCGATGTCCACGATTTGCCCGCCGAGTTTGCCCGCACCAGGGCCGAGGTCAATGAGGTAATCGGACTCCAGCATGATGTCGCGGTCGTGTTCCACCACGAGGACGGTGTTGCCGATGTCGCGCAGGTTTTTGAGGGCTTCGATGAGGCGGTGGTTGTCGCGCTGGTGCAGGCCGATGCTCGGCTCGTCGAGGATGTAGGTGATGCCCGTGAGCTGCGAGCCGATTTGGGTGGCGAGGCGGATGCGCTGGCCTTCGCCGCCAGACAGCGAACGGGCAGGCCGATTGAGCGCGAGGTAGTCGAGACCAACTTGCAGGAGGAATTTCAGGCGGAAACGGATTTCCTTCAGCACGTCTTTGGCGATGGCGCGCTGGCGCTCGCTCATTTGCTCCTCCACGTTTTCGAGCGCGACGTGGAGCTCGGCCAAGTCCATTTCAGCAAATTCGGAAATGTTTCGCTCCGCAATTTTGAACCACAAACTTTCCTTTTTCAAGCGCGTGCCACCACAGTCGGGGCAGGGCACGATGGCGATAAAATCCTCCGCCCATTGGCGGGCTTTTTCGCTGGTGGCATCGGCGTATTGGCGTTTGAGCACATTGATGAGTCCGTCGAAAGCCATGTCGTAACTCCATTCTTCGCTGCCCCAGGTCATGTCCACCTTGATTTCGTCGCCGCCATGGAGGATGGCGTTCAGCACGGTTTCGGGCAAATCCTTGACGGGCGTGCTGAACGAGAAGTTGTGTTTTTTGGCCAGCGCGCGGAGTTGCTTGAAGAGCATGTTCTCGCGCACTTCGCCGAGCGGCACGATGGCTACCTCGTTTATGCTTTTGGTGTTGTCGGGGATTACCCGCGCCATGTCCACCTCATGGATTTCGCCCAAGCCCTTGCAATGCGGGCACATCCCGTAGGGCGAGTTGAAGGAAAATGTGTTGGGCGAAGGCTCGTCGTATGAAAGCCCCGTGTCGGCACACATCAGATTTTTGGAATAGGCGGAGGTCGTTGATTGTTGATTGTTGATTGTTGATTGTTGATTGTCCAAATCCAAAACCTGAACGAGGCCGTCGCCCAATTTCAAAGCCATATTGAGGCTTTCTGCCAGTCGCTCGTTTCGGTCATCGCCGACTTTGAGGCGGTCTACCACGATCTCGATGTCGTGGATTTTGTAGCGGTCGAGTTGCATCCCGGGCGTGATTTCCAGCAGCTCGCCGTCCACCCTCACGCGGGTGTAGCCCTGCTTTCGGATTTGCTCAAAAAGTTCGCGGTAATGGCCTTTGCGAGAGCGCACCACGGGGGCGAGGAGCGCGATTTTCTGCGCTGCAAAACGCTCCGTGATGTTCGCCACAATCTGCTCCTCGGTGTATTTCACCATCTTTTTCCCCGTCGCGTAGGAGTACGCCTCGCCCGCACGGGCAAACAGCAGGCGCAGAAAATCGTACACCTCCGTCACGGTGCCGACGGTGGAGCGAGGATTGCGGCCCGTGGTCTTTTGCTCAATGCTGATGACGGGGGAAAGCCCAGTGATCTGGTCCACATCGGGCCGTTCCATCTCGCCGATGAACTGCCGGGCGTAACTCGAAAGCGTTTCCATGAACCGCCGTTGACCTTCGGCGTAGATGGTGTCGAACGCCAAACTGGATTTGCCCGAACCGCTCACGCCGGTGATGACGACCAGTTGGTTGCGCGGAATGCGCACGTCCACGTTTTTCAAATTGTGGGCGCGCGCGCCGATGACTTCAATGAAGTGCTGACTGCTGACCGTTGACTGTTGACCATTGACAGTAGGCGGTTGGTCAATATTTGAGGCTGTTTGTGTTTTTGCTTTTGCCATTTCGAGCGGGAAAACAACGCGGGTGCGGGCAGGTTTTGAGAAACGGCAAAAGTAGGGCAGTTTGGATAAAAAAACGATTTGTTTTAAAATTTGAAAACCCATTCATGTTCCGAAACACGCCACAGAACACACTTGGTCTGTCCTTCTCGTGCGTTCCAGTTGCGTTGAAAAAGGCAGTCCGTTGAAATGAGAAATCAGTATTTTTGCTTGCTACAAGTTGTGTGCCTACCATCGGTTTCAAAAACCTCCAAAGTTCAGAGAAATGAAGAAGGAAAAACAGTTTTGTAAAAAATGAAACGACCTAAAAAAGGCGAGTTCGCCGATTTCTACCAAGGCTACCTGAATGCCGTGCCAGCGCGCGGCACGGCGCAGGGGCTGTTGAAAAAAACTTTCAAAGAGGCGCAGCAACTGCTCGCCCAGCTGCCCGAAGAGCAGGGAAACCATGCCTACGAGCCGGGCAAATGGACTATCAAACAAGTGCTCATCCACCTGATTGATGCCGAGCGGGTGTTCGCATTCCGCGCCCTGTGGGGCATTCGCGGCGACCGCGCACCGTTGCCGGGCTTCAACCAAGATTTTTGGATGGAGGAAGCCAAGGTGGACGAGCGCAACATCAAAGACTTGCTGAAAGAATGGAAAACCGTGCGCGACGGCACACTTGCGCTTGCGGCGCAGTGCACGGAGGAACAGTCGAAATTCCTGCTCACGGCCAGCAATTGGAAGGTGTCGGTGCGCGCGCTTTTTTTCATCATCATCGGCCACCAGATGCACCATATTCGGGTACTGCGGGAAAGGTATTTGTGAGGGAGGGAGCGCGGTGAGGGAGCGCGGGGTTCAGCCCGCGTCATCAAGAAGTTGTTTTTCGCGGGCTGAACCCCGCGCTCCCTCACCCCTCGCTCATCACCACATTTTCCATGCGCACAATGTGCTCATTGGGCAGGTCGCTTTCGATGAGGCCGTCGCGGAGGCGCACGATGCGGTGGGCATGCAGGGCGATGTCGTGTTCGTGCGTGACGAGTATGACCGTGTTGCCCGCTTGGTGGATTTGCTCGAAAAGTTTCATGATTTCTTGGCTGGTTCTCGTGTCCAAATTGCCCGTAGGCTCGTCGGCGAGGATGATGGCCGGGTCGTTCACCAGCGCACGGGCTACGGCTACGCGCTGGCGCTGGCCGCCCGAAAGTTCATTGGGCTTATGCGCCACCCGGTCGCCGAGGCCCACAGATTCGAGTGTTTTGCGGGCTTTGGCCAAACGCTCTTCGCGGCCAACCCCTGCGTACACGAGCGGCAAGGCCACGTTTTCGAGCGCGCTGAGGCGGGGCATAAGGTTGAAAGTCTGGAATACAAAACCGATTTCCTTGTTGCGCACTTCGGCCAAATCGCCGTCTTCCATGGTGCTCACTTCGGTGCCGTTGAGCCAGTATTCGCCCCGAGTGGGCGAGTCGAGGCAGCCGATGAGGTTCATCAGCGTGGATTTGCCGCTGCCCGATGGGCCCATGAGTGCCACATACTCGTTCTTCGAGATGTTGAGCGTCACGTCTTTGAGGGCTTCCACTTTTTCGGAACCCATGATGTAGGTCTTGTTGAGGGTTTTTATTGAAATCAGCATTTTTTAGGAACGATGAATTATGAACGATGAACGATGAACCATGAACCATGGGTGTTGAATCAAGAAGTAGATGCTTCGTTTTTTCCGTTGAATTTCTTGAAAAAAAGAACCGTGCCGATCAGGGCAAGCCCCACAATCTTCACGGCGGCCTTGGCAAAAAACCAAAGGAGGAATTTTCCCCAAATCAGGAAAACAACCAAGCCAATGCCCAAAAAAAACGCGAGCAACGGCCAGTACCGGTCAAATATGTTGCGATAATCTTGCATTACGAGCCTCCTTTTTTTCTCCGAAAAATCAGCCCCGCCAAAACGGCCAACAAGGCGAGGATGCCCGCTGCGAATTGTTCGATGATTTGAGGAAAGAAATGTTTCACCACCAAGAATGCCACAATGGCTGCCAGCGCGACAACCCCAATCCAGGAGACTTTTGAGTTGGTCATAATTTCGTTTTGTCTTGTTGAAAATGATAGATCGTGTCCGTAGGCAGAATCTCTTGGGATGATTTTCAAGGGTCGAAATAAGAACGCCCCTCATCGGCGCAAAAAAAGGATAGAAGTTTGCTGCGCATTGCCTGTTCAAAGTGGCCTGTTTCCCGTTGAACGGAATGCTGCGCATCGGGCAATTTCAAAAATTCGCCGTTAAAAAAATCAAGCAGTTTTTGTTTTTCGGAGTAGACGGGTACTTTTGCTCGGCACTATTCACTCACACCTTATATCACGAAACAAGATCCATGAAGAAACTTCTCACCCTCGCATTTTTCGCGCTGCTTGGCGGCGCACTCTGGGCGGCTTCGCCCAGCACCACACCTGCCAACCCTTTTCAAGACGACCTCAGCTGTCTGGAAAATGAGTTCGCCAGCATGACCCAACTGGAGCAGTTGGTGGAAGCGCGCAACGCGACTTACGCTCAACTCGCTTCGGAAAACAATGCCCTCTTGAACACCGTGACGAGCGACAACGATATCGCTGCATCGCTGCTCGGCAGTGCCGCTCCTGGCGATGAAAAGCTGATGGGCATCCCCGGCTTCTGGTGGGGCTTCTGCCTCGGCTGGGTGGGTTTGCTGCTCACATTCCTTCTTTTGGAGGGCGATGCAAAAAAGCGCGAGACCAAAAAAGCACTTATCGGCTGCATCATTGGCTCTTTGCTTGGGGTCGTAGTGTGGTTTGGCTTCTTTGCCAGTGCCGCTTGGTTTGCTGCTTCGGGCGGTTAATCCCTGCGGATAAGACGCTCAAACCGGGTTGCCGTGCTTTTTGCAGGGCAACCCGGTTTTCTTTTCGGGCATCCTTCTTTTGCATTTTCCAAACTCAATGCTATGCAAAAACGATTCTCACTGCTTGCGCTTTCGGTTCTCTTGCTCCAACTTCCCGAAAGTTCCCAACTTTCGGGAAGTTCGTTGCCGCACATTTTCCGCGACGACCTCTCCAAATTGGACTGCGAAATGGCCCCGCTTGCCGAATTGGAGCAATGGGTACAAACCACCAGCGCTACACATTCCCAACTGCTGAAAGAAGGCAACCCATTGGCGCAGCATGCTGTGCAGGAAGGCGACATCGCGGGCCCACTCTTTGGCAGCAGCGCGCCAGGGCATGAGCGCCTGCTCGACATCCCCGGCTTTCTGTGGGGCCTTTGCTGTTCCGTGGTAGGCATGTTCTTGGTGTACTTGGCCATTGAAGACCCCGAAGCCAGAAAAAAAGAAGGCACACAGGCCATATTCGGTTGTGCGGTGAGCACGGGGCTTTTGGTAGGGCTGTATGTGTGGCTGATCGCTTGGCTACAGTATTATTGAATTGATCCGATTGGTTCGATTTTCCGATTTTCTGATTCACTACTTTTGCCCTCACTATGAGCATCCCCATCCGATTCGCGCTTTTGTTCCTCTGGGCCTTTTCGGTCAATGCGCTGCACGCCCAAGACTTTTACCGTTTCAAGTCCGATTTTTCCATCAAAGAAAAAGAAACGGGCAAAGACCAAGGCCGCCTCATCACGGGCATGATTTACTACGACAAAAACCTGCACAAAACGGCCTACCACATCCGCTTCCCAGAGCCGGAGCAGTGGCTGGTGCGCGACACGAGCCTGTACCAGTTCCGCGCCGACACATTGGTGATGCAAAAGAGCGTGCCGCCCGTGGGCGAGTTTTCCATTTTCAACATGATACTGAGCCAGCAACTCCATGACTTCGGGCTGGCAAAAATGGGCTACACCCCCGGCGAGGTGCAACAAGACGGCGAGCAAGTGACCTCAAAATGGCTTCCGCCAGAGCCGCTCAAAACCATGTTCGGGCCGCTCACGCTCGCCCAGCAAAACAAACGGCTCCATGCCGCAGCCATCCATGACACAGAAGGCAAGGTGGTAGCAAAGTTTTATTTCCAAGACTACACCGTGCAAAGCGGCTTGCCCGTGCCGGGAAAAATTTACCAGATTTTTTACCGCCCGGAAGGCGAGTTCGTGCGCATCATGACCCTGAAAAACATCATCATCAACCAAGCCGATGAAGATAGCAAGTACGATTTCAGCATTCCTGCTGGCAGGTAATCTGCTCGCGCAAACCGAAAGTGTACCGGCTGCTTTAGCTGCCGGAGACGGGCTGGACATTTCGGCGACTAAAGTCGCCGGTACAGCACCACCACACTTCGGCAACGACATTTCGCTCTTGCAAAAAGCATTCGCCGTCGCTCCCAAAGTGAGGCTGTCCGAGCAATTTGCGCTCAGCCGCGAAAACCCCAATGAGTTGCAGGCTGTGCTTTCGGGGTTGTTCTTGTTCTACAAATCCTTCTTTTCGTCGCAAGACAACCAGCGTTGCAGTTTTCATCCTTCGTGTTCCGAATACGGTTTGGAAGCAGTCAAGAAATTCGGCGTGGTGCGCGGCATCATCGGCACTTTCGACCGCCTTACGCGCTGCAATGGGTTTAGCCCCGAACAGTATGACATTGATATGCAACGGCGGGTGTTGAAAGACCCGGTGGAGTGGTGAGGGAGCGCGGTAAGCGAGGGCGGTGAGGGAGGACGGGGTTTAGCCCGCTAAAAAACAGAGTTTTATGTTTAGGTGTAACTGTTTAGCACAGGGGCAGCGCCCCGGTAATATTTGTAGGGAGCGACCCCGGCAACCGAGGATATAAAGGATATGAACGGATCCGTGCCGACCTTAGCGGCTCACGTCCTGGGGACAGGGAGTTAAATGGCAGAATTTTGCATAGCGCTCTTGCC
>JBJXFT010000301.1:0-2868 GCA_046155725.1 Saprospiraceae bacterium
CAAAACCGCGCAAGACAAACTCAACAACAGGCCCCGAAAATCTCTCGGTTTTTTGACACCAATAGAGTTCTTACAGAAAAACCCTCAATCGCCCCCGCCCGTTGCATTTGATTGTTGAATCTGCGGAATGCTCGCAAGGTCGGAATCGCTTGCGTCTTCCTGAATCCAGAGTTTTCCGTTTTTGATGTCAATGTGGAAGACGGGATAGTATATCCGTTTCACACCTTCCCAACCAACGGTCAGCACCTGATAGTGGTCGTGGACAGGGTCAATCAGCAGTTGGTCTTCCATTTCTGCGGCAGATGCGCTGGTGTTGCCGACTGTGGCCAACTCGGTAAGCACCTCCGTCACTATTGTTCGGTATTGAGCCAGTTTATCCATGATTCAGTGTGCAAGGTTATGATTTTGATTTTAGGCGGTGGCACTGGGTTTCATGTTGTACACTGCTGTTGGATAGGTGATTTTGCATTTTTTTCAAAATTTTTCGGCTGCGCCGAATTCCGTCCTATACCCGCACTATTCAAAAAAAAGAAAAAAAAGGGAAAGAGGGGAAAAGTGCACAAGGGTCACAAATGCCGCACGACCCGAAAACCGACCCAATAGTTAGGATTGAACGGATTCCTGTTGTAGCGGTAAGCCGAGCGGCAATAGTTAGGAATATTGAGCCAGCAACCGCCCCGGACAACACGGGAACTGCCCGATGCTGCCTCCTGCGGATTCTCCTGCTTTGAAGCAGTATAGTCGCCGTACCAATCCCAGCACCATTCGTAGACATTGCCGCTCATATCGTGCAGCCCAAGTTCGTTGGCTTTTTTCTCGCCGACGGGGTGGGTTTGGTTTCCTGAATTTTTGTTGTACCACCCCACCTCGTCCAAGTTGTTGCTGCCAGCATACTCGTAGCCAACCCCTCCCTGACCGCCCCGCGCCGCAAACTCCCACTCGGCCTCGGTCGGCAAGCGAAAGCCTTTGCTGCCCGCGATGCGGCCAACTTCTTCTTTTTCAATTTTGTAGGCCGGAGCAAGGCCGCTTTGCTCGCTCAGCCAGTTGCAATAGGCCACCGCATCGAACCATGAGACATTAATGACAGGCCGCCTGCCGCGCCCCCAGCCTTCGTCGCCGGGCTTTTTGATTTTCATGGCCTCACAGTAGCGGTCGTATTCGTCGAAGGTGACTTGGTATTTTCCGATGGCGAAGTCGCTGAGGGTGCATTCCACTTTGTCGCCGAGGCGGAAGATGCCGCCTTTTACCTCGACCATTGCAGGGAGGAGTAGGGAAGGTTTTTCATTTGCTCGTTTGTATTCGGCTTCTTCTTTGGCTTTCTGTTCTGCGGCCTCTTTTGCTTTTTGTGCAGCCTGTCGCTTGGCCTCGGCGGCTTTTTCTTCGGCGGCCTCCTTCGCCAAGGCTTCGGCGGCTAAAGCGGCTTCTTTCGCTTTTCTCGCTTCCGCCTCTTTGGCTTTTCGCTTCAACTCTGCCGCTTGCAAGGTTTTGATTTTCTGTTCCGCTTCGGTTTTGTACAGCGTGAAGCCTTCGTCAAGATAGGTATCGTAGGCGTGGAGCGTGTCGTCCTCCGTGGCAGATTCCCAAGCAGCCTCGTCTTTGAGGCGGCGGCTGTCCGCTTGGCGGCGTTTGCGCTCTACATCCTGCTTGGCTGCCAAGACAGCAGAAGCGGCGGCGGCTTTTTCGGCGGCTTCCTGGGCTTCTGCTGCGGCCTGCCTGGCTCGTTGGTCTTCTTCTTCCTTCACACGTTGTGCTTCAGCGGCTGACGCGGCTAAATCAGCGGCCAAGGCAGCCGCTGTTTTTTTGGCGCGCAGGCTTTCGGCAGTTTTTTTCACGCCTTCGGCGATTTCAAAAAAAGCCTCGTCGCGGTGCGGGAAATGGCTCGAAAGGATGGGGCGGGCTTTGGGCGGCAGGGCTTGGAACTGGCCGATGTCGAAGTATTCGTGCCAGTGGCAAGGCCGCACAATGATGGGGACGAGCGTGGCGTGACCCTCGCGGTGGCGCTGGAGGGCATCTTTCAGTTCGGTGGTTTCGATGTAGTCGGAATTGATGAAGTCCACGCTGATAAAGAGCAGGACGAGTTCGGCTTGTTCGAGTTGGTCCTTAATGGATTGGTGCCAGTGTTCGCCAGGCAGGATTTTGCCGTCCGACCAGATGAGGAGGAGGCCTCGTTTCTCGAAAATGGCGAGTTGCTTTTTCAGCCCATCCACCACTTCGTGGTCTTCGTGGGCGTAGCAGATGAAAGTTTTGAGTGGAGCGTCGGGTTGCATAGCAGGTATTTTCGGCAGCAAATGTAGAACTTGTGGGTCAGTTCACTCACGCTGCCATTTCCATTGCTGACCGCTCGTATTCGGGGACATATCCCTGCACCATATCATCCGCTCCGATGCCGTGTTCCATCAGTATTTCCATTAGGCCTGGGTCGGTTCGGTCTTCGTAAATCCATATTTGCCCGTCGCGGATGGCCACATGGATTAGGCATTGGTGGATGTACTGCTTGCCATGCCAGCCCATGGAGAACAATACAAACTGGTCGCCATCCACAATCAGATTCCGTTCGACATTGGGCGTGTTGACGGGGCGACGAGTGGCGTAACGAGACAAGACAGTATGCAAAGTCTGGCGGTAATTTTCTATTCTATCCATGACACGATGGTTTGAGTTTGAATTGCAGTGCGTTTCGTACTGCGAGGTGTATGCTATCTCGTGCCATAGGTTGATTTGCAAAGTTAACTGAAAGCGCGGCGGGTTTTCGGCAGCAAATGTAGAACTTGTGGGTCAGTTGCGGCCATTGGCCGAGAGCCGTGTGTTTTGTGCGACTTTTGCAGCATCCAAGTTTTTCGCATTGGCTATTTTTCTCGATACGGTTTA
>JBJXFT010000304.1:0-5376 GCA_046155725.1 Saprospiraceae bacterium
CGCTCACGGGCCAATGGGACAGCATTGCGCAAGGTTGGACGCGGTTTCCCGATTCTTTGGTGGCGGGTCAATTTACGGCAATTGCCGTATCAGAAACTGCCCCGGCGCACCGCCTGTACCTCGGCACTTCAGACAACAAAATTTTTCGGGTGGACAACGCGCACACCGGTTCGCCTTCTTTTACCGCATTGCCTTCGCCCACCGCTGCGGCGGATGCATACGTCAATTGCCTCGCCATTGACCCGCTGAATGCCGATCGTGTGGTGTTAGTGTATTCCAACTACGCTGTGTACAGTATTTTCCTCAGCGAAGACGCGGGCGCGACTTGGGTAAAAGTGGGCGGCAACCTTGAAACCAGCGTGGCCGGCACAGGCGCAGGCTCCTCCCTGCGCTGGGTGAGCATATTGCCCATGGACAATGGCTCGCGCAAATATTTCTGCGGCACCAGCGTGGGGTTGTACAGTGCTGATACGCTGAAACTCCACGCCACGGGCCAGCCGGGCACGGTGTGGACGCTGGAAGGCCCGAACGAAATGGGCAGCTCGGTGGTGGACTTTGTGGACGTGCGCCGTTCCGACGGTTTCGTGGTGGCAGCCACGCACAGCATTGGGCTTTTCTCGGCCAATTTCATGACGGGTTCGGGAAGCCATGAGCCGAAGAGCGACGTGTCGGTGCGCGTGTCGCCCAACCCTGCCCGCGACGTGGCGGAGTTCAGCATATCGGGGCAAAATTTTGACAACTCGCGCCTCCGGCTTTTTGACCTGAAAGGGAATTTGCTGCGGGAGGAAAGCCTGTCGGGAGAAAAAGGCGCGTTGCGCCTGAACGATTTGCCGGCGGGAATCTACGTCTGGGAATTGCGCGGCAAGGGCTGGCGCGAGAGCGGGAAATTGGTGAAGGAATGAGTGTTGGCCCGCACAAAAAAAATCCCGGAGGTTTTTGAAAACCTCCGGGATTTTTTTTGTGCGCAATATCATACAGGCAATGCACCACAGGAGAAACGACTTCCGCGAATGCTATAAGGAGTTATGAGAGCCTATTTACTGCCAATAAAAGTCTCGAAATCGGCTAATTGTTCGCCCTTCAAAACGCGCGGTATTTTGGCTTGCCCGTTGAGTTTGCCGCGCTGGTTGAGCCAATCCAAAAACATTTGATTGGGCAGCATCTGGGCGCGCACGTCGCGGAGCGCGTAGCGGCGTTCCACGGCGTAGTCATCGTTCAGCCGGCAAAGTTCCTCGTCGAGCGCGCGGGCGAGCATATCGGGGGTGATGGATTGGTTTTCCGCAGAAATGTACCAATGGTGCGCCCAGAAAGTGCCTTCGCGGAGCCCTTTGACGGCGAATTCGCCGATGCCCGCGTGGAGGCGTTCGTCCACCGCCCGCACTGCGTCGCAGAGGTTGTCAATGGAGATGTGTTCGCCGCAGGCAGAAAGGAATTGCTTGGTGCGCCCGGTGATTCTGATTTCGGCTTTTTCGGTGTCGGCGAATTGTACCGTATCGCCCAAAACATACCGCCACGCGCCTGCCACGGTGCTGAGCAGCATGGCGTAGTGCTTGCCTGTTTCCACTTCCGAAAGTTGAAGGCTGCGGGGCTGGTCGCTGCGCAAGTCGCCGTTTTCGTCAAAATTTTCCTCGTCGAATGGCACAAACTCGAAGTAGATGCCGCAGTCATTGAGCAATTTCATGGGGCGGTGGTCGGGGCGTTCTTGGTAGGCAAGGAAACCTTCGGACGCGCCGTAACTGTCCATGTAAAGAATGGGCTTGCCAAAGAGCGGGGCGAGCGTGGGCTTGTAAGGCTCAATCGGGACTCCGCCGTGAATGAACACGTTGAAGTGCGGCCAGATTTCGTTGATGTGCGCCAGCCCATGCTTTTCGATGATTTTTTCCAGAATCAGTTGCAGCCACATGGGGTTGCTGACCGAGAACCCGATGTCCCACTGCGGTGCTTCTTCGGCGATGCGCTCGATGCGCTCGCCCCATTCGGGCAGGTCAGTGATGTGGCGGCCAGGCCGATACAAACGTTCCATGATGCGCGGGCGGTTCATGCCCATGATGCCCGAAAGGTCGCCCTCCAAGTGGTAGCCCACGCGCTTTTGCTGGGTGCAAGAACCCACCATGAGCATTTGCTTGGTGTAGTGTTCTGGGGGCAGGCCGTAGTATTTGGCCAAATCGTAGAAAAGGCGCTGCGAACCGCGCTTCATGCCGCGCAGCAAATCTTCCGTGAGCGGGAGGTATTTGGTGGAAGATTGGCTGGTGCCGCTCGAAAGGGCAAAGTATGGGACGATGCCTGGCCAGCACACGTCCGGCTCGTCTTCGAGGTGCGCTTTTGACCACCAGCGGTCATAAAGCGTTTGATATTCCATGGCCGGCACTGCCTTTTTGAACGCCGCTTGCACATCTGGGGCATCCAGAATGCCGTGAAAATCATATTCCAAACCAAACTCCGTGAAGCGGGCTACCCGCAAGAGTTCGCGCAATTGCTGTTCTTGAAGTTGAACGGGCGACAAACGCGGCTGCCCCACGAGCGCGCCGAGTTTCGCGCTCTGCTGAATGATGGTTCCAATGATGTAGGACATGGATGAGCAGGAGGTGGTTGGTTGATTGGGGAGTTGGAAATGACTGGCTGGGAAATGACGCGGGCTGAACCCCGCGCTCCCTCAATGCTCCACCACACATATTTATATGACGCGGGCTGAACCCCGCGCTCCCTCAATGTTGCTCCACCACCGCTTCCACCTTTTTCCGCTTGGGTTTGGCGGCACCGTTCTGGCTGGGCGTGGGCGTTCTCTTGAGGCCAATGGCAATTTCGAGCACTTCTTCCATTCGGTCTACATAAAAGAATTTCAGCCCTTTGATGTACTCCTGCTCGATTTCGCCCACATGCTTTTCGTTGTCTTTGCAGAGTATGACTTCTTTGAGCCCGGCACGTTTGGCGGCGAGTATTTTTTCTTTGATACCGCCCACGGCGAGCACTTTGCCGCGCAGCGTTATCTCGCCGGTCATGGCCAAGAACGGCTTGAGTGGCCTGTCGGTAAAGGCTGAAGTGATGGCGGAAAGCATGGTGACTCCCGCCGAAGGGCCGTCTTTTGGGATGGCCCCTTCAGGGATGTGGATGTGGATGTCGTTCTTTTCAAATGCTTCGGCATCAATGCCCAACTGGCTGGCGTGTGCTCTGATGTAGCTGAGCGCGGTGCTGGCACTTTCCTTCATCACATCGCCGAGGTTGCCCGTGAGTTGTAGGCGGCCACTGCCCTTGTTGAGGCTTACTTCGATGAAAAGGATTTCGCCGCCTACGGAAGTCCAAGCAAGGCCGATGGCTACGCCTGAAGATTGTTTCTCCTTGTAACTTTCCGAATCGTACTTGGTAGGGCCGAGTATTTTGTGCAGGTGTTCGGGCCTCACTCCCACTTCGTAGGCCTCTTCCATCGCCACTTTTTTGGCAGTATGGCGCATCACGGAGCCAATTTCGCGGGCAAGATTGCGCACCCCACTTTCGGCGGTGTAGCTCTGTACCATTTTCACCAAAGCCTTTTCGCTGATTTTTATTTGCCCAGGCTTGAGGCCGTGTTCTTTGCGCTGGGTGGGCACCAGGTGCCGTCGGGCAATTTCCACTTTTTCTTCCTGCGAATAGCCCGCAATTTCGATTATCTCCATGCGGTCGAGCAGGGCTGGCTGGATGGTGCTGAGCGTGTTGGCCGTGGCGATGAACAGCACTTTGGAGAGGTCGAATTCAAGTTCGAGATAGTTGTCGTAGAACGAAGTGTTCTGCTCCGGGTCCAGCACTTCGAGGAGGGCGGATGAAGGGTCGCCCCGAAAGTCTTTGCCCACCTTGTCAATTTCGTCGAGGATAAAAACGGGGTTGCCCGCCTTTGCTTTTTTCAAAGATTGGACGATGCGGCCCGGCAGCGCGCCGATGTAGGTTTTGCGGTGGCCGCGAATCTCGGCCTCGTCGTGGAGGCCGCCGAGGCTCATGCGCACATATTTGCGCTTCAATGCGCGGGCAACGCTGGCTCCGAGGGAGGTTTTGCCCACGCCGGGAGGACCCACGAGGCACAGGATGGGCGCTTTCATGTCGCCTTTGAGTTTCAAAACGGCAAGGTGTTCCATGATGCGGTCTTTCACCTTGGTGAGGCCATAGTGGTCGCGGTCGAGCACGGTCTGCACCTTCCGAAGGTCGAGCTGGTCTTTGGTGAATTCCTGCCACGGCAGGTCTAGCAGGGTTTCCAAATAGGTGGTGCCGATGGCGTATTCCGCGATCTGCGGGTTCACGCGGCGCATTTTGTTCACCTCTCGGTGAAAGGCTTCCTCCACGGGCTTGGGCCATTTTTTCTTTTTGGCGCGGCGTACAAGCCCATCTATTTCCTCTTCTTGAGGGTTGTTTCCCAGTTCCTCTTGGATGGTTTTGAGTTGCTGGTTGAGGTAGTAGTCGCGCTGTTGCTTTTCTATGTCCACCCTCACTTTCGACTCTATCTGGTCTTTGAGTTCGAGGAGTTGGAGCTCCGAGTCCATGTGCATCAAGATGGCACTGGCTTTGTCTTTCAGGTTGTTGATTTCGAGGATTTCCTGCTTGTGGTTGACGGGAATGCCGAGGTTGGAGGCAATGAAATTGAGCAGGAAATTGTCGTTGTTGATGTTCTTCAACATCACCACGGCCTCAGATGGGATTTGTGGCGAAAGTTCTATGATTTGCCGGGCCGCGTCGCGCACGCTGCTGATCATGGCGCGGAATTCCAGTTTGTTTTTGGGCGGGTCGTATTCGAGGGTGCTGATGTGCCCCACCATGTAGGGATCGTCGTGCATCAGGTCGTCGAGGCGGAAACGCTTGCGGCCTTGCAGTATGGCGGTGGTGGAGCCGTCGGGCATTCTGAGGAGTTTCAAAATGCGGGCCACGGTGCCTACCTGAAAGAGGTCGCGGGCGGAAGGAGATTCAATTTTGAGGTCTTTTTGAGAAAGCACCCCGATGTAACGGTCGCCTTCGTAAGCGCGTTGCACGGCGCGGATGCTCTTGTCGCGCCCCACGGTGATGGGCGTGACAATGCCGGGGAACAGCACGGTATTTTTCAAGGGGAGGAGCGGCACGGTGCCTGGGAATACCTCGCCTACCTTTTCATCGTCTTCTTCCAAAGAGAAAAGGGGCACGAAATCAGGCTCGTCGTCTGACTGCTGCGACATCAAATAATTATCGAACATACGGATAGAAACGGGTGGGGGTAAAATGCGGCTGGGCTTCGATGACGCAAACATGGGAATTATCGGTGGATAAAATGGCGGCAAAAATGGATTTGTGTCAAACTGACAACAAAAATACCCATTCGGGCGCTGCGCAGTCATTGGCAAACAACCTGCCATCCCGGAAAATCGCAGCCTTTGACAGGCGGAA
>JBJXFT010000416.1:0-7582 GCA_046155725.1 Saprospiraceae bacterium
AGCCCGCGTCTAATAAACTGTTGACGCGGGCTGAACCCCGCGCTCCCTCCCGCGCTCCCTCCCGCGCTCCCTCCGTTGAGTTTACTTGCCCGCTTCCGGCATCGGCAACACAGGGGTCTGGCTGTTAAACACGATCAGCCACTGACCTTTGACTTTGTGGATGACGGTAGCGAACTTCGATGGGCCACCGATTTGCTGCCCGCCTTTCAGTTTGATGTCGGCGGTCACGTCGCTCATCAGCAGTGCCACATCAGAACCAAGAAAGGTGATAGTGGGCTTTGTCATCGTCCAAGATGGAGTGCCTTCCATCATGGATTTGAACATCTCGTAGCCTTCACGGATGGACTTCAAACCGCAGGCTGAGTTGCCGTCAGGGTAGATTTCGCAGGCGTTGTCGGCGTAGAACGACCACATTTTGGCTTCGTCGTTCGATTGGTAGGCTTGCCAAACGGCATCCCACATTTTGAGGACGGCGGCTTCGTCTTTGGAAGCAGTTTGGGCGGTGGCATTGAAGGTGAAGAGGCTCACGAAGAGCAGGGTGAGGGTGCTGAAAAGAATGTTTTTCATAGTGAGTGAAAAGTTTAGAGTGAAAAAGAAAAGAGTTTGGCTTTCCGCGCCGTTGCGCAGCGCGGCTTTGTGTTGAAAATGAGGAATTGAAAAGGGGGTTGTTGGCCGAGCCAAGTACCGGCTGCTTTAGCTGCCGGATGCGTCCGGCGACTAAAGTCGCCGGTACAGCCACGTCAGTTCGGGAACACCGTGCGGTGCGGCTGCATCATCGAAAGGCTTTCGGTGAAAGCATACCACTGGCTTTTGCAAGCAGTGCACAGTTCGGCAAATGCATCGAAACTCGTCATGAAAGCGGTGCCAAAGAGGCTAAGAATCAAGATTGTGCCGAGGAGGCTGTTGGAGGCTTTGAAAGTGCTGGGCTTTTTCATCAGTAAGTTTGTTTTTGAAAGTGATTTTGTTTTGTCCGTTTGATGGTACAAAGGTGGGGGTGCTGCCGGGCGGCAGCCACGCGCAGGTTTGCGTAAACTGGCTACGCAGATGTGCGTATTTTTGGGAGAATGAGATTTGTGGAGCGGGGAAATCCCGCTCACTCACCGGCCAAGCACCCAAACTGCTGAAATTTATGTCGAAGAGCTTGTAGGTGCGCACCCAGCACTCGTATGTTCGCCCCGTTCTGGATTCCTCCGGTCTGCTGTGCTTGCTGCAAGGATGTTCCTTGCGTTTGAAAAAATGCGCGGCATTTCGTGTTTTCAAAAAAAACAATGTTGATGAAATCTACACCACTAACAGAAAGGCACATTGCCCTCGGCGCGAAAATGGCCGAGTTCGCGGGCTACAACATGCCCATTTCCTACACCACCATTTCGGAAGAACACCACGCCGTGCGCCGCGCTCTGGGCGTTTTCGACGTGACGCACATGGGCGAGTTCATCGTGCGCGGCAAAGACGCGCTGGCTTTCCTCCAAAGCGCAACGAGCAACGACGTGTCGAAACTCCAGCCCGGCCAAATCCAATATTCTTGCCTGCCAAACAAGAAAGGCGGCATCGTGGACGACCTGCTCGTGTACCGCTTGGACGACGTGCCGGAGATGACCGTGGCTGGAGAGCAATCCTATATGCTCGTAGTGAATGCCTCCAATGAACTGAAAGACTGGCGCTGGCTCAAACGCCTCGCCCGTGGCTTTGAAGTAAAAATGCAAAACATCTCGGCAAAAACCGGCCTCATCGCCGTGCAAGGGCCAAAGGCCGTAGAGGCGTTGAAAAAACTCACCGACTTGGATTTGGGCAGCATCGCGTACTACCATTTTCAGCGCGGCAAATTCGCGGGCTGCAAAAACGTCATCGTATCGGCCACGGGCTACACAGGCTCTGGTGGTTTTGAAATTTATGCCCGCAACAAGGACTTGCCCAAGATTTGGGACAAGGTGTTCAAGGCCGGCGAAAAGCACGGCATCAAACCCTGCGGCCTCGGCGCGCGCGACACGCTCCGCCTCGAAATGGGCTATTGCCTGTACGGCAACGACATTGACGACAAAACCAGCCCGCTGGAGGCAGGGCTTGGCTGGATAACAAAACTGGGAAAGGCCGCAGATTTCCCCTCCAAAGCAAAATTCCAGAAGCAAAAGGCCGAAGGCGTGAAACGCCGCTTGGTCGGTTTCCTGCTCGACGAACGCCGCGTGCCGCGCCACGGCTACGAAATCGAAAGCCGGCGCGGCGCGAAAATCGGGGTGGTAACATCTGGCACCCACTCGCCCACGCTCGACAAGCCCATCGGCACAGGCTATGTGAAAATCAAACACGCCGAGCCTGGCACCAAAATCCTTATCGTGGTCGGCGGCAAAAAACTCGAAGCCGTGGTGACGAAAGTGCCGTTTGTGGAGCCAGGTGTGTAGGGCAAAACTCATTTCGCCCAGCGAACAAAACCTTGGAGGGCTTCAAAAGCCCTCCAAGGTTTTGTGTTTCTGAAAATCCGCGTGCGGACATTTCTCGTAGATTTCCAAATTTCTTTCGAAGCCCTCCCCATTTTTGCCGCAGTAGCCAAGGGTGCAGTCTTTCTTTGCGCTGATTTGTCAACATTCACCGGTTTCTAACCTTCATTCCGTTTTTAAATGTCCTACCTGAACACCACGATTGACGTGTACAAAGATGCTGCGCTCAATCCGAACGTCGGCTTATGCTGTACCACGACCCCCGTCTGGCAACTCCCCGGCCTCGATGTGCCAAAGAAAATGCTCGAAATGAACTACGGCTGCGGCAGCACCGTGAACCCCCGCGACCTTGTGAACGATCCCAGCATACTCTACGTCGGCGTTGGCGGGGGCATGGAATTGTTGCAGTTCGCCTATTTCAGCCGCAGGCCTGGAGCCGTAATTGGTGTGGATGTGGTAGATGAAATGATGGACGCTTGTCGTGAAAACCTGAAAGAAGCCGAGCGGAAAAACGCTTGGTTCAGCACTGATTTTGTGGAGGTTAGAAAGGGCAACGCGCTGGAACTTCCAGTGCCCGACAACTCCGTGGACATTGCTGCGCAAAACTGTTTGTTCAATATTTTTGAAACGGAAGACCTCAAAAAAGCGCTCCGGGAAATGTACCGGGTACTAAAACCAAACGGTCGCCTCATCATGAGCGACCCCACCTGCGAGCAGCCAATGAACGACACGCTTCGTGGCGACGAACGCCTTCGTGCGCTCTGCCTCACCGGCTCCCTGCCATTGCAAGATTACATCAAAATGATCACCGACGTTGGCTTTGGCACCGTCGAGATTCGCGCCAAACGCCCCTACCGACTGCTTGCCCCAGGCCATTACCCGACCGAAGAACTTATCTTCATCGAGAGCGTGGAAGTCTGCGCCATCAAAGACCCCATGCCTCCCGACGGGCCTTGCGTGTTTACTGGGAAAACGGCCATTTACTATGGTTCGGAGGAATATTTTGACGACCGAAAAGGCCACGTCCTCAACCAAAATATGCCCCTTGCAGTGTGCGACAAGACTGCTGGCGCATTGGCCGGGCTGAGCCGCGCCGATATTTTCATTTCTGAATCCACCTGGTTTTACGATGGCGGCGGTTGCTGCTGAGTTTTATTTCTACCTACCATCCTATTTCCTTTATCCTGTTTTCTGCGTATGAAATCGCCCTTCGCTCGCACGATTCTCATTTTCCTTGCCCTCTTTTTCAATCTGCAATTCCTCCTTGCGCAAATCACAGATGCTGCCCTGCAGGGTACGGTGCGCAGCGGCGATGGCGCGATTCCCGGCGCGAGCCTTTTGCTCCGTCAAACCGCCACCGGCGAACAGCGCGGTGCCATCGCCGATTCTGAAGGCCGTTTCCGCTTTTCGGGACTGAACCCCGGCGGCCCATACCTGCTCACGGCCACGCTCACGGGCTTCGACACGGTGAGGGTAGAAGGTTTTTTTCTGCCCTTGGGCCAGGTTCGTACCGTGGACGTGACGCTGACGGGATTGGGCGCCCTATTGGATGAAGTGACCATAACGGCGTCAAAATCAACTATTCTGAAGGACAAAAACTTGGGGCCTTCGTACAATTTCGACGATGAACTGAACGACGCGCCCACGCTTTCGCGCAGCATTTCCGACATCGTGCGCTACACGCCACAGGGCAATCGGAATTCCTTTGCCGGGGCAAACTACCGCTACAACAACCTTTCGATTGACGGGGTGGGCGCCAACGACGCTTTTGGTTTTCAAGAGCCCACAGTGGGGGCAGGTGGCAGCACGGCAGCAGGCACACCTGGCGCGCTGGCACGCTCGCAGCCCATCAGTCTCGACGCGATTTCGGAAATTCAAGTGCTGCTCTCGCCCTTCGATGTAAAAGTGGGCAACTTCACGGGGGCGAGCATCAACGCCGTGACCAAGAGCGGCACAAACCGATGGTCGGGCGGGGCTTACTCCTTTGGGCGCAACCAGGTGTTCACAGGGCGCAGCCCCGACGATGCACGCAGCCACACAGAAAACTTTTTTGATTTCCAAACAGGCGCCTCGCTGGGCGGGCCTATCCGGCGCGACAAGTTGTTTTTCTTTGCAAACTTTGACTTTGCCGATCGCTTGGAGCCCGTCGCGTTTGCGCCCGGCACAGAAGGTGCCGTGGTAAAATTTGAAGACGCGCAAGCCCTCGCCGACACCCTCCGCAGCCGCTACGAATACGATGCCGGGTCTTTCGGGGATGACAAAACTCGGACCCGCAACTACAAGATTCTTACTCGTTTGGACTGGAACTTGAACCGCCGGAGCCACCTGCTCGCCCGCTTCAATTTTGTGGATGCCTTCGCGGAGAATTTTAGCCGCTCGCCAACGCTGTTGAACTACGGCAGCCAATCGTTCCGGCACAACAGCCGCACGTTCAACGCGGCTTTGGAACTGAAGACCCAAGTTTCTGATCACTTGAACAACAACCTTATTCTTGGCTATGGGCGCATCCACGACACCCGAGTGCCGAGTGGCGCGCTTTTCCCCCACATCGAAATCACTTACAACACCGAGGCGACCATTTTCTTGGGTGCTTACCGCGAGGCGAGCATTTTTCAGATGAAGCAAAACAGCCTGGAACTGACGGACAACCTTGTGTGGTCCAGGGGCCGGCACCTGTTCACTTTTGGCACGCACAACGAACACTATCAGTTCGACTACCATTTTGTAACGCCCTACACGGGGCGTTGGGCCTATCGCTCGCTGGCCGATTTTTACGCCCAAAAACCCAGCCGGGTGCGGGGGACCTACCACCTCTCGGACGATTCCTACGAATTCAACTACAACCGCCCCAGCGCGGACTTCGACGTGCTGCTCTCGGCCATTTATGCGCAAGACGAAATGTCCTTTTCAAATGGGCTGAAATTGCTGGCGGGCATCCGCGCCGACGCAACGTTTTTCTTGACAAAAACCAACTTGAGCGACGATGTAACCAAGGGCCCGGCCTTCTCCGGATTTACGGGAAGCATTCGCCCGCAAGTGATCCCGGTGCCGCGTTTTGGTTTTTCCTGGGATTTTGGAAAGCACAAAAACACCAGCCTGCGCGGTGGCACGGGGCTGTTCAGCGGGCGCATCCCTTTTGCATGGACGGCCTATCAGTACATCTACAACGGGCAGCAATTTGGCAACATTGACTACCGCCCTTCGGGCGCAACGGCCTTGATCGTCAATGATTTTGAACAATTGGGGACGCTCCAACCAGGCCTGCGGGAAATCAATTTGGTGGACAAAAATTTCAAACTTCCCTGCAATTGGAACAGCACCTTCGCCATTGAACAGAAAATGCGCGGCGGCTGGTCGGCTGGGCTGGAGGCGATTTTTTCCAAATCCCTGCAAGACGTTTTTTTCCGCACCATCAACCTCAAAGATTCCACCCAGGCGCTGACGGGGGCAGACAATCGCCCGATTTTTCAGGGCAATACCGCGCAGCAAAAAGTAAACGGGCAGTTCACCAACGCGTTCGCGGTGAGCAATACCAGCAGGGGATATCGTTGGAGCGCGTCGTTTTTTTTGGAGAAAAAGATTGGCAAAACGCTCGACTGGCGCGCCGCCTACACCTATGGCATCTCGCGAGACATGGTGAACGGCGTGCGTGTGTCGCCCCAAGCCAATTGGGAATGGAACCAGACCGTGCTGCCCAATGCCCCCGAACTGAGTTATTCCAATTTCGACCTTCGGCACCGCTTGCAGTCCAGCCTTTCGTGGGCGCACAAATGGCGTAAAGGCGGGGAAAGTCAGATGTTCTTGGCGGTTTTTGCGCAGTCAGGCTCGCCGTTTTCCTACACTTATTCTGGCGACCTCAACCGCGATGGCTCGCCCACGAACGACCTGATATTCGTGCCGGCCAACTCCACGGACATTCAGTTGGCCGACATCAAAGACGCGGCGGGAAATGTAACTGTGAGCGCATCGGAGCAATGGGAGAACCTGAATGTTTATATCGAAAACGACGATTATCTCCGCACCCGGCGAGGTCGGTACAGCGAGCGCAACGGTGGGCGCACCCCTTGGAACAGCCAAGCCGACCTGCGCCTTTCGCACACCTGGACGCTACGCGGGCATCGGCTCACGGTGCTGGTAGATGTGCTGAACTTGACGCACCTGCTGCACCACAACTGGGGGCGGCAATATTTTGTGCCAAACACCACCAACGCGGGCTATTCCCTGTTGCGCATCAAATCGGTGACGGGCGACAAGGCCGAATTCCAGTTCCAGCAGCCAGAAAGCACCCCGTGGCAGGTAGACCCCGTAGCTTCGCGCTGGCAGGCCCAGACAGGTTTGCGTTGGGCCTTTTAGGGATTTGGAGTTCAAAAATCTTCTTTCCTTTACAGCCTGAAACAAAAGGACAACCGCACCTTTCAACCTGCCAACAATATGGATTTCACTCAGATACAAGAGCTCATCCGCATGGTGAGCAAGCACAAACTCTCGGAATTCAGCCTCAAACAGGGCGATTTCAAACTCACCATCCGCAACCAAGGCACGGTGGTAGAAGGGAGCGCTCCCACCGTGGTGGCCGCAGCTCAGCCCGCGCAGCCAATGCCCGCCGCCGCCGCGCCGCCGCCGCTTTCTGCACCTGCCCTGCCTGTCACGGCTGCCCCGGTCCCCGACGATTCAAAACTCCTGACCATCAAATCGCCGATGGTCGGCACGTTTTACCGCAGCGCAGGCCCCGACAAGCCGGCGTTTGTCAAAATCGGCGACATGGTGGACGTTGGCTCGAAGGTCTGCATCATCGAGGCCATGAAACTTTTCAACGAAATAGACTCGGAGGTGAAAGGCAAAATCGTCAAGATCCTCGTCGAAGATGCCTCTCCGGTGGAGTACGAGCAGCCGCTTTTCCTTTTAGAGCTGTAGGGGAGTTCATTTGGCGGGAGTGCCGCGCTGGGCGGTTTTTTGAAAAAACCACCCAGCGCGGCACTCCCGCCAAACGAACTTACAACAGGCTTAGAACACGGTTACTAAACTTCCAAAAGTTTGGTAAACGTAGGCCAGGCCTCTAATTGATTCTTAATCGAACACGCTCAGTTCTCACGTTCTTTTTCATTTTTTAAAAACAATCCCGCTTTGCGTACCCGGCTGCGCGTGGC
>JBJXFT010000309.1:0-4489 GCA_046155725.1 Saprospiraceae bacterium
GGCGGCACAATGGCGGGCGGCGTGGTGTCTTCTATTTGAATGAGTTGTGTGTAAGTCCGGCTGTTGCCGCAGTTGTCGGTAGCCGTCCATTCGCGCTTCACGATGTAGTTCGTCCAATGCTCGCAAGTGTCCGGGTCGGGGTTTCTGATTTCGGTTTGCACGAGGTTCACCGCCACCGAGAGGTCGCAATTGTCCGAAGGGTTGAAGGTGCTTGCGGGGGGCGCGAGGGGTATGGCGTCGCATTCCACCGTCACGTTGGGCGGTATGTTCACCAAGGCAGGCGGCACCGTGTCAATGACGTGCAGCACTTGGTTGAAAGTCGTCAAGTTGTTGCACACATCCTTCGCCGACCAGTGTACCATGATGGTATATCGGTCGGTGCAATTGCCGAGCGTGTTCGTTTGCCCAGAAGCGGTGGGCGCAGCAGTGGGGCCGCTGCAAGCATCGGTAGCGATGGGCGGGGGCGCGGGGAATGGGAGGAGCGCGTTGCACAAAACCGTGGTGTCCAAAATTCCTCCCGGCACGGGGCCAAGGTTGTCAATCACCGAAATCGTTTGGGTAGCCGTGCGGGTGTTTTGGCACTCGTCGGTGGCGGTGAACGTGCGCACGATATTGTAACTGTAATGGCCGCACACCGCAGGGTCGGGGTTTTGGAAAGAGCTGGTGGCCGTGGTGATGCTCACTATTGGGCTGCAAATGTCGGTCGCCAAGATGTTCATGCCCATCACCGGCACGGGCGGCAACACGAAGGTGTCGCAACGGAAAGTTTTGTTTGCGGGGATGAGCGTGAAAACGGGTCTTGTCGTATCGCGCACAAAGATGTCTTGCATGACCGAATCCGCGTTTCCGCAGTCGTCCGTGGCCGTCCAAGTCGTCCGTACCGTGTACGAGCCGTCGCAGATGCTGTCTTTGTAAATCCTTGCAAACGTGATGGCCGGGGTCGCGTCGCAATTGTCGCTCACCGTGGCGGCTGGCACGGTGGGCAAGGAGTTTGGGCAATGAACCGTGATGCTCGGCGCCAAGCCCGCGAACGTGGGTGCTTGCGTGTCCACGATGCTCCAGCGCAAGGTGATGGTGTTGCTGTTGCCGCAATCGTCGGTAGCGCGGAAGGTGACATCGGTGAACCAAGTGCAGTTGTTTGCCAGCACCGCAGGGTACGGGCCTGCGTTGAAAGTGCCCGCGCCGGATAGTCCATTGGAGGTGCTGAACGTGAAGTCGGTCCAAGTGAAATTCGAGCAGTCCTCCGTCACGGTGGCGTTACCATGGGCGTTTATCCAAGTTCGCAGGGCGGTTTGGTCGTTTGCGCCGCCGCATTGTTCCGTGGTGTTTGTTCCCGTAATGGTGGGGCGCAGCGTGTCTATGGCGGCAAATTCGGCATTGCCCATAAGCGCGGAGTTGCCGCAATCGTCTTCCACAAAAAAGTTGACCGACACCAGCCCGTGGACTTTTTGGGCAGAGCAGCCATTGGCAAACGAAGCCAAAAAGGCGGCAACCACCTGCGCTGAGTCCACCGTGTTCGTTCCGATTTTCATGGAATAGGTCAGCGGGTACGAGCAGGAGTCGAACACCTGCGAATAGGCCTTGGTGCTGATCCATTCGCGCAGTTTCGCCAGTTCGTTGTCGCTCTGCGAGCAATAGGCCACCGTGTCTTTTGGCGGCTTTATCACCACCGGGTCTTCCGTGTCGGAAGTAGTGAAAACCACCGTCACGATCTGCTGGATCATGCAGTTGTCAATGGCCCAAAACTTTACCGTGAGCGGCTCTTTGCAGCCAGGCGGGAAGGTGGTGGGCGCGTTGGTGATCAGCGACTTGACCCCCGAAGCATCGGTGGCAGCGAAGTTGGCGATCTGCAAGGCACGCCAAGCGGGGTAGGCGGTGGCCAATTGCTCGCAAGCTGCCGATCCGCTTTGTGGGTAGCCCGTTATTTGGGGCGGCAGGGTGTCTTGGTAAATGATGATGGTTTGGGTGTACGTGGCCGTATTGCCGTTTGCGTCCGTCGCCTCCCAGGTGCGGGTGAACGTGCCGCTTTGGCAAGTGTCGGGCGTAACGGTTTGATAGAAAGTATCGCTCACCACCGCCGTGCAATTGTCCGTCACGGGGAGGGCCGTCTGCGTGGGCACTTGCACGATGGAGCTGAATTCGAGCGTGTCAAACACCCCCGTCAGGTCGAACGTGGGCGGCGCGTCGTCCACGAAATTGATGTAATATTCAAAGGTGTGCGAGTGACCCAGGTCGTCTTTCACGAACCAGAAGATGTGGGCCACGGTACCGGAAGTGAACATGAAGTCGTACGGAAACCCCGAGGCTACGGGGTCGAACATAGACATGGTGATGATGGCGCCGCCAAACTTGGGCGTCACCACAGGGTTTGGCACGTTGCCCTGCAGCATGGAGCTGCAGCCTATGTCCACCGTCAGGCTGTCGGGGCCGTTGTAACTGAAATTGAAGAAATCGGGCTGGGCTTGCAAACAAGCCGCAGGAAGGAAAAAGAGGCAAAAAGCGATGGATAAATCCTTTGCCTGAAAAGATTTGGGTAACCGGTTTGTCATACGGACGGGTTGGGTATAAAGTTGAAAGTTTCAAGTTTCAAGTCCGCAAGTTCCAAGTCCGCAAGTTCCAAGTTGGCAAACATTGGTGCCTTGAAACTTGCCACTTGCGGACTTGGAACTTGCCACTTGAAGCGCTACTCGGCAAACTTCTTGTCCGGCACGTTTTCGTCCAAAAACGAATTGATGTCGTCCGTTTTTACGTCTCGGACGATCTCGCCAAATTCGTTGACGTGCAGGGTGATTTTTTTCAGATCTTTTTTTTCTGGGGGAGGTAAAGGGGCAGGCTTGGTGCGTTTTGATTTGCTCATTCAAGCTGTTGGTTGGTAAAGGTGTATTTTCGGTATAAAGACAAAGTCGCGCAAATTGTAGGTAAACAAGGGGATGTCATAAACAATCGAGGTCGCGGCAATGATGGCGTCAGGGATCAAAAGCCCATGGCTAAGTTTATAGGATTCAACCAAATCTACCGCTTTGGCCGAAATCTCGCTATCCATTTGCACCACATCATAGTATCGTATCCGTTTTTTCATCTCCACAAGTTCATTTTTGTTCCACGCTCCCTGAAAAAGCTCCATAACAGTAATAGCCGAAAGTGCGATTTTTGAAAGCCCAATTTTACCCAATTGTTCAATCGCTTCGGTTCGGCCATTGAAAGCACTAATGAAAATGTTCGTGTCACAAAGTATCATGGTGAGAAAGACGGGGTTCGTTTCCAAGCAGCATTTCTAATTTCTTCCAAACTCCTGGGGCCTTCCTTCCAAATACCGAAGAGTGCCATTGGGTCAATAGATTTGTCGCCCACTATGATAGTAGGTTTTTCCCTCCGAGGTGCGTGGCTTTTTACCTGAACACCGCTCAGGTTCATACTTTTCAGAACAGACAAGAGTTGCTCCAATTCTTTGGCGTTGACAGATTCGATTGTGATGGTCATAACACTGTGCATTATTTTTTTCATTTTGCCAGCAAAGCCCTAAGCCGCACCGCCGTCTCCTCCCGCCCCAGCGCCTCTGCCATTTCAAAAACCGCAGGGCCTTTCATCGTGCCAGCAAGGGCGATGCGCAGCAAAGACAAAATATCGCCGGGCTTCAAGCCTTCTTCTTGAATGAAAGCCCGCACGGCTTCTTCCATCTCTGTTGCTTTAAACGGCTCAAAAGTAGCCACTACTTCTGTCAATTTGGCAAAAACTGACGCTATGTCGCCATTCCATCGCTTTTGCAGCGCCTCCTCGTCGTAGGTTTTTACAGGTTCAAAAAGGTAGTACCCCGTTTCGACAAAATCGGGCAGGAACGTCACGCGCTCTTTCATCAAAGAAACGGCTTTTGTCAAAAACGCCTCCGAAACGTGGTAGTCCTTTGCCTCGGCGAGCGGGCGGACGAGGGCGGCCAAAGTCGCGTCGTCCGTCGCGTGGATGTATTTTTGGTTGAACGACTTTGCTTTTTCGTAGTCAAACCGCGCCCCGCTTTTCCCGATATGCTCTATGGAAAACAAACGGATCAACTCCTCCAGAGAGAAAATCTCCTCATCGCCTCCCGGGTGCCAGCCCAACAGCGCGAGGAAATTCACCACCGCCTCCGGCAAAAAGCCAGCCTCTCGAAACCCGCCAAAACTCTCCTCGGCCGTTTCGCCCTTCCAGCCGAGCGGGAACACCGGGATGCCAAACTTGGCGCCGTCGCGCTTGCTCAACTTTCCGTTGCCGACAGGCTTCATAATCAAAGGCAGGTGCGAAAAGCGCGGCATGGTGGCCTCCCAGCCAAAACCCTCGTAGAGCAAAACGTGGTGCGCCGTGCTGGGAAGCCATTCCTCTCCGCGAATGACGTGCGTGATGCGCATCAGATGGTCGTCCACGATGTTGGCGAGGTGGTAAGTCGGCATCCCGTCGGCCTTCAAGAGTACCTTGTCGTCCAATTCGCTGCTCTCAAAAACCACGTCGCCGCGTATCA
>JBJXFT010000317.1:0-4681 GCA_046155725.1 Saprospiraceae bacterium
GGGCCACATCGGTGACCAGAAAAACCGTTTCGCCCAGGTCGTCCACAAAAGGGGCGAGGTCGGTTTTGGGCGATTCTGTGGGCTTGCCTTTTAGGTCTAAAAAGCGCGAGCCTGGCTGATACCAGCCGTTGCTTTCCAATTGCCGGACCTGCTGCGTTTTTTCGGGGCCGGGCTTCATGGCGTGGTAATCCCGCGCGCTCATCAATTGCCACACGTCTTGGGCATTGGCGAGCGCGGGGAAGAGGAGGAATGGTGCAAGGAAAAGAGAGATGTTTTTCATGGTGAATTTGTTAGACGCTTGGGTAAAGAATGATGGTTTCCAAATTTGCGGCAATTTTTTCCATTCCTTTGTCCAATCAAAAATATAGCGAAGAATGAAACTCAACGCCGAGCAACTTTTCCAAAAACTGACCCAGGAGTATGGCCTTGTTGGGCAAAAGGGGGTTATCAAATTCACCCTCAAAGACCTTTCCATCGAAATAGAGTCGAGAGATTCCGTCGGCAATTTGGTGCAAGAATGGCTCAAAGCATGGATGAAACAAGCGGTCGTGGAATTTGAAGAAGGCTCCAACACGCAAACTTTCCCCGACATTTTTCTCGACAAAGAAGACAAGAAAAAAGGGCTGCTGGAAATCAAAACTTTTGATGCCGACCGAGGCCCGGGTTTTGACCTTGCCAATTTTGAATCCTACTGCAACTCGCTCCTGACCAATGCCTACCGTCTTGATTCTGATTACCTCGTCATCGCATACCGAATGGAGGGCACAGAGATTACCATCCAAAATGTGTGGCTGAAAAAGATTTGGGAACTGACGGGCGGGAGCTCTACCTACCCCATGAAAGTGCAAGAAAAGAAGAAGATTATCTACAACATCCGCCCGATAATCTGGTACTCGGAACGGGTGCAATTCAAGCCATTTGAATCAAAGGAAGCATTCCTCGCCGCCCTGAACGAGACCCGCTACAAATACCCTGTGACGCGCTATGCCAATGCCCATTGGCTCGATGAGGTGCTGAAAAACTACGCCGCGCACACAGGCATTTCGCTGACCGTGAACTCTTGATGGCAAGCCGCTCCCACCCGCTCGGCGATGGCCCGCACCACGCTCACCGCCACCGTGTTGCCAAGCAAATCAAACCCTTCTTTTGCGCTCACGGGCATCTCGAACCATTCTGGAAACCCAAAGAGCCGCAGCCCTTCGCGCAGCGTCATACGGCGCAGCCCTTGTCCGTCTGGCACGGCGAGGCGTTCCATGTCGGTAGCCACGAGCGTGGGGGCTACGTCATTGGGGCTTAGCACTTTGTTGATTTCAAAACTTAGTTTTCCCGACACGATGTTGTAGCCTTTGGGTTTGCTTTTGTCCTCGATTCGGTAGGTTCTTTCACCCAAAAGCGTTTGCTCGCGCACGAGGCTTTTGGGCGATTCGTGGCGGAGGTAGCCTTTGCGCACCAAGTCGTCGAGCAGTTCGCGGAGGCGCGGAGAGTGGTGGAACGTGCTGATTTGTTCGAGCGTGAGCGTCATGCCGTCCATCCAAGCGATGCCGTGTTCGGCGGCCCATTTTTTCTTGCGGCGTTCTTTGAAAAGTTTGTTGAGCAGCACCTTTTGCTCGTCCGACACAGGGCCTTTCAATTCCAAATCCCAACTGTGCACGTTGTTGCCGCCGCCGCGTTTGTCTTTGATGGATTTGCCCCAAAGTTCTTCCATCGGGAATATTTCCAAGAGCCTGTCGGTGAACCTGGAGCGCATGACCGGGAGGCCGTATTCAAGGATGTTTTTTATTTTTGAACGCGAAACCTCGAAGCCGCGCAGGCTGATTTTTTCTTCCAAAGTGCCGACGATGAATACGCGCTTACGGGTTTGCGGGAGGTCAAAATCTTCAGCGTTCAGCACGTTCCAACTTACGGCGTAGCCCATGTCCGTCAAGCGTTCCAGAATGGTGCGGAGGGTTCGCCCCACGCGGTCTTTTGGGTTTCCCAAATCGTGGCGCACCAAGCCTTCCACATTTTCGAGGATAAAACCGTAGGGGCGTTTTTCGGCGATAATCCGTTCGATTTCAAAAAACAAAGTGCCGCGCGTGTCCACAAACCCGAGGCGCTTGCCGCCCGCGCTGAACGGCTGGCAGGGGAATCCGCCGAGCAAAAAATCGAAGTCTGGAATCTGGCTGTTTGGCACTTTCGTAATGTCGCCTACGAAGTGATCGTGGCCGAAATTGTGGCGCAGCACTTTGAGCGCGTGGGGTTTGATTTCGGAAGTCATCACGCATTGCGCCGTCAGGCCCTGCGCTTCAAGCCCTTGCTCAAAGCCCAACCGCAGGCCGCCAATGCCCGCGAACAAATCAATAAATCTGATTGGTCTCATGTTCCTTTTGTTGTTCCGGCTGCAAATGTAAGATTTTCATGGAGCAAAAAAATGTCCTTTCACCACCTGATCGCCCACATCCCCGCCCGCGCTGCGCCGCGCTCCCTCTCACAAAACCACCCGAAGCGCCCGCTCCATCATCTCAAACTCCACAGGCGTTTCGCCCAAAAACTCCCCATCCGCTTCGAGCAGCGTGGGCGTGTCGCCGAGGTGTTCCACCCGAATGCTGCGGGCTTGGTGGCCTTCTATTTTGGGATGTTGGAGGAGGGTGCCGTTGTAAAAGCGCGGCGTTTGGAGCAGCACTTCCAATTTTGAAATCTTGCGGGCGAAGGTGAGCGCGAACAGCCCGTCGTCGGGCACGGCCTGCGGCACCAGTTGCATACCCCCGCCAGAGAAGCGGCACAGGCCGATGTTGATGGTGTAAAAAAAGTCCTCCACGCATTGGCCGTCAAAAGTTATCCGCGCCTTCGTCAATTTGTATTCTGCGAGGTATTGCGCCACTTTCAGGAGGTAGTGTGCCTTGTTCCGGGCAGGATTTTCAATCAGTTTTTTGCCGATAAACCCATCGTAGGCCATGCCCGCCACATTCACGAAATAGCGGAAATGCGCTTGGCCGTCGCGCTGATATTTCACTCGGCCAATGTCTTGCTGCACGGTTTTCAGTTCCCGAAGTCGTTCCAAACGAAGGCGAGGGTCAGCCGGAATGCCGTACTGTCGCGCCCAGTCATTGCCCGTCCCGAAGGGGAGCAGCGCGTGGGAAACTTCCGAGGGCGGCACAAACTGCTGGCTGAAAATACCGTGCACCATCTCGTGGTTCGAGCCGTCGCCGCCAATGCCGAGCAGGTAGCGGCCGCCTTTGAGCAGGGCGTTTTCGACCAGCTGGGCCGCATGGCCGCGCCGCTCGGTAAACTGCACGGTGTAGGCAAAACCCAACTCCTGCAAGAGCCGCTCGATATGCGGCCATTGCCGCGCCACCGTTCCGCCGCCTGCGGCAGGGTTGGCGATGATGTGCCAAAAAGGTTGGGAGTCCGATGTTTTGCTGCTCATTTTTTCTTGTTTTTCTTTGGGTGTTTCTCCTTCCACGCCTCGGCCTGCTCCATTTCGAGCATCACGGCTTTCCATTTGTCAGGCTCCGCCTTGGTGAGCACGAGGGTTTCGGCGTATTCGGTTTTGCGGATTTCCAAAATCCTGATGGGGTTTTGGAGAAAGGTTTCTATTTCGGCCAGAATGTCTTTTTCCTCTGGGCTGCAAAACGACACGGCCAAGCCTTTTTTGTCGGCCCGGCCGGTGCGGCCCACGCGGTGCACATAGTTTTCGGCCACATCGGGCAGGTCGTAATTCACCACATAATCCACGTCGGGGATGTCAATGCCGCGCGCGCTCACATCGGTGGCCACCAGCACCTTCACTGCCCCGCTCCTGAACTGGCCCATCACCATCAAGCGGTCGTGCTGCTCCTTGTCGCCGTGGATGGTCCGGCTTTCTATTTCCACCCGTTCGAGGGCTTTCATCACGCGCTCGGCGCGGACTTTGGTGCGCACGAACACGAGGATTTTGCTGTCCGGATTTTCCCGAATCAGCCGTTCGAGGAAAAAACGCTTGTCGTCCATGCCCACGAAAGCCACCGAGTGGTTGATGTTTTTGGCCACCGGGTCTTTGGGCGAAACCTGGATTCGGATGGCGCGGGTGACGAGCGAGTAGGCCAGTTCCTTGATGGTCTCGTTGATGGTGGCGGAGAAAAAGAGGGTTTGCCGCTTGCGGGGAAGGAATTTTATGAGGTCGCGGATGTCGCGGATAAAGCCGAGGTCGAGCATGTGATCGGCCTCGTCGAGCACCAAGATTTCCACGCGCTCCAGCCGGATGAAGCCTTGGCTCACGAGGTCGAACATCCGCCCCGGCGTGGTCACCAAGATGTCAATCCCTTTTTCCAAGCGGGCTATTTGCGGCCCTTGCTCTACGCCGCCGAATACGCAAAACGTCTTCACCCGCGTGTGGCGGCCTATTTTCTCGAACACTTCGGTAATCTGCAAGGCCAGTTCGCGGGTCGGCACCATCACCACGCATTTGATGCCTTCGGAACGGCCCGACACTTTGCGGTCGTGCAGCAGGTGCAGGATGGGTATGGCAAATGCCGCCGTTTTGCCCGTGCCCGTTTGGGCAATGGCCAGCACGTCTTCGCCTTTCAGGATGGGCGGGATGGCCTTGTACTGGATGTCGGTGGGCCGCCGGAACTCCATTTCCTCCAGGTTCCGCTTTATCTCCGTGGCGATTCGGTATTCTTCAAATTTCATGAATAGGTGGATTCGTTTATTTGGGGATTTG
>JBJXFT010000359.1:0-17288 GCA_046155725.1 Saprospiraceae bacterium
CCTCAAAAATAAGTTGTTCGTTTGCACCATCACAAATCTGTCATCCCGACGATAGGAGGGATGACAGATTTGTGATGGGTGGAAGTAAGTTCATTTTTCGATACGTTGCCATCCAACGGCGGGGGGGGGCTGACTTATTCTTGGTCAGTTCTGGTTTTATAGGAAAGCCCTGGTTGGCTATTGACCCATGTTTGAGTATTAGAGCATTGAACCAGTCAGAGTCAATATTCGACGGTCAAAAGGCAACGCTCTCGCGCGACGAAGGTAAAAAGTTCGTGCGGGCGGAATGATTTTAAATAAAATGTTTTGAAAGGGGAGGCCCACTTCCCTCACTCCTCCAGCAGTTTTTTCACCTGCGCTACCGCCGCTTGGCGAGGGGCGGGGATGATGCTTGCGGCCTCGAATGCCTTGAGGTCGTCCAGAAAAACATCCCGGTATTTTGGATACCTGGGAGGGTCGTAGTCCTTGTTCTTCCACTCGGCATAAAGGCGCAATGCCTCGGCTTCTTTGGCTGGGTCGTCTTGGAAGAGCAAGGCGGGAGGAAGGTTGGAGTATAGAATCATCACCGTGGAGTCAAGTTCCAGCCCGCGACGGAGCGAGCGCTCGGCCTCGGAGAACTGCCCGCTGAGCAGTTGGTGCCAAGCCAGATCGTTGTATCTGTTGGCGAGGCCGATTTTGGAAATCGTGGTGTCGCCTATTTGGAGCTTGGCTTCGGCAGACTGGACTTGTTGGGCGTATTGGTCTCGCTGCTCTGCATTTTCCTTTTTGAGACGTTCGGCTTTTTCTTCGGGAAGCTCGAAGTAGATTTCGCAGTATGGCAGCAGTGTTTGGATGCGCTTTTGTTCTGGCAATGGGATGGGATTATCTTCCAAGTTTATTCTTGTCAGAATTTTCAAATCCCCCAACTCCTGCGGCAACTGCACCAGTCGATTGCCGGAAAGTTCAAGCGAGGTCAGGTTTTTCAAATCCCCCAACTCCTGCGGCAACTGCACCAGTCGATTGCCGGAAAGGTCAAGCGAAGTCAGGTTTTTCAAATTCCCCAACTCTGACGGCAACTGCGTCAGCTGGTTGCTACCAAGGTCAAGCGAGGTGAGGTTTTTCAAGTTCCCCAACGCTGGCGGTAATTGCGTCAATCGGTTGCCGCCAAGGCGAAGCGAAGTCAGGTTTTTCAAGTTCCCCAACGCTGGCGGCAACTGCGTCAGTTGATTAAAGGAAAGGTCAAGCGAAGTCAGGTTTTTCAATTCCCCCACCTCTGGTGGCAACTGTGCCAGTTTATTTGAGGAAAGGTCAAGCGAAGTCAGGTTTTGCAAATTCCCCACCGCCTGCGGTAAATGAGTCAGTTGATTGTAGCGAAGGTCAAGCGAAATCAGGTTTTTCAAATCCCACAACTCCGGCGGCAATTCCTTAAGTCGGTTTTCAGAAACTTGGAGCGATTTCAAGTTTTCTAAATTTCCCAACTCTCTTGGCAATTGCTCCAATTTGTTTCTGGAAAGACCCAGAAATATCAGGTTTTTCAAATTTCCCAACTCCCGCGGCAATTGCATCAGTTTGTTCTCGCCAAGCAGCAATACTTTTAGTTGGGGATTGCGGAATACGACAGATGACAGGGTATCTATGTTGCGGTTGCGCAGGTCTAAGGCAGTAGTGGTTTCGTTGAGTTCTTCAACATCGGAAGCCAAGGGGTATTCATTTCCCAGCGTGTCTATCAGAAAATCGAGTTGTTTTTCATCATTATCATCCCAGCCTTTCACCCACGCAAAGCCTGTGTGATCAAAGGGCAGGGCTTCGGTATATCGAAAAGCAATTTTGGTGTTCAGGTTTTTGTCAATAAAGCCGTACGACCCTCCTGCATACGCCAACCCAAATCGGCCTTCATAGAAATAAATCTTGTCCAGCACGGCGGTGGCCTTTTGCTCGGCCGCCTCGGCTTTGGCCGTCTCTTCTTCCGCCCGTTTTAGTGCTGCCTCGGCTTTTTTCTGCTGCTGC
Organism: Saprospiraceae bacterium; assembly: GCA_046155725.1. GTDB lineage: Bacteria > Bacteroidota > Bacteroidia > Chitinophagales > Saprospiraceae > M3007. Next base: position 1,987 of record JBJXFT010000359.1, read on the forward strand.
CGGGCCATGGCGGCGCTCCGGTCGGCCTTTTCGCGCTCGCCGTCCACGGCTCGCAGCACATCCTCCACTTTTTGGTCCAGCATCTGGTGCTCCGCCTCGGTGCAGCCACGCGCGGCGCGGAATTTTTCAAAGGCATCTTTGTATTTGCCTTTTTTGAACAAGGCATCGCCCTCCGCGACGATGCGGGTGTAGGCCGCGCCACAGGGGGTTTGCCCCGCGAGCAGGGCGGGTGAAGCAGCGAGGAGGGCTGCGCTAAGCAAGAGGGGGAGGAGGGAGAGTTTCATGGTCTGTATCTGTGTGGATGGGTTTGTCAGGAGGCCATACCGGGCAAACCGCTCGGTTCAGGAATTGCCACTCAGGGTTGAGCGCTTCGATCAGTTCATTGATTTTTTTCGCCCTCAGCAGGTTTTTGATTTCTTTCTCGCGGGCAAAGGCGTTCAGGATGTATTGGTGCCACTCGTGGTACACGAGGTTGTAGCAGTAGTATCGCCCGGCAAAGGTCTCCGGCTGTCCACGATGGTAGTAGTGCTCGCAAAGCCGCCGACACAGGTTGTTCGTCACGCCCGTATACAGCACGGTTTTATTCCGATTGGTGACGATGTACACCCAGTAGTTGTGTTCTTTTTTCATGGTCTGCAGTTTTTGTCCTTCCGTAGGAATCCGTGTGCGTCACGGAACACGCTTCGATGTCCTCTTATTCGGTTTGTCATTCCGCAGGAATCCGTGTACGCTAAAAGGGCTGTGGTAACGGGCTGCCGCTACGGGCTGTCGCGCTCGGTTGTCCTTCCGTAGGAATCTGTGTACGTCAAATCGGGCTGTCGCTACGGGCTGTAAAAGTAGTCGTTTGTGGCGTTTCTCGAAGCGCATACTCCCCTCGTGACGCACCCTCGTAGCGTACACAGACTCCTACGGAGTGACAAAAACTGAGTGTACAGCCCGTAGCGGCAGCCCTCGTAACGTACACGGGTTCCTACGGAAGGACAACCGAATAAGAGGACACCGAAGCGTGCTCCGTGGCGTGTTCCGAGACGTACACGGGTTCCTGCGGAAGGACAACCGAATAAGAGGACACCGAAGCGTGTTCCGAGGCTGTTTCGGGGCGTGTTCCGGGACGTACACGGATTCCTGCGGAAGGACAAAACAAACTCACCGTGCGCATTGCCCCTTCCAATCCCCTTCCATCCGCCGCACATCGGCCTCAAACTCCCGGTGCTGCGGGAGCAGACTCAGAAGCGTGTCAAGCCCCTGTCGCGCCAGCGCGCACTCTCCGGCCAGCAGGAAGTTTTCGGTGTACTGCACTTGCCCGCGCATGAAAATCACTTCTTTGGCTTCCTCGGCGGCTTTGCGTTGGGCTTCTTTTTGTTCCACTTTCAATAGCGCGTCCTCGGCTCGGACTCTGGACCTGTCGGCTTCCCAATACTGCCATGCCGCAAAGAGCAAACCCAGCACCGCTACAAATGAAAGCGCGTTGGCGCGTTGGCGGCGGCGGCGTTCTTTGGCGGCCTCGGCCTCGGCCTCGTGGGTTCGGCGCTCGTTTTCGAGGCGTTCCTCTTCGGCGCGGCGAATCTCGCGGGATTCCACGACGGGCTTCACCAAGGTGTCGTGGCTGAGTTCATAATTCCAGCCGCCGAGCGAGTTCACCTCTCGGCGCACGAGAAAGGTGTCTTCCAATGACTTCAACAAAGCCTCGTCGGCGCCAAACTGCTGGCGCAGCACATCGCCGTCCATGCTCAGGCGGCGGGCTTCGCCTTGTTCGCCCGTGAAAATGAGGCCGTCTTCCACGAGTTTTCGAGCCACGAGTTGGCGGTCGGCGGGCAAATCGGCGATCTTGTTGCGGTAGTATTCCGCGTAGATATTGCTCAAGTCGGCGGGCAAATCATCGGGGAAAACATCGGGGGTGCCATCGCCGTCGCGGTCGGTGATGTCGCCCCGAATGACGCGGCTTTCGATGTTTTGCGCCAATATCTGCAACTGAAACGCCTCCACGCCAGAGGCGCGGCCCGTGCTGTCGGAGGAAAGTTCTTGGAGGATGCGCTCGGTGGTTTCGGGCTGCCAAGTGAAGGGCGGGGAGCGGAAATCGCCGGGCAGCAGGGCGGGCTTCTCCAATGCCTCGCGTGCTTGGTCGCGGCTGAGGGCGCGGAGTTCGTAGCGTTTGTGGAGGATGGCGGGGAGTTTGTCTTTCAGGCGGTCGAGGTCGCTCAGGCGGTCGGCGCGAATGGAAAGGATGACCTTGGCATCTATTTTTTCGTAGAGGAAAGCCAACTCTTCTGGGGTGTGGCGGTCCTCGTTTTGTTTGAGGTAGGTCGGCACGTCGGCGTAGAGCAGTTCGGCGAGTTGGCGTTTGAAGTCCTGCTGCTGCGCCTGCGGGTAGGTGAAAAACTCCTCGAACTGGTCGAATATCAGCACGAAGGTGACGGGGCGATTTTCCGAAGTGAGGCGGTGACTTGACGTCACCGCCTCACTTTCCACGCCCGCAAATTTGAGTTGCGACCAAAGCGTGTCTGGCACGCCCTTGATCACCCGCGCTATTTTGCCTTCGCGCAGCGGCTCCAGCGTGTGGGAAGCATGGAACATAAACTTCTGGAGCAGGCTGTCTTGCCCGCCCGTCCAGAGGTTGAAGCGCACGGTGACAGGCACATAGCGGCGGCGGCCTTTGGCGGTTTCGTCGTCCAAGCGGGGCAGGATGCCGGCGTTGAGCAGGGAGGATTTGCCGTAGCCGGACTTGCCAAACAGCACGGTGAGTTTTTCCAGAAAAATCAAATCCAGCAGCCGCTCGCGGTCGTCGTCGCGGCCAAAGAACTGGGGCTTTTGCGCCTTTGAAAAAGGCTGCACGCCGGGATAGCGGAAGTGGGTTGGGTTCAATTGATGATTGATAATTGCTGATTGATAATTGCTGATTGTTGATTGCTGATTGTTGATTGCTGATTGTTGATGCCCTCGAATTATCAATCAACAATTTGCAATCAACAATCAAACGCCCGCAAACGTCAGCACCCGATACCGAATCTGATTGAGTTGGAGTTGCAAATCGCGGGGGTCTTCGATTTTGGCTGCTTGGGCTTGTTGCCAGGCGTTGTACTGGCTTTTGAACAGGGCAACAGCAGTGGTGTCGTCGGGCGTGGTGGCATTTTTTTCCAATAACTCCAAAGCGGCGGGAATCTCGTTGCGCTCCACGAGCAGGCGGATTTGAGCGGCCGAACCAGAGAGCGGATCGGGCAGATTGCGCAGCGCGCCCGCCTCGCGGCAAGCCTCGAACAAGGCATCAAAATCCGCACGGCTGGGGGCGATGCACTTCATCTGGAACTGCTCAATGACGAACGCGCGGGCATCATCGCTGACCTCGGCGAGCATGGCGAAGTTGTGGTTGCTGTTGTCAAATTCGCCTTCGATTTTGTTGATATAGTGCAGCAGCAATTGCAGATACCATCGGTCGAGGCGGAAGCCGAGCAGCACAAAGCGGTTGGCTTTTTTCAATTTGCCGCGCAGCAGGTCTGGCACGTTGAGGTCGCCGAGCAGCGATTTCAGTACCTCGAACAAGTCGTGGTAATCGAGTATGACCGAGTCGTAATCGTCTTCGAGCGCATAGCCGCAGAGGTTGTAGAGGATAGGGAAATCAGGTTTTGGGGTGTCGAGTTTGATGTCTGCGGTCTTGTCTTTGGCCGTGAAATAATCAAACTGGTACGGCACACTGTACTGCGAAAACGCCTCGCGCACATAGCCGTCGGGCGAGAGCGAGAGCACCACGGGGAATTTGATAGCGGCGATCTGGCGCATCAATTCGGCATCGGGCAGCCAGTTTTTGTCGGCGGCGCAGCGTTTCAGCATCTTTTGCGCCTGATGTTTCGAGTTTTTGTCGCGGAAAAGAAAAAGGTTGTCGCGCTCGTAGTGGTAGGCGATCTGGATTTCAGCCGTCTGTCGGATGCGCTGGTGCGCCAATTGGCCGAAGGTGGTCTCATTGGGTTCATCGTCAGCCTCCGAAGCGCGGCTGCGGTAGAGCGGGATGGCTTCGGGGCCAAGCACCAAGATGGCTTCGCCGTCGGCGATGCTTTGGGCGAGGGCTTGCAGGTCGGGGGCGGAGTGGGTGTCGGGCATAGAGAAGGGTTGGGCCGTGATTTCTTTGATTTGGTTGCAGCGTACAGAATGAGGTCGCAAACTTAATTCTGTTGTTTGCAAATGTGGAGAAATGGAGAGAGAAAGATGGGATTTTGGAATGGTGCTACTGCCCAAATTACCCGCCGCGCTGTGTAACTTTGTGCCTTCAAAAATTCATTTTATGCCAGCCAAAGATAAATACCATGTGCAAGCGCGGCGAGCCTTGGAAAAAGAAGGTTGGACAATCACGCATGACCCCTACTTTCTCCATTATGATTATTTTTGAACCTTCAACCGAACACATCGAATTATGGCTGACAAGATAGAACGCTACGAAAAAATCATTATCGGCACCTTGCAGGAATATGCAGATGCTTTCAATCAGCAGAAAGATGGGCTGCAGGCCAAAGTCTTGGTTGATTTCGACGGTCAGCATTTTCAACTCCTGAACTACGGCTGGCATAATGGCCATTACCAGTTCTACGTCGTTTTCCACTTCGACATCCTTGACGGCAAAGTGTGGCTGCAAGAAAACCGCACGGATGTCCTCATCGCAGGTGAACTGGCCGAAAAAGGCATCGAGAAAAAAGACATCGTACTCGGCCTCCAATTCCCCGAACTCCGCGCTGAATCAGGCTATGCCGTAGCGTGAACAATCAAGAATCAACAATCATCAATGAATCCAAGCGTCGAAACCGCCAAAAGCCTCGGCCTTACTGCCGAAGAGTTTGAAAAAATCAATCAGATCCTGGGCCGCGTGCCCAACTTCACCGAACTCAGCATTTTCTCGGTGATGTGGAGCGAGCACTGCTCGTACAAGAATTCCATCCTTCAACTCAAAACTTTACCCCGCGACGGCTCGCGCCTCCTCGTGGCCGCAGGCGAAGAAAACGCCGGCCTCGTGGACATCGGCGGCGGCCTCGGCTGCGTGTTCAAGATCGAAAGCCACAACCACCCATCCGCCATCGAACCTTACCAAGGCGCGGCCACAGGCGTGGGCGGCATCCACCGCGACATTTTCACGATGGGCGCAAGGCCGATTGCCGCGCTCAACTCGCTACGCTTCGGAACGCCCGACACGCCGCGCATGAAAAACCTCATTCGGGGCGTGGTAAAGGGCATTGGCGACTACGGCAACTGCTTTGGCGTACCTACGGTGGGCGGCGAAGTGTATTTCATGCCTTGCTACAACCACGATATTCTGGTCAACGCCATGTCGGCGGGCATCGTGAAAGCGGGCGAAACCGTGAGCGCGACGGCGGGCGGCCCCGGCAACCCCGTGTTCATCGTCGGCTCGGCCACGGGCAAGGACGGCATCCACGGGGCCACGTTCGCTTCCGCCGATTTGGGCGAAGACTCGCACGAGGATTTGCCCGCCGTGCAAGTCGGCGACCCATTCCAAGAAAAACTGCTTTTGGAAGCCACGCTGGAGGCCGTCACGACGGGCGCGATTGTCGGGATGCAAGACATGGGCGCGGCGGGCATCACCTGCTCCACTTCCGAAATGAGTGCCAAGGCTGGCTGCGGGATGCGCATTGATTTGAGCAAAGTCCCCACCCGGCAGGCGAACATGAAAGATTGGGAAATCCTACTTTCCGAAAGCCAAGAGCGAATGCTCATCGTGGTAAAGCCCGGCAGGGAATCTGAAATTCTGGCCGTTTTTGAAAAATGGGATTTGCCCTGCGCCGAAATCGGCATCACCATCGAGGGCGACATTCTCCAATATCATTACGAAGGAAAACTCGTGGCCGAAGTCCCCGCCGACCCGCTCGTGCTGGGTGGCGGCGCGCCGGTGTATGTGCGCGAGCAAAAACGGCCAGCCTATTTGCAGCAAATCGAGCAGTTTGACCTTGTGCAAATCCCAATCACCAATCACCAATCATTGAGCGCGAACGCGCCATCACGCCAAGGCGTGGCAATAACCCAATCACCAAATAACCAAATAACCAGCCTTCGGGATGCGGCGCGTCGGCTGTGGAACTCCCCCAATCTCGCTTCCAAAAACTGGATCACGCAGCAATACGACTCGATGGTGCAGACTGGCACCATGACCACCAACCGGCCCTCCGACGCAGCAGTCGTGTATGTAAAAGGAACACGGAAAGCCTTGGTGCTTACCACCGATTGCAACTCAGCCTACGTCTATGCCGACCCGTATCGGGGCGCGATGATCGCGGTGGCCGAGGCTGCGCGGAACATCGTGTGCGCGGGCGGCGAACCCGTGGCGATTACCAATTGCCTGAATTTTGGCAACCCCTACAACCCAGAAGTTTACTACCAATTTGCCGAAGCCATTCGGGGCATGGGCGAGGCTTGCAGAAAGTTCGAGACCCCCGTGACTGGTGGCAACGTGAGTTTCTACAACCAATACACCAAGGGCGGCCAGACGGTGCCGGTCTACCCCACGCCTACCATCGGGATGCTGGGCCTGCTCGAGGATTATGAGCAGATGATGACGCTCGATTTCAAGCGCGAGGGCGACGCGATTTATCTCATCGGCGCCAGCCGCGACGACCTCGGCAGCAGCGAATACCTGCGCGGGGTGATGGGTGTTGAGTTTAGCCCTTGTCCTTATTTCGACCTCGAAGAAGAGTTCTCCCTCCAACAATCCGTAAAGAAAGCAATTGGTCGGAAACTCGTGGAATCGGCGCACGACGTTTCAGACGGAGGCGTTTTCGCCAACCTCCTGGAAAGCGCCATGCCGCGCGGGCTGGGATTCGCCGTCGTTTCAAATTCAAATATCCGAAAGGACGCTTGGCTTTTTGGCGAAGCCCAAAGCCGCGTGGTGGTGTCGGTGCGGTCTGAACAAAAGGCGGAGTTCGAGCGTTTTTTGGCGGCTGAAAACGCGGCCTTCGAAATGCTGGGCGAAGTGAAAGGCCAAAATGTGGTGGTGGATGGGGAGGATTGGGGCGCGGTGGGGGATTGGCAGCGGACTTACGATGCGGTTTTGGGGGAGATAATGGCGGACTAATACCTACTTTTGCACAAATTTTGACATAATGGAACATTTAGAGCGCATCACGATTAACCCCAACATTTGCCACGGCAAACCATGCATCCGCAATATGCGCTGGCCTGTGGAGGTCGTCCTTGATCTGATAGGTTCTGAGATGACTTTTGCGGAGATTTTGGATGACCATCCAGAATTGGAGCGTGAGGATTTGCTGGCAAGTTTGAGTTATGCAAAATTTTGAACAAGAAACCCAAACGGCTGCTGAAAATAGGTTTGGGCAATCTCTCAACTCGACAAACAATTCAAATTCTTGAAGCCCAACTCCCGCTGCTAATTTCATCTTTTGAAAAGGAAAAATGCTTCATCGAAATTGGGCGCGATTACATTCACATCATTGACTGAGTTTTAAAAATGAACAAGTTAAAATCTATCTTTTTCCTCCTGCTCCCTGTCTTCGCAGCCCTCTACGCCTGCGACACACAGGCCAACAGCCACGCCATCAAAGGCACCATCGCTGGGGCTGCCAACCTCCAAGCGGCACTTGACATTGCCCATTTCGACCGCTCCAACGTGAACATCGGCAGTACGAGTTGCGATGCGAACGGCGCATTCGAAATCAAATCCGCTAAGCCATGGGACGAAGGGCTTTACCGCCTAAAAATCGGCGAAAAGCAACTGTACTTCATCATCAACGGCAAAGAAGGCGTGATCGAAATCGCAGGCGACCTGAACACGCTTGACCGCATGGAAATGCAAGTAAAAGGTTCTGAAACCCTCGTTTGCTACGCAGGCATCATCAAAGAACTGTTCAAAAATCAAGTAAAAACCCCCGAAGAAGCCAAGGCTTACATCCAGCGAGGCTGCACCCCACTGATGCAGGCATTCTTGCTCACCCAGCTCCTTGGGCAAAATGCCGGGCCGTACATCGCCGATTTCAAAACCCAAAGCCAGAAACTTGCTGCCGCCATGCCCGGCTCGAAATACGCGGCAGATTTTGCCAGCATGATCACGCGCCTCGAAGGCCAGGTCCAACAAACCCAGCAACAGCCCGGCGAAACCATCAGAGTCGGCATGGACGCCCCCGAAATCAAACTGGAAGACCCCACTGGCAAAGTCCGCTCCCTTTCTTCCATGAAAGGCAAAGTAGTGCTGCTCGACTTTTGGGCATCGTGGTGCGGCCCCTGCCGCAAGTCCAACCCCCATGTGGTGGAGATGTACAACAAGTACAAAAGCAGGGGCTTCGACGTGTTCAGCGTATCGCTCGACAGGCAAGACGGCAAGCAAAAATGGATAGATGCCATCAAACAAGACGGCTTAGTGTGGCCCAACCATGTCAGCGACCTCCAATTTTGGGACTCGGCCCCTGCCGGGGTCTATGGCGTGCGCTCCATCCCCAAGACATTCCTCATCGGAAAAGACGGCAAAATCGTGGCTGTGAACCCGCACTCCAATCTGGAGGCGGAACTGCTGAAGGTGCTGTGAACCTGGTGATTTGTGGCGGTGTCGCGCAGCGCGCGATGGCGCGGATTCATTTGGTTGTTTGAACAGGAGTCATCCCGAATTTTTGGGGGACTCCTGTTTTTTGATATGGAGATGTCGCCAAAGTCAATGAAAAAGCCCGCCCGCTCTGGGGGAGCGGACGGGCTAAAAGTTGTTTCCTTCGATTCAGATTCAGTTACACAGGGGCCGTAATTGCTACGGCTGTCAATAGAGGTTGGTAAGCGTTTTCAAAAGGTAATTTGGGGGCTGGCTTGATTGGGTTAGGGCCAAATGAAGATGAATGGATGACTTAAGGGCCGCTCTCATGGTCGCCTTTTCTTAGTTTTCAGAAGGTTCTTTGGAAGTTCGTTTTCATGGTTTGCTGTGGCTGCGCTGCATCTGGCTTTTGGGGCCTTTCCGTTTTCAGAAGGTTTTTCAGAGGTTCGTTTCCATGGTTTGCTGCGGCTGCGCTGCATCTGGCTTTTGGGGCCTTTCCGTTTTCAGAAGGTTTTTCAGCGGTTCGTTTCCATGGTTTGCTGTGGTTGTGCTGCACTTGGCTTTTGGGGCCTTTCAGTTTTCTAATGGCTTTTCGGAGGTTCGTTTCCATGGTTTGCTGTGGCTGCGCTGCACTTGGCTTTTGGGGCCTTTTAGTTTTCAAATGGCTTTTCGGGGTTCGCTCTCATGTGGTCAGGGTGGCTTCAGGGGTCGTGGGGGACATAGTGTTTGTTCTGCTGGTTTTTTTGAATGGGCATCCCGTGGGTCGAAGGTTTCAAGTGTTTGCTTTCAGTGGGTTGGGGCGGTATTTCGAGGATTGTTTTTGCTTCTCAATTGGTCGGGTAAACAGGGTGCAGAGTAAAATGCTCATCTTCATAATCGCCTTTCAAAGGGCCTGATCGTGCGGTGCGGCTTTGGCCTTCTGGGTTGACTATCCGTTTTCGAAGCCGATAGGTTTGTTCGGGTTCGGGGCTTCCGGGGTGTGGCACGGGCAAGAAATCGAACACCAGCACATGGTCGGTCATAGCGGGTTTCCAGAGGGCGTGGGCAAAAGTGCGACCCGCCGGGAGGAGTTGTTCGCGCAGCCAGCCGATGTGTTTCCAGATGGTTTTGCCGTTCAGCCCCCGGTAGCCGATTTCCAGCGAGAGGCTCGAAATCTGCTTCCATTTTGGGTCGTCTGAGTGGAGGTTGCAGCTGACTTCAATCAGTAGCGGTTCCATAGGCCGTGCTTTGAGTAGGGTTAAAAAATCGTTGAGGCGCATAGTGTTTGTTTCTTTAAAACTTGGCCCCCCGGCAGCGCTCCTTTTTGATTTCACCTTTTTCCTGCTCGGCTTTCTGGGGGCTGGAGCGCTGCGCGGGGCTGTTTGTGCAAACCTTGCCAAGTCGTTTTCATGTGGCCTTTCCCGGTCTCTCGATTCTGACAGTTTTCTCAAAAACGTTTTGGTTTTCCTTGTTCGCTTCTGACAGGACAAAGGTGGGGGTGCGACCCTGCGGAGGCCAAACACAGAAATCAACATCACTTCCATCCGCTCGCATCTCTCACATTTTCTCTCACGTCTCTCACATTTCCTCTCACCGCTCTCACACTTTGGGAATGTTTTGAGACTTTTGTGCGGGCCTATTTGATTCAGATGAGTACAGGGCGTTGGTTTCCAATGCTTTTAAGATTTTTCCCGCCTTCGATGTACTCCAGCCCGCTGCTCCGCACCCTCCAACTTCTCTCGCAAGAAGAACTTGACGCACTGCATTTGTTCGCAGCGTCGCCGATTTTCAACGACACAAGGCCCGACGAGACGCTGGCGCTGTTTGAATTTTTAAAGAAGTTTTACCCAAATTTTGACGGCATCGAACTCCACCGCGACGCGGCGGGCAAGCGGTTTTTCCCAAAAGCCGCCAATCCCGTGGGCGCCTTGCAGCGCACCATGACCCAACTGATGGCCATTGTGCGCCACTTCGTCACCTTCCGCTACGCCGTGCTGCGCGACGCAAAAAAGCCCGATGGCTCCGCCCTGCTCCACGAGGTGCAGCAGAAACTCTCGCTCATGCGCTTCTACAGCGAGCGGATGAACCAACAATCCAGCCCGCCTCCCGCGCCGCTTGCACAAGCCGACGAACAAGGCCGCAAAAGCCGAAAAGCCGAAAACTTTGTGGAAAACCTGAACAACCAAGCGCGACGGGAACTGGACAACTGCTCGGATTTCAGCGACTTCGACGAGCACGAGTTCGCCGATTACCACCAGTTCAAGTTCATGGTGGAGCAGGAAAAAGCATTTTTCGAGGAGCGGAGCAGCGAGCGCGGCGGCGACAAAAACCTGCTGGCAGCCACGGAGCAACTCGACACTTTCTACCTGATGAGCAAGATTGACCAGATGTGCCGCCTCGTGCATTACCAACGGATGTGGCGGCTCTACGAGCCGGGTTCGCCAGAACACACACGCTTCCTCGCCAACCGCGACACGACGGTGCAAATCGTGGGCGCGCTCCGCGCCAACGGTTTTTTGCAACAACCTGCCGTGGCGCTATCCTGCACCCTGCTCAGTTTTCTGACGCAGAGCGATGTGGACGAGGCCGAACGGCTGTCAGAAGAATTTGAAAAATTACTGGAAGAAAACCCAGGCGCCCTGCCCGCCTTGCGGGTGCAAGCGATGCGCGTAATGGTGCGCGGCTTTTGGCCCGCCCGCTACCGCGAGACGAAAGATGCGCGCTTTTTGGAAAAGATTTTCTCGACCCAACTCCAGCAGTTGCAACAACTGAAAGCCAAGGATGCCCTGCCCAGCACTCATTTTCAGAACATCCTTTTCACTGCCTTGAAATTGGGAAAAACCGAATGGGCGGAGGATTTTTTTCAAAACCACCAGAGCAGAATCAGCGGATTGGCTGGCGAAGAACAGAAATCGCTTTTGCTCGACATCGCCCGCGCAGCCATACTTTTTGCCAAAAAAAACTTTCCCGCCGCCGCCAAAACCCTGCCGCACTACCTGACCTACGGCGCGCTCGACGACATTTACCTCTACGCCATCGCCGCCACGCTCGACACGCGCATCCGCTACGACCTCGACGATCTCGACGACGACTACGCCGAACGTATGCTGCACGCCACCGCTACCCGCCTCCGCCGCGACGATACCTTGCCTCCCCACCGCCGCGCCGAACGCCTGCGCTTTTTCCCGCTCGCCAAAGACCTTTTCAAACTCAAACTCCTGCGCCGACAAGACCGACGCGCTGACCTGAAGCCCGCGCTCGCCAAAATCCGGCAGCGCCTTGATTCTGAAACGGTGGTGGATTGGGAATGGGTGGAGGAAAAGTATGGAGAGTTCACGGGCCAGAAAGGATTGGGATGACCCCGTGCGCGTCGCGGAACACGCCTCGGAACACGCCACGGTGTCCTCTCATTTGGTTGTCATTCCGCAGGAACCCGTGCGCGTCACGGAACACGCCACGGTGTACGTCACGGGGTTCTCTCATTCAGTTGCCCTATACGCATGCTTGGCGCGCACGGTTCTCGTCAAAGCCTGCCCCGATTCGAGGGGATGACAAACCGAATGAACGTGCTCCGCGACGAGTTCCGTGACACGGACAGGTTCCGTCAGAAAGACAAACCGAATAAGCGTGCCAATCGAACCAATCGAACCAATCGGACCAATCCCCCAATCGGACCAATCGGCTCAATCGAACCAATCGGATTATGGCACAATAGTTGTAAACCGAAAGTACCACGATAGTGGTATTTCCAAACAAACAAGACCACGAATCCCCTTTAACCCAAAACGGGTATCTAAATTTGCCCATTCCGGATGCTCGGAAATAATCTCCCCTTGTCTTCTTCACCTTTTTCTCACACCGAAACAATTTATTTTTCTATGAAACCAACCCAACCCACTTGTCTTACGAGACAATTGACGGCACGTTTGGCCATTTTTGCCCTCTTAATCCTGGGCTTTGGCCAAACCGATGGTTTTGCCCAAACCATTTTCAACTACACCACCCCCACTGATGGAGTGGGTATTGCGGCAGCCAATGCCACAGCCACAGCACTCACTCGAGGCCCTGCCCCCATTCTACAGGCTACGGACTGTATGCCCAACCAAGGCTTCGGCTCGCATGGCTGGCCTACCACAGCTGTGTTTGATGTGGGCGCCTTCAACACCGGAGGCTGGTATGTGGAAGTCACCATTACCCCAGCTGCAGGCTATGATTTGAAGGTCACGGGCTTCTCCTCAAAATTGCGCCGTGAAAACCTTACGGGCACTGACAACGACGGGCCAGCAACCGTTCACTATGGATACCAGCTCAATGGTGCCGGAGCATGGACCACCGTCAACCCTGGGCCTCCTCAATCCAGCACCGTGTGTGCCAGCGCGGGCACCTTGCGTTCATGGGCCCTTGGGGCAATCGCCGTCACCAATTCCATCACCTTTCGCATTTACGGTCTGCAGAGCGGCGGCTTGTACACAGGCGACCTATTCATCCGTGACCTGTTGGTCGTCGGTGATGTATGCAAAGAGGTGCCTACAATCACACTTGACCCCCTGACCACTGATTTACTAGTATGTCAAGGCGAAACTTTAGCAAGGCTGGGGTATTCGGCAGAAGAGGCAGACAGCTATAGTATTTTGTATAATGACGGTTCCTTTACGGATATCATTGATGCTACTTTGTTAGATGCCCCAAGTTCGATTTCGCTGACAATTCCCTCAAATACTCCCTTAGGAGTGTACGGCGGAAACGTTCTGGAGGTAAAGAACAAATGTGGCTACACGCAAAGTTATCCCTTTACTTTAGAGGTGCTGCCTATCCCCACGGCCGCGATTGCGGTGACCGAAACATCGGGCAGCATGCCCAACGACGGCGTACTCTGCGCTGGGGATATAGCGACCTTGACGGCTTCTGGCGGCGGCACATACTTGTGGAGTCAAGGCGCTGCAACGACCCAAGCCATTATGACAAGCACCGCTGGCACTTACACCGTGACCGTGACAAGTGCCAATGGATGCACGGCTACTGCCAGCACCACCATTATAGTGAACCCGCTTCCTGTTGCCGCGATTGCGGTGACCGAAACATCGGGCAGCACGCCCAACGACGGCGTACTCTGCTCAGGCGATATGGCGACATTGACCGCCTCTGGCGGCATCTCCTATTTGTGGAGCACGGGCGCGACCACAGCAGTCATCATGACAAACACTGCCGGCATCTACAGCGTCATCGTGACGGATGCCAATGGCTGCACCGATGTGGAAAGCACCACCATCACGGTGAACCTGCTTCCTGTTGCCGCCATTGCGGTGACTGAAACTTCCGGCCATACCAACAACGACGGCGAAATCTGCGCGGGCGCATCTGCGACCTTGACGGCCTCTGGCGGCACTTCCTATTTGTGGAGCCCGGGCGACGCGACCACAGCAGCCATCACAACAAGCACCTCAGGCATCTACACCGTCATCGTGACGGATGCCGAGGGCTGCACCGCTGTGGCCAGCACCACCATTATAGTGAACCCGCTCCCCGTTGCCCTGATTGCGGTGACCGAAACTTCCGGCCATACCAACAACGACGGCGCAATCTGCGCAGGCGCACCTGCAACCTTGACGGCCTCCGGCGGGACTTCCTATTTGTGGAGCACGTCCGCGACTACGGCAGCCATCTCAACAAGCGTCGCAGACACCTACACCGTCATCGTGACAGATGCTGCAGGATGCACAACTTCTACCAGCACCACCATCACGGTAAACCCGCTTCCCCTTGCTGAGATTGCAGTAACTGAAACATCTGGCAGTACGGCCAATGACGGCCAACTCTGCTCTGGCGATATGGCGACTTTGACGGCCTCTGGCGGGACATCCTATTTATGGAGCCCGGGCGGCGCGACCACGGCAGCCATCACGGTGAGTACCGCTGGTACTTACACCGTCATCGTGACAGATGCCAATGGCTGCACGGATGCAGAAAGCACCACCATCACGGTGAACCCGCTCCCCACCGCCGCGATTGTGGTGACCGAAACTTCGGGCATTGCCAACAACGACGGCGCAATCTGCGCGGGCGCATCTGCGACCTTGACCGCCTCTGGGGGTGCAACCTATTTGTGGAGCACGGGCACGACTACGGCAGCCATAATGACAAGCACTGCTGGCATCTACAGCGTCATCGTGACAGATGCCAATGGTTGCACAGATGTGGAAAGCACCACCATCACGGTGAACCCACTCCCTACAGCCGTCATTACTGGCGCTACCTGCGTACACGTAGGTGCTCAAATACAATTGACGGGTACAACAAACGCCATGATGCCGACCGTGGCATGGTTTACCTCTGGTAATGGTCATGCCACGGTGGACAATACAGGTTTGGTGGAAGGTCTTACTTCTGGCACGGAGATTATCTACTATATGGTAACCGATGCGGCAGGCTGCTCCAATTCGGCTTCTTACACGATATCCGTGTCTGGCCCACTCACGCTGACATCTACGATAGACGGGCCAAGCACAGTAGCCTGCGGTGACTTGGTGAAAGTATGCGTGTCAGTCACAAACTTCTGCGATATAACAGGCTTGATTTTTAGCGTCAACTGGGACGTAGACGAATTCGACTTTGTAAGCATTGACATGCCTCTCCCTCCTCCTTCTTCTGTAGATTGCCTGGCAGAAGCCTTTCCATCCATGGCGGAGCCTGGGGTTATAGATTACACATGGCTGTGCGGAGAAGCTACCACTGTGATGCCTGGCGCAATCCTTTGCTACACCTTGCGCGCAAAGGCAAATGTGGCGACTACAGCATCCATAGA
>JBJXFT010000362.1:0-20811 GCA_046155725.1 Saprospiraceae bacterium
CGAGGTATTGCTCGAAAATACCTATACGATCAAGCAAGTGTGAGAATGTACCTGAATCACCATTTTCATAATCAAGCGCGAAAGCAACTTTGAGCCACTCATTGGCGGTTTCAAGCCCCATTTGATAAAGCCCCGCCGTCTCACAGATTTCAAGGATTTGGTGGTATAGTTGATTGAGTAGAGGGGCATTTTCAAGCTGAGTTTCTATTTCGGCGATACGCTTTTTAAGGCGCATGATTTCAGCCAGCCTGTCTTCTTGTTGTGGCCCACCGAGGGTGCTGATGTTGTTCGTCTCTTGGAAAGTGGAATGCTGCTGGCCTATTTGGCTCTCGGTATTTTCAAGCGTGGCAAAGAACGTGAGCACGCTCCACCAGTCAGGGATGGCCTTGGCGAGCTGTGTCACAAATCGCCCGCCGGGTGGGATAAAAGCCACAACGCTGAGGGGAAAACGGGCAACCTTACCACGACGTTGGTTGAAGGCCACATAAAGGTCGGGGTCGGTAAGCAGGTTTTCAAAATCATCGAGAAAGACAAAGCCTTTGGCTTGTGCGAACATTTGGGCCATGAGCGGCTCGTAGCCTGTGCCCTTTACATGAATAGCGCACGCGGTGTGTTCGGGGAATTGCTGGCGTAGGTAGTCTTTGGTTTTTTGTATTAGACTGTAATGCGCCCACTGCACGACGACGAAGTGGAACGTATCACCCTCCACGGCATGGGAGAGCAATTGCAGTTCTTCATGCAGTGGCTTTGATGTGTTGTCGGTAGGCATCCGAAAGTTCAAGAATAGGATTGGGGCGTTTGTAGTTGCCATCGTTGTATTCCATCAGGAGGAGGCGTTCGAGGAGATCTTGGATGATGTCGTCCCAGTCGGCACTTTTGTTTTCGGCGACATACTCTATTTTTTCCCATTGAGGGGCGGTCACGTATTGGGCGGTTTGGTTGGCCAAGCGTCGGAGCGCGCGCTCAAGGGCTGTTTTCTCTATCACGCCTTTGGCACGATCGGCATGGATGTTCGCCATTTTGAGGATTATCAATAATTCACGGGGGCTTCCACCGCTGAAAGAAATAGCTTCTTCCACGACGTGCTCGTTTTCAAAAAGGCTTCTGTCAATGCGTTTATAGACAAATTCCTTGAACTTGACAAAAGCCTCTGACCGACGTTTATCGTTATTGTCGAGCAATTTCACGAAAGGAAATGTTTCCACAAAAAATGCCCGTTTCAGAATTTGCCGCTCTTTCATCAACTCGATGGGCAACGTGAACAAAGTATACGCTTCGATTTGGCGAATACGGTTGGTCTCCTCCATGATGATTTTACGGCGGTTGTCCGTCGTCATGGTTTTTTCCAGACCATCTACGATAAAAAGGACTTCTTTCCCCAGATTTTTCTTGCGAATAGCGGAGTTGGCTTCTTCTACGAAAAGATTGAACTGCCGGGCGAAGTCGTCGAAACGGTTTTTAAGGGTGGAGCGCACTGAAGTGGCTCGTTCGTAACTCCCTTTCATACCTGCTTTCAGAGAGCCGAAAATATTAAGAATACTCCAAAAACCTGTTGAGGCTTCAACACCAATTTCTAAACCAGACTCAGCATTTATCGAACGATTTACTTCTTTGACCGTTTCGGCGAACCATTTTTCTAAACTTTTCATGGCGCCACTATCTATCTTAATGTCGTTTTCTTTCAGTGCTTCCGTCAGTTTTTCCATTTGGAATACGAGGATGTCCATGTACTCGAGATTGTTCAGGTCGAGTTCATCATCGATGTTGCAAGTGACACAAAAAAAGCAGCCGGGATGATGGAGTTTTTTGGAAAAGCACGAAGACGATATTCTTTTCCCAGAAAAGTTTTTGGCTTCGCACCAAGATGCTATTCTTCAAAAGCCGCTTGCCTCACCACCGCCATCGATTATTCCACTCCTCCATCCGGCGTTTGCGCTCGGCCTCCTCCCGGGCGCGCGCTTTCTCTCGTTGTTCCGCCCTTTGCTGGTGGAAACGCAGCAGAGCCTCCTCTTTCATGGCTTCATTGCGTTCGCGGGTTATTTTCTCCGTGAACATCATGTCGTACACGTTCATCCACTGATCTTCCCCGATCAATATTTCCAGGTCCGGATTGAGCACATAAACGCCGTGCCCTACCCGGTGAAATAGTTTTTTGTTGTACGGATCGTCGCGGTCTATTTCGTTTTTGGAAAGAATGGAATTGAGGTATTGCCGCTTTTTGCGGAATTCGGGCAGGATGGTATCGGGGAATTTCACACAAATGGCCGTTACATTATCCATCGTAAGGCCGCGGTCTTCGAGGTCCTTTTTCTTCATCACCAACTGGGTCTGGGCGGCGATGAAATTATGCAGCAGAAAGAACTCCGCGCTGCGTGCGCTGATTTTGACCAAGTGGTTGTCAATTTTCGCTTTCACCGTATCGGGCTGTAGTTTGGCATAGAGCACGGGCAGGCGGTTTTTCAGAAATTTGTCATTGGCATGGGCCTGTTGCAGCGCCATCAGGAATGGGCTGATGCCGAGGTTGTCGGTCACGTCCAGGTTTGCGCCTTGTTCGAGCAGGAAGTCCGTGACTTTGTCGGCCCCGGTTTTCAAGGCGGCCAGCAGCGGGGTCATGTTGAACTCATCGCGGTAATCCAGCCCGTATTTTTTGATGTTTTCGGTCACTTTTTTTACGTCGTCGGTGCTGTAAGGCGCATATACGCGGCGGAACATGGCGATGCGTTCAGCCTCCGGCCGGTCGGCACGGCGGTATTTGAGTTCGGAAAGGCTGCGGATGATGTCGTATTCGTTATAGATGAGCGCGAATTCGAAGAGGCGGTCTTTGGCTTTTTTATTAAACAATTCGGGGTCGAGGGCCTCGGCTTTGAGGATTTTGAGTTCATCCCAGGTAATGGGCGTCCAGGGCGTTTTTTGATTGCCGAGGATATTGTGGCGGATCAGGTCGGCCTGTTCGGTCTTGCCCTGCATTTCAAGGCGGCGGGCCTCGCGCTGCCATTCTTCGAGGGAAGATTTCTGCTCCGCCATGTCCAGGTTCTGGCGGAGGTTGGCAAAGCCCAGCAGTTCAAGTAGCGGGTGTTTATGGGTACTTTCCACGACATACAGGTTGCGCACTGCCCGCGTCATTGCCACATAAAAGGAATTGATGTAAAATTTATACGCATCGAGCGACTTGTCGGTCTTGTCTTTTGCGCGGGCATACCGCAGTTCTTCCGTGTCTACATCGGCGCGACTCACCCCCTGGGTGATGTCCAGGAATTCGCGGGATTTGTTTGCGATGAAATTGAGCAGAATAATGTTTTCGTATTCCAGACCTTTGGCCTCTTGCACAGAAAAGAGCAGCGGCGTTTGAAAGATTTTTCGCGCCTCGGCTTTGTCTTCATTGCTCATCACGACCACGGCGAACTCGGCGGAATTGCGCGTTTTCTGGTTGAGATCCTGTTTGATTTTGGCATTGTCGGGCAGACAAACCACTTCGCCTGTTTTTGTTGAAATAGGGTCGACCAAGTAGGTGCTTTCGCGGTCTATGGAGCCAAAACGGGCGTTTTTTATTTTCAGCAGCTTATTGGCAATGTCCGTCACCTGTGGCGAATTGCGGTAGTTGGTGCGCAAGATACGCACTTCGTTGTCGAGACTATCCTGGGTGTAAAACATGGTTTTCACATTCGACCAGGAGAAAAAATTGGGGTGCACGATTTGGTTGGAGTCGCCACACAGCACAAACTGGCCGGGCGTTTTCAGCGACTTTAGGAGCAGGAAAAGTTGGGCGTTGGTCAGGTCTTGCACCTCATCCACGATGATGAAATCGTATTTCGGCTTGCAAAGCGGTTGCCAGCGGCATGCCACCATGTTGAGGTCGTAGAAGTTGTTTTCCTGAAGGAATTGCAGGTATTTTTCAAACAGGCCATACACTTGCTCGCGCTCGTCGGCCAGGAAAACCGATTGGCGTACGCCCAGCGATAAGTAATCCTCCCGGCTGAGATACTCCTTTTCGACGTTCATTCCCGTGAGCACGCCCTTGAATTCTTCGTAGAGTTTGTAGCTGTCCCGGATTTTGACCGTACTTCGGTGCCGGGTAAACCATCCGTCGAACGCCCGAAATGTGAGCTCGCGGCCCGGCGGGATCTGGAGCGTCTCGACGTATTCTTTAAAAGAGAGGAAGTCTATTTCCTGGTCTTCGTTGCGGTATTGGAACGAATAATACAGGTTGGCGGAATTTTCCACCAAGAAAGGCGACAGGGTGACGTAAAGGATATTGCCGCGCAGGGTTTTTACTTTTTCCAGGGTCAGGGCCGTTTTGCCGCTACCCGCCGAGCCGATGACGATGAGGGGCGTAGGCAATTGAAATACCTGCTGCTGATCGTCGTCGAAGGAAATCACTTTGTCCAGCAGGTGAAATTGCGTGGAACGGGGGTTGATGTAGGGCAGCGGTGCAATGTCGGCCTCGGCGACCTGATCGGGTCGGGCGACCGCTACAAATTTCGACTCCTCGATCACCGCGCCGTTGAGGAAGCGCGAGTCGCGGTAGTTGTGGTGGAGGATAACTTCCAGCAACAACAGGTAGGAGCGGCCTTCGTATCGGGCGAATTTGAAAAGCAGCCGGTTCTCCTCGTCCAATTTGGCGCGGTAGTAACCCGTATTGCTCATTTTCTTGACATCCGCCCCCGAAAAATTGCCGTTTTTGAGGTACTCGACTACTTTGCTAAAGTTCTTTTTGACTTTGGTGTAATCCAGGTCGTTGTAATAAAGTATTTCCATAATAAGGGCATCGAAAACGGGGAGTGTTCAAGAAGGTGTGGCACTTCTCGACAACCACATTGATTATCAGCACATCAGTATAAATCGGAAATTGAAATCCTCTATAAACCTCTCGCCCTCTAAATTTCCGTTCCATCTTTCCCAAGCATGTCGACGCGAAATAACTTGGCCAGGGTGATTGAATTGGAAAATATCAATAGTTGTTTTTGCACGGCTTTGCTCGCTTTCTGAGGCGTCAGGATTGGGGGTTATTTCATGAAAAGCGTAATTATAGATGAAATAGCGTTCAAAGGAATAATCAACAGCATCAGGCCAAAGCAGGTCTTCGGAAAAATCTTCCATTTTGGCTTTCTGACAATGGCCGCAAGCATAATAGAGATTGCTCCAAGCATAAGCTTGATCGTAGAAGGCCGGGCTGCCTTTGGGATGAAAATGATCTATTGTTTCGTCCGCCAGATGGGGTGGAAATGCATCGCAATAAGAACAGTGTTGTTGAGTTTGAGTCGCGAGTACTGGCAATAAAAACTGATTAACAGGCTGCCCACCATGCCGATACCATTGGAAAGTCGCGCCTGGATTCCTTGCTTTTAGACTAGCCCACTGCTGATTCCACCGGGCAGCATTTTGCGATAAGAATTCAGGTTCGTTAAGGCGTACAAAATATTTCATCCTTGTTATCTGGATATTAAATACTCAACCGCAAATCAAGTCGCCGATTGACTTGCCGGAGTTCCATTTCGATGATTTGCCGGAGCTCTTCGCTTTGGATCGCCAATGCTTGGCCTGCCTGAATAAATAATTGCTGATCTTTTGCGCTAGGTTTTTTGAGTAGTGTATCTCGCAACTCATAAAAGGCAGTCAATTGTCTGTCTGCTTCTACACCGTACTCTGAACTTATATCGAAAACTTCGTCCAACCAGTAACGGAAACTCTTGGCATCTTCTGATAACATTGGGTAGCCTTCCGCTAATTGGCTGTCTCCATTAGGCTTCACTAACTTGTGAATCCATGCGCCGTCAACAGAACCCACAACGAAGGGAGAGTGTGTACTAATAAAAATTTGAGCGTTTGGGAAAAGTTTTTGCACAGCCGGCAGAATTTTGCGCTGCCAAGCTGGGTGCAAATGGACTTCGATTTCATCCAGAAAAAGGACAAAATTCCGCTCGAAAACGGGAATCTCATTTAACCACTTTACCCGATCCATGCGCATTAATAGGTCAGCGATCCAAGAAATAATGCTTTTCAGCCCATCAGGAAGAAGATTAAAGCTAAGCCGTTCACCGTCCACATCAACTTTGACTGCATAGGGCTTGGTCTCTAACTTAAAGGAGACTTTTTTACCAATGATATCGGTAATGGATTCTTCCAATTTTTGAATTGCCATCCGACGTTGTTCGGCTTCTTCAGGCTCCTGTTGAGAAGTCGCGATTGCTTCAGCTGCTTTTGTATTGGCTATCCATTGCAAAATGAGTTGAGGGTTACTAGTGCGCTGAAAATCCAAAGCCCCTTTTAATGCATGTTCTTGTAATTCCTGAATGCCTTTAATTTCAACATTTGATACCCGACGATATCCTGAATAAGCAAAAAAGGCAAAGGGGAACGCTGAAGTTGGTTTTTCGAAACGCTCCCAGAATTGCCGGATATGGACACTCTCATGGGCTTTTGAGTCAGGTTTCAGCGTCCGTCCTTGTTGGCTCCCATAATAAAACCCCAACTGTACGCCCTTCACTTCGGCTGCATTACGGCACTTATCCAGAAATTCTGAAGGTACTTGTAATTTTAAGCACGCCGCCATCATTTCCAGCACAGTGGTTTTCCCTGTGCCGTTTTCTCCAGTAAGGATATGAATTTCTGCTTTTTCAGTGTCAAGCTTTTCGGGGAACTTCAGTTGCAGTTTCCCGAAAGGCCCGATATTGACAAAACCAATGCTTTCGATTCTGAATGACATGGAGGCAAAATTACAAATTTATCTTCTGGCAAAGCTACACCTCCTGCCGCAACACCTCCAACGGCGGCTTCCGAACCACCTCCCGGCTGTTCAGCAAACCAATAATAACGGTCAATGACGTAATGGCGAAAAACGTCGCCACAAGCGGTGCCCATTCCACTTGGAAGGGAATCTGGAACGCAAATTTTGCCAAAGCCCAAGCACCCGCCACAGAAAGCCCGATGCCTGCCAAACAAGACAGCGCGCCCAGCAAAAAATACTCCAGCGCATTGATACTCAATATCTGCCGACGGCTCGCGCCAAGAGTGCGCAGCAGCACGCTCTCGCGGATGCGGGCAAATTTGCTCTGGTAAATAGAACTGAAAAGCACCAGCAAACCCGTCAGGATGCTGAACATCGCCATGAACCGGATCACGAACGAAACCTTGCGCAGCACCTCGTCCACCGAGCGCAAAATCTGCGTCAGGTCAATGGCCGAAATGCCAGGATAGCGCCGCACCAACTCGCTCTGAAACTTGGCTGACTGGTCGGCATCTTTCACTTTCGACACGATGACGTGGAATTGCGGCGCGCGCTCCAAAACCCCCTTCGGGAACACCACGAGGAAGTTGGTCTGCACCCGATTGAAATCTACTTCCCGAACGCTTGCCACCTCGCAATCGAGCCTCGCCCCTTGCACATTGAACACTATACGGGTGCCGATTTTGGCTTTCATCGAGCGTTGCAATCTGTCAGAAATAGAGACTTTGATGGGCTGCCCCGGTGTGTGTTCCCCCACCCACTCGCCTTCCAAGATTTTCTCCGTTTCAATCAGCGTATCGCGGAACGTGACGCGGTACTCGCGGTCCCACACCCAGCGCGAAATGCGGTCGTCTTCTGCTCGGGGCGGGCCTCCACGGCGGCCCTCTTCGTCTTTTGGCAAGGAGTCTGGCTCGGGGTGTTCCAGTTCGTATTGCAATTTGGTTTGCCCGTCAATTTCCTCCACGCGCGTAGTCACCACGGCCACTTGTTGCATGAGCGGCATCCCGTGGGCGCGCACCAATTGCGCCACGCTGTCTTTGTCGTTGGCCTGAATATCAAAGAGGATCATGTTGGGCTGGCTGCCGCTCCCCGAAAATTCTACCTGTTTGAGGAGCAAAGTTTGAATCAAAAACAGGGTCGAAAGAAGCATGGTGCCAAGCCCAATCGTGACCACGAGCAACACCGTCTGATTCTCGGGGCGGAACAAATTGGCAACGCCCTGCCGCACGACGTAGCTCCATTTTTTTGGGAAAAAACGGCGCAGCAAAAACGTCAGCAAATGGGCAATGAGCCACAAAACCACAAACGCTCCCGCGATGCCGCCCATGAACGCCAGCGTCTCTAACCAATCGCGCACCAGCCAATAGGTAAAACCGAAAAGCGTGACGGCAATCGCTGTGTACACCACCCATCTCAGAAAGCGGTTGTCGGCCTCTTGCTCGCCGAACGAAGCCCGCAAAGTGCGCAATGGCGAGGTTTTCAAAATGCCCGAAAGTGGTAGCAGCGCGAACAGCACGGCAACTATCAAACCCAGCGCAACGCCTTGGGAGAGTGCAGCATAAGAAAAATCCGTGCTGACATTTTCAATGGGCAAAAGGTCTTTCACCAGCACGGGCAGCAGTTTTTGAATCAGCGAGCCTGCTACTGCCCCTGCCACTGCACCCAAAAGCCCGATGCCTGCCACTTGCACGAGATAGACATAAAATGCCTTGCGCCCGCTCGCACCGAGGCAGCGCAAGATGGCGACCGTGGGCAATTTGTCTTTGATGTAAATATGCACCGCGCCTGCCACGCCGATGCATCCGAGCAGCAGCGCAATGAAGCCGACAAGGTTGAGGAAGGTGCCAAAATTGCCAAAGGCCGAGCCGATGCTTTGCTTACGGCTTTGCACCGTATCCCAATCAAGGTTGGCTTTTTCGAGCGTTTTTTCAAGGGGCTTTATCAGCGCATCGGGGTCGGCGCTGGCGGGCATTTTATAAAAATACTGGTAGTCAATGCGGCTGCCGCGCTGCACGAGGCCGGTGCTGTCGAGCCAAGCCGAAGGGATGAACACGATGGGCGCGATGCTGCTGGCAATGCCCGCCCGACCGGGGGAGGAAAGCAAATCGCCTTCGATGAGAAAGGTGACGTTGCCGACTTGGATGCTGTCGCCGGGCTTGATCCCGAATTGGATGAGCAGCGCGTGGTCCACCAGCGCGGTTTTCCCCGTTCGGAAAGTCTGCCAAGCATTCTCTGGCTCGGTTTTCCATTTTCCGTAAAAAGGGTAATTGCCCTCCAGCGAGCGGATGAGCGTGAGCCGCGTGCCGCCGCCGTTTGGAAATCGGATCATGCTCAGGAAGTTGAGCACTTTGGCTTTTTCCACATCGGGCTGTTCGATTTTTGCCAAAATGGAATCGGGCGCGGGCTGGTTTGCGTCCAGCATAAGATCGGCCCCCAATAGGGTTTTGGCCTCCCGGTCAATGTCGGCCATCAAGTTGACAGAGAAAGAGCGCACAGCCGTGAGCGCAGCGATGCCGACCGTGATGGCGGAGATGAACAGCACGAGGCGGGCACGGTTGCGGCGGCTGTCGCGCCAAGCCATTTTCAGGATAAAGGACATTCTGTAAGGTTGAGGAAGGTTTATGAGGTTGATAAGGGTTGATGAAGTTGATAAACCTTATCAACTTCATCAACCCCTATCAACCTTCAAACGGGCGAGACTTGGAAGGGTTGAGCCTTTCGGCAAAAATCGGATGAACCGCACCGTCAAGGGGACAAAACCCTCAACCTTCTCAACCCCTCAACATTCTCAACAACACGCCCGCTACCATTCTCGGATGACGCGATAACTGCCGCTAATCGTGTGGCTTGCCCCGTTAAAATCCTGGAAGTTGCCGCCGAATGTGCCGATCATCAAATCGCCCACATTCCCAAAAGCCGTCACATTGGTCACGAGCGTATTGGCTGCTTGAGTGTCGAAAGACAACAGATTCACCAATAGGGACGAAATGGGGAAAATGCCCAGTTGGCCGCTGTTTTCAAAAGCTAAACGGATGGACGTGTCCGAACTGTCTGGCGCAGCGATTGTGGTCATCGTCACGTCAAGCCCTCCTCCGGGTTCAATTTTTACAAACAACTGCCCATCGAGGGTGTATTGGATGAACTCGGCGAGCGCGGTGCAAACCGTGATGTTGCCCACATTGACCGCATTGGGAGGTGTGGAAAACACTACGGGAGCGCTTTCCAGCAAATTCGTGAGGTCGTAGCCCACCACTTCGCCCGTTTGCACAGAGTTGTCGCAATGGAAGATCACACGGTCAAGTTGACCATTCGCGCTGGGGAATATGTAGTGCTTTTTGTCGCCCAGCTCAATCTTAGCATAGCCATTCGCCAAGGGCTGTCCCGCACAATTGAGCAGTTGGCCCGTCACTTTTATCACCGGCACTTGCGCCGAGGCAGGTATGGTGATGGGCGGCAGGGTAGAAACACCTGGAAACGAACCGATGTCTTGGGTGTAAAAAACCTGCGCGGCGCAATTTTCCGGTGATACCACCTCTAACCGAAGTGCTTCATCCTTGGGAATGCAGCCGCCAAAAAAGCCTTCGCTGTCCGTCCAGCCAAAAGAGGAGACGCCATTGGAAAGCATCGTGAGGCGCACCACAGCATTGGCGAGCGGCTGGCTGGCGTTTTCCAAAAAGATTTGACCGTGGAGTTGGGTGAGCGGGAACGGCGCGTCGCAATTCCAGAATGAAAAGTGGCTCACCTTGCCCACATACTCGTTGCCTACTTTCTGCGCCTTGCCTTCCTCGATCCAATGGGCATGGTGTTCGTCGTAGTACCAGAGCGGGATTTCGGCGGGCGCGGAAGCCAATTGGCCGATGGGGATGGGCATTCGGAGTTCCACTTCTTGGCCGGAGGCTATCTGGAGTTTTTGGCCGCCTTGGCTGGCTATTTCCACGGCGATCATGCCGTAGGTGGCGAGGAAGTCTTCTTCGCCCGCCGTGTTGATGCCGGTCAGATCGCCCGGCATATTCAGGCCAAGGTTGGGGTCGGCGGGGTCGAGGTAGCGGGCGAAAACGCGCACTGTGCCAGCGTATGCATTGCCATTCTGGTCGGTGACGGCGTTGGCGGGGAACGTGAGTTTGGCCCCGCCGGGCACATCCACCGCGCCGCCCACAGTCGCGCTCAGGGAGCCGACTTGGGTCTTTTGCAAAAGTTGGATGGTGACGGTCTGCGTCGCCCCATCTTCCACGATGTAGGCGCGGCTGAAGTCGAAGTAGCCAGTTTTGGTGACGGAGATCACGGCGTGTTCGGCGAGCGCGTTGACGGGCGGGAGGCGGAACACGCCGTTCGCGTCGGTGACGGCGAGTTCGTTGCCCGCCTGCACCTGAGCATCCGGGACGGCATCGCCCTGTTCGTCAATGATGCGCCCGGCGAAAGCCACGTCGGCCATTTCGCCTTTGCCAGGAATGGGGTCTTCCCCACAAGCCGTGAAAAATACGCTGAGGAACAGCGCGAGCGGGACAAGCAATTTCAGTTTTTGCATGATGTAGCAGTTTTTGTGTGAAAAAAATTTGTGTTCAGAAATGCTACACGCAAACAAAGGCTGCGGGGTTGGGCAGCAGCAGCCTAATGTCGTCAACTTAGCGGCGAGGTGTCATCTGCGACGCAGGAGCAGGTGACATCTCAGAGCGGAAGTACTGATATAATTGCCGTTCCGAGATGTCACCTGCTCGTGCCTCGCAGATGACACCTCTTCACTTCCCACTAAGTTGACGACATTACAGCAGCAGCCCCCCAGCCCACGACTTCAGTCGTGGGGCGGGGCGGGGCGGGGCGGGGCGGGGTGGGGTGGGGCGGGGTGGGGCGGGGCGGGGTATTAGTTTTTATTTCGTCCTTAGCGACGCAAAAACAACCGTCATTTTAGCATGAACACCAAGCACATCATCTCTTCCATCTTCAACTACTGCGACCGCTGGTGCGAGCGCTGCGCGTTCATTGACCGCTGCGCCATGGGGGCCATCGAGCAAAAGCGCTGGGCCAAAGGCGCGGACTGGCAGCCCGAAGATTTTTTCGCGGAACTCGAAAAAATGTACCCCCGCTCCGAGGACAAAATGGCGCAATGGCTCGAAGAAAACGACATTGACCTCAGCGAAATAGAGCCTGCCGACCTGCCCAGGCCCGACCTGAAAACCAAACAATTGGAGGAAGAAATGCGCGAGCGCGGCTCGAACTATTACAAGCCGCTCAAAACATTCCTCGAAGCCAACGACGAGGGGCTGAAAGCACGGGGCATTGACCTTTTCAGCGAGCGCGACCCCTACGAAGGCCGCGACACGCAGGAGCGGAGCGCGCTGGCCGAGGCCATGGAGGTCATACTTTGGTACCAGTATTTTATGTTCGTAAAAGCGGGCCGCGCCATAGGTGGGCTGGAAGACATGCACGACACTTTTGTGTGGAAAACCGCGGATCAAAGCGACGCGAACGGGAGCGCGAAGGTAGCGATGATCGCTGCCGAGCGCAGCCTCGGTGCATGGGAAATGGTGCGCCGCTGCTGGCCCGAAAAACAACAGGAAGTGTTGGGGTTTATGCGCCAAATCAATGGGTTCCGCCACCGCATGGAGCGGGTTTTCCCCCATTGGCGGAAATTTGTCCGCCCCGGTTTTGACACCGAACCACCTCAAGTGAGGCCCTTTGAAATGAATTGAAGTAACTTTGCTTGCAAATCGCAGATCATGTCACAACCCACCGTCACGCTTACCAACACCCAGCTCGAAGGGATGCCGCCTTTGGAAAGCCTCGTGCGTCAGTTTGGCCCCTTGGAATTCCAGCAATCGTTCAGCAAAGAGGCGTTCGTCTCATTGGCTGAGCGGTTTCCCGATTTGCAGATGGAGCGTGAGGCCGATGGTAAAGTTCTAATTATGTCACCTGTAAAAAAAGGCTCTGGGAGAAGGGAATCGAGATTGCACGGACTTCTCTTCATGTGGAATTTCCACCGACAGTTAGGCGAACTGTTTAGTGCTTCCACAGGCTTTGAGCTCCCAAGTGGCGTCACCAAATCACCCGATGTTGCCTGGATTTCCAATGAAGCGAACCCTACCGCAGACGAGGAAGAACTTTTCGTCAAAACCGTCCCCGACTTCATCGCCGAAGTACGCTCCTCGTCCGACCGCTTAAACAAACTCCAGGAAAAGATGACCGAAGTATGGATGGCAAATGGTGTCCGTCTTGCTTGGCTCATTGATCCTTACGAAGAAACAGCATACATCTACCGCCAAGGCCAAGCGCTCGAAATGGTCAATGGTTTTGACGACAGATCCCTTTCTGGCGAAGCGGTGATGCCCGGTTTTGAATTGCCTTTGAAAGAAATGAAACGGAGGTAAAAAGAACTGTGGCAAGACTTGTTCAGAAGTGACACTTTTTCAAAAAGTGTCACTTCTGAACAAAACGCGGGCGGTTTCTCGCTTTTCACTTGAAAGTCCACAAGTACAAATCTTCCACTTCCTGTCGCGCCCAAGCTGTTTTGCGCAGGAATTTCAGGCTTGATTGGAGGCTGGGGTTGTCTCGGAAACACCGGATGCCGATGCGCTCGCCCAGCCCTTCCCAGCCGTAGTGCGCCAGCAGTTCTTCCAAGATTGTTTGGAGGGTTTTGCCGTGGAGGGGGTTGTTGGGTTGCTGTGGCATGGGTGGTATTTTTTTTGGAACAATCTCCGACTTGCCCGCCACCACGCATTCTTCAAACCGCTCCGGCCGCAGTGCCTCAAACTCCCGTTGCAGCACTTTCATGTACTTCCATTGTACCCCGGTCAGTTCGGTCGCGGTCGCGCACCAGTTTTGGGCGGCATGGTCTTTCATCGCCACCTCGATGTCTTCGCGGCCTTTTGTCTCGATGAGCCAGTGCGAATCATCAGTGAGGCGAGCCACGAAATCTGGGTAATAATTGCGGATGTTGGCGAGCGAGTCGGTGTACTGGATGCAGAACCCGAACTGCTCTGGAAGTTTGGCGAACGCCTCCAGGTCGTCGGCTTTGTCAAGGAAGCGGGCAAAAGCCAGTTCAAACTCATTGTCGCAGGGCACATAGTTGAACACTGTGCGCTTCGACTCCATGACCTTTTTGGACGTGGCGAAGGGCTGCGTAGAGGAAAGCATCTTGGCCGCAGCATTCAACTCCGGGGTGCGGGCCTCCACGACTTTTTCCCGCAGGGCGCGTTCAAATTCTTTGATCACCACGAACGAGGCGACGTTGCTCGAAATAGCCCGGATGGCCTCTGGGTTGTCGAGGCTGACCGTTCGCCCAAAGGCTTTGTGTTCAAAAAACGCCCGCACTTTCGGCGCGACTGCGTGGAATTGGGAGGGCAGTTTGATGTTCTGGGCTATCCGCTTGGCGTAGTATCCGATCACCTCTTCGGAGGTTTGGGCGGGCGGGATGGCGTACTCCCGTTCGAGCAATTTTTCGTCCGTCAGGATGTCGCGGCCTTCGTAGAGGAAAGATTTGGCGGCCTCGATTTCCTTTCCTTTGAACGGCAGCACATTGGTTTTGAAAGCCATCACGTCAATGGCGGCGATTTCTTCCGCCAATGATTTCTTCCGCCCCAAGAGCGGCGATATGTCTGGGATGCCGATGTCTTTGGCCGCCTTTTCTGGCAAAACGGGCTGCACGGTGATGATGCGCAGTTTGTCCTTTCCGATTTGGAAGGTGTCGAATTCCAGGTCTTCGAGTTTTTCCAAGTCCGCCACAAACTCCATGAACGCCTTGTTCCCGATGATGTCCACCCGCTCCTGAAATCCGCCCAGGTCGCGGAACATGAGCCGCAAGCCCCGCCCGATGGTTTGTTCCGGCAGGATGTTGGCCTTGGCCGAGTAGGGGCGGAGGCCGAGCACGACGGTCACGTTCTGCACGTCCCAGCCTTCGCGCAGCATCAGCACGGACACGATGGCATGAACCGGGGATTCGTTGGTATCCACTTCCCGCGACATCCGCCGCGCCAAATCGAGGTCCTTTTCGGAAACCTCGCCATTCTTTTTGGTGTGTATGACCAGCGTTTTGTCGCCCGCAAAATCTTCCGGGTATTTGGTTTTCAGCCAATGGGCCACGTCGTCGGCATCCTCGGTGCTGTTCATCATCACGAACAAAATCGGCTTCTTGCCGAGCGGCGCGAGTTGCTCTCGGTATTCCTTCCACCGCTCCACTGATGCCACCAAGTAGCCGATGTATTTGACGCTGGCAATGTCCGACTTGGCCTCCGTCACCTGCGAAATGCCTTTGATGGGGCGTTTCACGATGTTGTCGAGGATGGCCTGTTTCAAGGGGTAATCAAAAACCGTCCAGGCAAACAGGCCGCCGCCCTGATAGCGGGGCGTGGCTGAAACGTCGAGTTGCACGGCCAGCCTCCCCCCAGCCCCCTCCAATGGAGGGGGAGACAGCCTTCCGGCGGCTCCCTCCGAAAGAGGAGGGGCGGTGTGCAGCCGACGGATGCAGTTGTTCCACTCGTTTTCCTCGTCGTGGGTGTGGTGGGCTTCGTCGTTGAGCACCATCACGAGGCCGTCGCGGGCGGCGATGCGCTTGTCAAAATCGCTGATTTCCGATTTCTGGGTCGGCGGCGCTGCACCGAGCATGGCGGTCATAACGTCTGTTTCCGCCCCTGCTTTTCGGTCGGGGCGTTCGTAGAACTGCTGGATATTGGTCAGATAGATGGCCCCTTCCGAGTGGTTGCCCTCCGCGTCGCCCCGCGTGTAGTAGTTCATGTCCCACCACCAATGGAAGTGACGCGGGATGAGCGGGTCTTGCCGGAACATTTTGCCGCTCTCGAAGTCTGTTTTCAGCCGCTCGAACACGATGACGTTGGGCGCGAGCACCAGAAACGTTTTGGCAAACTGCCCATGGTCCTCTCGCACGGCATTGGCAAACTGCCACACAATCGCCATGGCCATCACCTTCGTTTTGCCCGAGCCAGTCGCCATTTTCAGGCAGTAGCGGGCGAAGTCGTCGTAGGGCGGCATCCGAAGGTCGCGGCTGTGCTGCGCGTAGTTTTCGAGCAAACCTTTCCGCGAGCGCACTTGGGCCACTTCGTAGAGGAAAATCAGCGTTTCGATGGCTTCGCGCTGGGCCTTGTGGTAACGGAACTGCCGACCGTTGGGCAAGAGGTGGTCGGTGCGGAACCAAAAGTTGAGCAGTTCGAGCGTGGTGTCGGTCACGCCCGCATAGCCGCCCGCCCGCCAAGCATCTACCGCGAGGCGGATGGCCGGCACGCAGGGCGCGGTGTGGAGCGCGTCTTCGAGGTGGAAGGCGGGGGCGGGTTTGGTTCGTTTTGCCATGTGCGAAAAAGGGGATTGGAGGTCGTTTACTACTTCTTCTTGAGCAAATACTAATTTTCATTTGTAGGAAAATCAAGAAAATGCCCTTGAAAACCAATTGGTTGATTTTTAAAACAACTTTTTGTTTTAAATTTACTAATTCTTTCTAATTTTACTAATTCTTGAAATTAGAAACACTCTCTCTGTGGGAGACCACCCATTTGGGTTTTTTGGCTGAGCCTATATTCTTGATTTCTCCTGCGGCTCGAAGCCAAGCCAACAAGTTGTTTATCTTAATCCGCTTTTGTTCTGGCGACAAGATTCCGGGCAATTTGTTGAGGAGCAGAATGTTGATCCCATGTCTTGATGCCGGAGGGAACTTCGTGATGTACTCTACGATCAAATTTCGGTAGTGGTCGTCCTCAAAACCCTTTTGATGGATGTATTGGGCTTGAAGCGTCTCATCGGCAGTTGGCTGTACCGCCACGGCAGAGATATGATAGTTGGGCTTTCTGCCCTCAAGCAATCCACGGTTCTTGAGCCATTTCACCTCGCTTTCTTCTATTGGCTTTTGCTTTTGCACCTTGTCCAGCAGCATGATTTCTTCCAGCGAAAGGTCAGGGTTGTGCACCAACACCCGTGCGTAGTCCAAGTCCAGCACCTTGCCCGTGATAGTCAGTTTTACGCTGGTCGCGCTGGTCTCATAATCTGGCATCGGGAAGAGCCGCTCGCGCTGATATTGGAACATCCGTTTGATACCACTGCCAATAGTGTCTATCATCTTGAGGTTCACCATGGCCTGCACCAGAAATTGATTGCGATACAAAGCCGGGGGCGAATCGGCGCGTATTACCTCTTCCACCGACCCCGGCAAGAAACTGCCAAGATTGGCAAACACCAATTCATCATCTCGTTCCACGACATTGATTTTCCCGCCTGCCAGATAGTCTTGGTGGGCGATGCAGTTGTTCAGCGCCTCCCGGATGGTGTAAGGTTCGTATTGATCCACTTCCTCCGGGAAAAGTGTTTCTCCTTTGATGTAGCGATACTTGAGGTTGCGGAGTTTGGCATAGAGGGAGTCAACAGCCAGCAAGAAAGGGCAGCCGAAATGCGCATAGTCGCGCTCCATCCCGTTCCGGTCTTTTAGTATCCAGGAAATGCGGGCTACAGCGGGGCTGATCAAATACTCCGCTTCCGGCCGCCCCAGCAGCAAGATGGCTGTGCGGGTGAGTTGCCCCCGAATGCCCAGTTTGGCTTTGTTCAGAAAAGTGAGGTCATCCCAATCTGCCATTTCTTGTGCTAAGTGAGGGTTTTTGCTGCGGAAGTTGGTCTTGGCTACCTCCAATGCCTTCGGGTCGAGGTCTTCCAGACGTGCATCCGGGCATAAGCCCGCACTCCAATCTTCTCCCACTACGCCAGTGCGGATGCGCCCGATCTCTTCAATATTGAGCGGTCCCAGCTCCTCGCCGTCCCGACCGTAGTAGTGTCCTTCAAAAGCCACCGGTATGCCGCGCGGTGCCGCCGGAATCTGAAAGAGCAACACCCTGCCTTCGGGCAGTGCCAACTCGTATATCTCCGTGAAGGTGATGCGCTCGGTGGTCTTGTTGGCGATATCTCCTTTCAAATGGTCGAGATCAGGGCGCGACAGGCGGTATTGCGTCCCTACAACGACTTTGCCCCGGTCGGCCACTCCGAATACTAACCAAGCCTCCCGCACCCCTTTCAAGTTGGCTTCGTTGGAAAGCGCAGAGAAATAGCGGCCCAACTTGGTGAAGTCATAACCGGCTTTGGCCTCTTTAAACTCCACGATCTCCGTCTCGCCGGGGAGCGAGCGCAGTTGCTGAAGTTTCCTTTCCAAGTCTGATTGTGTCATCATCATGGCTGGTCAAATTTCAACGGTAATCAGTTTCGTCGTGTCGTTCCCCAAAATGTCTATCACCTTCACCACCACCTGATACGCCCCCGGCGCATCGTACAGGTGCGCCACTTTCAACTCCAATTTCGGGTCTTGCTTGGTGCGGTAACTCTGCCATTCGTTGTGGAAAGTGTCCCCGATTGCATCGGGGTAAACTTTGCCGTAGTTCCAGTCCACCGCCCAATAGTCAATCCATTGGCTCCAATGGCTGATTTTTCCCTGCACGTCCTGCGGCACCTCGTCGGGCGGAACGATAAAGTTTTGCAGCGTCAGCGTCAGTTCGTGGGCTTTGGGGTTGGTCACTTTCGCGTCCACTTGCAGTGAGGCCAACTCGAAAAACCGGATGTCGCCCTGCTCGACGGCTTTCTTTTCCAGCACCTCGCGGGGTATTTTCTTGAACCGCAAATCCACCTTGTTCTCGGCGGCAAACTGCGTGCTCATCTCGTTGAGTTCAAAAGCAAAGTCCCAGCCCAGCACGTCTATGCCGTTGGTTTTCAGGTCGCGTTCCTTGCCCACGATTTTCCAGAACTCCAGCACCAATGCCTTCACGTCGCCGGGGCTGATGGGCGCGTCCACCGAGCCGACGTGTACGAGCCGCCCGGCCTTGGCGCCGTGCAGCCAGGCATGGCCCGCGAGCGGGGTGGCGTGGTATAGGTCGAGGATGAATTTCCGGTAGGCCGCTTCCACGTTGGCGCGTTGCTCTGGCTGGTCAAACTCCGCCTGCATCCACTGCTGCCGCTCGTACTTGCCGAGGTTTTGAACCTCGAAGGGCTTCACCTTCGGGTTGCCGAGCAGCCGCTTGCGGGCGGTGTGGATGGCGAAGCGGCCCAGATCGCAAGTAATCCAGCGGCGGTTCAGTTTTTCGGCGACAGCGGCGGTGGTGCCAGAGCCGCAGAAGCAGTCGAGGAGGAGGTCGTTTTCGTTGCTGCTGGCGCGGAGGATGCGTTCGAGGAGGGCTTCGGGTTTTTGGGTGGGGTAGTCAATTCTTTGAACGGCTTGCGAATTGATTTCAGCAATATCAGTCCATAAGTTTTGAATCGGCATACCCTTGAGTTCATCCGCAAAACTCTTTCTCCGAATTCTGGATTCCTTATTTTCTGGAAAATGAAGCCGACCTTCTTTGTCCCAAAGCTCCATTTTTTCTTTTGAAATCATCCAGCCGTTTGGCGGTGATTTATAGCCTTTATAGTCATAAATCAAGTTGGGGCGATGACCGGGATTGACCAAACTTGTTGGTTGATACCGTTTCCCGTTTTCATCAATGTTTGTAAATCTCGTTTCAATGTATTCTTGATATTCAGGGGAATTGAGGTTGTATTGAACATTGAAATCGGTCTTTTCTGATTTTGCGTAATACAGGATGCAATCCGTACAAATCCCAAAACGATTGGATTCATGCACCGCACTCGTTGAACCAACTCGGCGTTTCCAAATAATTTCATTCCTAAAATTTTCAATTCCAAACACCTCGTCCAAAACAGCCTTTGCATAATGCCCGACGTGCCAATCGAGGTGGACATAAATGGAGCCGTCCTCGGCCAGCAGTTCGCGCAGCAGGACGGCGGTCTCGTAAAACCACTGTAAATAGGAATCCAGCCCGCGCCCCCAAGTGTCGCGGTAGGCTTTCTGCTAGATGACGGAGGGCTGCTTGGTGAAGGAGATTTCCGCGCCGTCGGGGTCGCCGTCGGCCTCGCCCGAATCGTAGCCGGGAATGGTGGCGGTGAACGAAAAATTCGCGCCGGTGTCGAAGGGTGGGTCAATGTAAATGAGCTTGATTTTGCCGGCGAATTCGGGCAGGAGCGAGGGCAGCACGTATTTTTTGTCGCCCCAGATGAGGCGGTTTTTCCAGCCGCTTTCCTGCGCGGCGGCGGTGGCTGCTGCTGCGAAAATGTCGGTCTGGAGGCCGGCCTTTCGTTTTTCGTTTACGGTCTCTATGGTCTGGAAAGGGAGGGCGATGCGGACGGGACTGGCTTTTTTGCCATCCTTGTATTTGCCGTCCCAGATGAGTTCGGTCATGCGCGTTTTTCGGTTTACGATTTTTGATTGTCAAAGGAGGCCTTCATAATGACCATCAAGATTTACGCTGCAAAATTCAAAAGAAAGCTTCGGACATTTGCCGAGCCTGCACAACTAATTTCAAGACCGGGCATTTCAAATCCACGAATCAACCACCCACCCACCATGCCCATACTCAAAGATTCCACCCTCCTGCGCCGCGACTCCTTCATCAACGGCGAATGGGCGGCTGCCGATAGCGGAAAAACATTCCCCGTCACCAACCCCGCCACGGGCGATGAGCTCGCCCGCGTGGCCGATTGCGGCGCAGCCGAAACCCGGCGCGCCATCTCCGCCGCCGAAGCCGCCCTGCCCGAATGGCGCGCCAAGACCGCCACCGCCCGCGCCGCTATTTTGCGCAAATGGCACGACTTGATTTTGGAAAATACCGATGACCTCGCCCTGCTCATGACCCTCGAACAGGGCAAGCCCCTCGCCGAAGCCAAAGGCGAAGTGCGCTACGGCGCCACGTTCATCGAGTGGTTTGCAGAAGAAGGCAAACGCGCTTATGGCGACATCATCCCGCCGCACCTGCCAGGCATGAGGCTGCTCGTGGTCAAACAACCCGTGGGCGTCGTGGCCGCCATCACGCCCTGGAATTTTCCCAACGCCATGATCACGCGCAAGGTCGCCCCCGCCCTCGCGGCGGGCTGCACAGTGGTGCTCAAACCTTCGGAGGAAACCCCACTCTCTGCCCTCGCACTGGCCGAACTCTCTGTCCGTGCCGGATTCCCCGCCGGAGTGCTCAACCTCGTGACGGGCATGGACGCGCCCACCATCGGCAAAGTGCTGACCGATAGCCCGGTGGTGCGCAAGGTCTCCTTCACGGGCAGCACCGAGGTGG
>JBJXFT010000366.1:0-8329 GCA_046155725.1 Saprospiraceae bacterium
ACAGGCAAACTACGATTCCTCCATGCTCGACCTCTCTTTTCAATACCCCGCTTGGTTCCTGATTTTTTGCGCGCTGCTGGGGCTTGGCTACGCGCTGCTGCTGTACTACCGCGACACCACGTTCCGCGAAAACGCCCCGACCCTCAGCCGTTGGCTCGGCGCCATGCGCTGGCTTGTGATCACTTTGCTGAGCGCATTGTTGCTGTCGCCGCTGCTCAAAAGTTTTTTCACCGAAACAAAAAAGCCCATCGTGGTGCTGGCGCAAGACCACTCGGAGAGCGTGTCTTCTGATTTGCAGGGCGAGGCTTTGGAGCGCTACAAACAGGATTGGGGCGCGTTGAAAAATTCCCTTGCGGAGAACTACGAAGTGCACGAACTCGCCTTCGGCGACAATGTGCGCGAGGGCGCGGACTTCAATTTCAAAGACAAAGTCACCAACTTCTCGGAACTCCTGCGCGGCGTGTATGACCTCTACGGTGGCCAAAACCTTGGCGCGGTGGTGCTGGCTTCCGACGGTATTTACAACGAGGGCAGCAACCCGGCCTATTCCGACGCGCCGCTTTCCGCGCCCGTGTACACGGTGGCCTTGGGCGACACCACGCCAAAGCGCGACTTGCTGGTGAAGCGGGTTTTCCACAACAAAATCGCGTATCTCGGCGACAAGTTCACGCTGCAAATTGACCTCGCCGCCACCAACCTCGCGGGGAAACAAACGGTGCTGACGGTTTCAAAATCAACAGATTCGGGGCTGAAAGAACTTCAGCGCATCCCGGTGTCGCTGGTCGGCAACGATTTTTTCACGACCAAAGAAGTGCTGCTCGACGCAGACCAAGCGGGCGTGGTTTCCTACATCATCAGTGTTGCCGCGTTGCCCGGCGAGGCCAGCACGGCCAACAACCGCCGCGAGATTTTTATTGATGTGCTGGATGCCCGCCAGAAAATCCTGCTGCTCGCCAACAGCCCACACCCCGACCTCAGCGCGCTGAAAACGACGCTGGAAATCAACAAGAATTACCAAGTCAGCACGGCCTATATCGGCGACCCGGGCTTGGATGTGGGCAAGTTCGATTTCGTGGTGCTGCACAACCTGCCTTCCACCACGAACGACCTTTCGGGCTTGCTCAACACGCTGAACGACAAGCGCATCCCGCGTCTTTTCATCGCTGGGATGCAGACGGGCTACGCCGCACTGGCCCGGGCGCAGGGCCTCGTGAGCCTTCAAAGCGACGGCTCGCAGAGCGACGAGGTGCAGGGCCGGGTGTCGCCGCAGTTCGCCGCATTCGCGCTCAGCCCGAGGGTGCTGGAGGAGTTGCCAAAGTTCAACCCGATGACTTCGGCCTTTGGCAATTTTGGGGCAACGCCGCAAGCGCAAGTGCTGCTCCGCAAGCGCATCGGCAAGGTGGACACGGAGCAACCGCTGTTGGCGGTGGGCGAAACGAATGGCATCAAAACCGGCATTTTGCTCGGCGAGGGGCTGTGGCGCTGGCGGCTGTTCGATTATTTGCAGCACCAAAACCACGAGATTTTTGACGAGTTGGTGGGGAAAACGGTGCAGTACCTTTCGCTCAAGGAGGACAAGCGCAAGTTCCGCGTGACGCTGGACAAAAACATTTTCAACGAAAACGAACCCGTCACTTTCGGCGGCGAACTTTACAACGACAACTACGAATTGGTGAACGACCCCGATGTGGCGATGAGCATCCGCAACCGCGACGGCAAGGAATTCACCTACACGTTCAACAAGATTGGCAAGGGCTATTCGCTCAACGCGGGCATCCTCCCCATCGGGTTTTACACCTACAAGGCTACGGTCACTTTCAACAGCCAAAGCCTCGCCTACGAGGGGCGTTTCAGTGTGCAACCCATTGAATTGGAATTGTTTGAGACGACGGCCAACCACGCCGTGCTGCGCCAATTGAGCGCGAAATTCGGTGGCGAAACGGTGTTCCCCACCCAACTCGCCAGCATCGCCGAGAAGATAAAAGCCAACGAAACGGTGAAGCCCGTCATCTACCAAACGACGCAGACCAACCCGCTCATCAACCTCAAATGGATATTCGCGCTGCTGGCATTGCTGCTGGCGGGCGAGTGGTTTTTGAGGAGGTATTTTGGGGCGTATTGAGTACCTTTGTTAAACAAATTTTCACGCCATGACTCTCACTCCGCACTACATCACCGACGATCTCGGCCACAAAATTTCGGTCGTACTCCCGATGGAAGAATTTGAGCGCCTGCTCGAAGAATTGGAAGAATTGGAAGATATCCGCCTCTACGACGAGGTGAAAAACCGCCAAGAAGAGCGCATGGATTTCAACGAATATCTCCTCCAACGCCGAGCTCTGAGCCATGCCTGAGTACAAAATAGTGATCACCAAGACTGCTCAAAAGCAGTTGGACAAACTTCCTGATATCGTTGTGGAAACTTTGTCAGCAGTCATACTTTCACTGGCCGACGACCCTCGGCCACCTGGTTGCAAAAAATTGAGAGGCCGCGAGGGTTGGCGTGTCAGGCAGGGAAACTACCGCATCATCTATGATATTTTTGACGAGGTTTTGGTGGTTGATATTGTTGCTGTCGGCCATCGCAAGGAGATATACAATTGATGAAACACAAGACATTGCTTTATTTCAACTCACTATGATATGCGTATCAAACGGCTCGAACTCGAAAACTTCCGGGGCTTTCAAAAAGCATCTGTCAATTTCCCAGAGGGGAATGTGGCGGTGTTCTTTGGATGGAATGGGGCTGGGAAGACTGCGGTGTTGGATGCGGTGGCGATTGTTTTTCGCAGCATTTTTCAGCGGTCCATTCCTTTTGGATTTGGATGGAAAGATGATGATATACTAATAGGAGAAAATAAAGCAAGCATTAACGCCAAGTATTTTTTATTAGGTGAAGACGAGTCATTTTCTTCAGAATTGCCCCTTGGGAATTCACCTACTTGGACATTGCCAAGTCATCGTTTAACCGAAGATATTCAACCGCTCGTTGTTTATTACAAGACCAATAGGGAAGTGGTTGACAGCGATTATCGGGGAACAAGCAGTGTAAGAATAGACATGAATAGCGGGCGCACCTCCGGATATAATTATACAATTGATGCAGGGATCAACACTTTTTCTGACTTTATTGCATGGTTCAGGTATGAAGAAGACCTTGAGAACCAACAAAAACTTGAAAATCAGGATTTAAAATACCAAAGTCCCCGCCTCAAAACTATTCGCCAAGCCATTTCTGTTTTCCTGTCAAAGATGAATGCTGACTACTCCGATTTGAAAGTACAACGACAAAGCAATGGGGAAGTTGATTTTTCTAAACCTTCCAGCAATTCTGAACTCTACATCCAAAAGGCAGGACAGAAACTCAAACTCTCTCAACTCTCCTTTGGTGAACGTTCGCTTATTCTATTGGTCGCGGACATCGCTCGACGGGCCACCATCCTAAACCCCCAAATGCCCGACCCGCTCCAAAGCCCCGGCGTGGTGCTAATTGACGAAATAGAACTCCACCTCCACCCCAAATGGCAACGGGCAGTCATCCCTGCACTGCAAGCCACCTTCCCGAACATTCAGTTTATCATCGCCACGCACTCGCCACAAGTGTTGAGCGAAGTAGAAAACGGGGGCGTATTCGAGATTGAGAACTTCCAAATTCATCCGCGCGATACTTATGGGCGCGACAACAACTGGCTACTCCACGTCATCATGGAAGACGACGAAAGGCCAGAGGAGGTGCAACAAGATTTGGAAGAATACTTCGCCCTGCTACGTAATGGGCAATTGGATGCCGCCGCTCGCCTGCGTCAGCAAATCGAAGAAAAAATCGGCACCGACGAGCCAGAATTTGTCAAAGCCGACATCCTGCTCCGCCGAAAAGAACGCGCTCTGGCCTCATGAAGCACATTGTCAAAAACCCCGAGCCACCGACATTTATCGCGTGGAAGGAACACCATCGCTATGCCATTGAGCAGAAGAGCCAAGAGGTGACGAACATGGATGTGGTCTGGGAGATGTTGCCGTCAAAACCGCCGAGGCCAGAAACGGAAGTGGAAGATGCTACTCCATATTCCAAAGATGAGCTCCGCCGCGCCCTACTTGAAGAGCAAGGCTACCTCTGCTGCTACTGCACCCGCTCCATAAGCGACAGCCACACCACCAAACTCGACCATTTCCTGCCCAAAGAGAAAAGCAAATATCCTCATCTCGTGTTCTCTTATGAAAACCTATTGGCTTGCTGCGATGGTGGAGAAAGGGATACTGACAAACCCCGCGAACTCTATTGCGATGCCAAAAAAGGCAAAAGCGATCCGACCAAGCCTATTCAGGTTGTCTCTCCTTTTCAATCTGACTGCGAGGCATTTTTTGAGTTTGATGAATTGGGGAAAATCCATGCGAAAGATGGCGACGAAGGTGCTTCAAAAACCATCCAATTTTTTGGCTTGGATGCACGGGCGTTGAACACGTTGCGCAGCGCGGCCATCGAAGTATACATCCTCGAAATCTTGTCAGATGATATGGACACTTCCGCTGCAATCGCAGCGCTGCGCCAAAAAGTCGCCGGCAAATTCGAGCCATTTTGCACAGCCATCATTTCCGTGCTGCGCCATTACCCATAAAATACCAACCTCCCACCCATGCTCGAACAGCAAGACATCCGCTCCATTTCCCTCTCCAACCTCGAAGTCCTTTTCGCTTCCTGGGGCGAGCCGCGCTTTCGCGCCAAACAAGCCTACGAATGGCTCTGGGTCAAAGGCGCTTCCGATTGGGAGGCTATGACCAACGTGCCCAAAGCCCTCCGCGCCCGGCTCGCCGAGCAGTTCACATTCCACAGCCTCTCGGAAGACAAGACCCAGCACAGTGCCGACGGCACCATCAAATCGCGCTGGCTGACGCACGACGGCCACCGCATCGAAAGTGTGCTGATACCCGTGCCGGACGACGACCGCTACACCGTTTGCGTCAGCACACAAGTGGGTTGCAGCCTCACTTGCGCGTTTTGCGCCACGGGGCGCATGGGCCGCAAGCGCAACCTCAGCGCGGGCGAAATCGTGGACCAAGTAGTGGCCGTGAACCGCCAAAGCCTCGAGAGTTTTGGCAAACCCCTCACCAACATCGTGTACATGGGCATGGGCGAGCCACTGCTGACCTATTCCGGCACGATGGAAAGCATCGAGCGCATCACCGCGCCCGCGCCAGATGGATTGGGCATTGGTGCGCGGCGCATCACGGTCAGCACGGCGGGCATCGCCAAGATGATTCGGAAACTCGCCGACGACGGTTTCCGCTCCAACCTTGCCCTCAGCCTCCACGCCGCCGACGACCGCAAGCGCAAC
This sequence comes from Saprospiraceae bacterium, assembly GCA_046155725.1. Lineage (GTDB taxonomy): Bacteria > Bacteroidota > Bacteroidia > Chitinophagales > Saprospiraceae > M3007. Next base: position 5,334 of record JBJXFT010000366.1, read on the forward strand.
GAGATAATGCCTATCAATGAATCGAACAACCTCGCCGCGCTCATGGAGAGCCTCGAATATTTCTATTGGAAAACAAAGTGCCGCATCTCTTACGAATACATCGCCTTCAATGGCTTCAACGACTCGCTCGAAGATGCCGCCCGGCTGGTGCAACTTTGCCGCCGCCGGTTCCCAGTGCGGGTGAACATCATCGAGTACAACCCCATCGAAGGTTTGTCTTTTGAAAAATCGGACGAGAACCGGCTGAACGCTTTTGCGGCCTACCTCGCTAAAGAGGACGTGACGGTGACCGTGCGCCGCAGCCGGGGCAAAGACATTGACGCGGCCTGTGGGCAGTTGGCGAACAAGTGATTTGAGGCCAACACGCCGGGGCGAAAATTTTAAAACACTAAGGGAGTAAGGGATACTAAGGTGTAACGCTTAGTGTCCCTTACTCCCTTAGTGTTTTAAAAAATGAACACGAAGTGTTCAAAACGAAAGCCCCACATTCCCCGAAATATACTCTGCCGTAAACTTGTGCGCTTTGATGGAAATGCCCGCAAAAGGCTTCAAATCGGTGCCAAACAGAGGGGGCAAATAGTAGCGGGCGGAGAGTTTGGCATAGCTTGACTTCGGCACATATTGGTTGATGCCCTTGCCCACATATCGCCCCGCTTGCAGCACGATGCTGATGTCGCCGAACAAAAATTCCTCTGCCACAAAAACCGCCACGCGCGTGGAGCCTTGCCGCGCAGCCGCCTTGTCGGCAAACCGCGCCGAGTGCAGCCCCCATTCAAAAATAGCCCGGTTGGCCTCATAATCCACGCCCATCAACACGCGGTTGATTTGGCTGATTTGGTAATAACCGGCTGCCGAGCCAATCCAGACGGCGTGTTTGGGGCCATCGAACGAAGCAATTTCAAGCCGCGCCAGCCCACCCTGGGCTTGCCCGCCAAAACGCCGCCGCACATCGCGCTTGCTGGTGGCTGCAGGCCGCAAACCTTCTTTTTTCAAAGGCTGAAAAAACCACGCTGCGCCCGCCCAGCCGGAAAAAACATTTATGCCGAGATTGGGCAAAGCCGAGCCGCCGTTGGAAAAGTGGGTCATGCTGCCGCCCGCGCTGAACCGCAATTGCGGCGTGGCGCGGCATTCTGCGCCGAGTCGGAATTGGGTGATGTTGTTCCAGTGCGAGCCGATGGCGTTTTGGCCGCGATTGTCGAACCAATCGTAGGGCCGCGTCACCCAAGCCAGCCCCGTGCCGACCCGGAAGTGCGCCGAAAACCAACCCGCCCGAACGAGCGGGATGCTCAAGTGGGGCCACAGCGCGAAGGCGTGGCCGTGCGAGCCTTCGCCAAGGCGGAAGTGCGCGAGCGAGAGGCCGAACGCGGGGTATCGCTGCCAAGCCTGCCAGTCGTGCCGGCCTGTGGTGTGGATGCGCAGGCAGAGTTCTTGGCCGCCGATGGCCTCGCCGGTTTGGGTGCTGAGTTTGGGGGTGTGTCGCCACACCGAGCCGTGGTAGGCCGTGGCTTCGAGCGCGGTTTTTTGCGCTGGGAGTGTGGCGGCGCAGCAGGCGAGGAGCAGGGCGAGGCTATTTTTTTTGCAGTTCATCAATTTTTTCGAGCAGCCATTTTTTGTGTGTAGGGGAAGTAGTGGCCATTATTTTTTCCCGAAATTTTGCAATTGTCTTTTTCTCAACTCCGATAAGCGCTGTCAGGTTTTTGACAAACCCAAGGTAGTTTATGTATTCTCGTTTTAGGTTTTTGGACATTACCTTATTGCGCCTCAGATAGATGCGGAAGCTATCAGTGAGCGAATCCATTGCCATAATTTCATTAAGCTCGTAGTAAGTTTGGATTAGTATAATCTTTGAACCGAGCACATAAACCACATCATTGTACTCTACATTTTGGAGCAGGTTTAAAACCTCGGAGTATCTTTTTTGGTGAAAAAAGAGATAGGAAAGATTGAAAGTTCGAGCATTTTCTCGAATTCTCACAGGAAGATAAAGGCTGTATTCTTCAATAAATTTTTCTGTCCACTCAAATTCTCCCACTCCTAATCCAGCCGTGACAATGTTTTTGAAAATGCCTTCCGATAGGCTTTCCTCTTCAAGGAGAATCCCTTTTTGAATGATTTTTTTGAAAATCTCAAACACCTCTCGATAATACTCGCGCTTCCCTTGGTTGATTTTTAGCGCACAGTAGTTTTGGGCGATGAAGTAGCAATTTCGGAGGTCGTCCTTTGCCAAATGCTCTGCTTGGCTATCAAGGCATTCGAGAAGTCCCTTGAACTCTTCTTCCTTTTCAGGTTCGGTCAGGCAATGCACTACCCGGCGGTAAACCATTAGCAATGGGACATTAGCAAACCGCTCGTGTTCAAGATGGCCCCAAAAGCCCATGGGCAATTCCACATTCTTTTCAGCGACTCGTGAGCCTTGATACAGCAGCCAAGCGACATAGATTTTCAATTTTTGGGTGAGGTAAAAACACTCTAAGTAAAAATCGGCGTAAGGCAGTTTGTTGGCGTAGCCAGTAGCCGAAAGGTTTTTAGAAGCACGATTGGAAACGTTGTTGTGCAGATTGAACTGTGCGAGGTAATACTCCGTAGATTGCCCGGGGACTTCATCCAGCAAGCGGCTGATGTTTCGCTCCACCCCAGCCAAGTGTTTCTTGAGTTCGGTTTTTTCTAAAAGCCGTTGCAGGTCGAGGGCTTCGGCCAGCGGGTTTTGGCTTCGGGCTTCGGCAGAAAGAAACCGCAAGGCCATTTGAATTAGGTCGGAAGCGAGGCGGCGCAGCTGGGCATCGTTGTAAGGTTTATCGGGGTACAATTTTTGCCACACCTGCTGCCGTTCGAGTTGGTCGAATGTGCCGTCGCGGAGCGCCTTGTCGGAAGCGTCGAAGAGCAAGAGCAGGTCGGGCTGGTCGTTCAGGTAGGGCGAAAGCAGGTATTTCCGAAAGCGGTTGCGCTCCACTTTCGAGAGGGTTTGGAGGAGGGAAAGGAGTTTGTCGCTGAACATA
>JBJXFT010000369.1:0-6469 GCA_046155725.1 Saprospiraceae bacterium
GTCTCGGTGGTATTGGTGGTCACCGGGGCGTTGAAGTCAAAGAAAATGTGGGCGGTGTTGCGCAGGGGCGTTCCGAGCGGGAGGTTTTGGCGCGGTCGGACGCTGTATTTCACAAAGCCGTGGCTGCCCGGTTCGTCGGTCGTGGTGGGCGGCAGTTCGATGTTGCTGAAAAAGAACTCCACTTCCCCTTGCCCGCGCAGGCTCCAGGTGCAAGGGTGCGAGGAGGACAAAAACTGGAAACTGGCAGGGTCAAAATTTTGCTGCAAGGTGTCGGCGATGCGCACAAACGCCGCCGGGTAATTGCCCGTGTTTTGGAAACGGACGGTGTAGGTGATCGGGTCGTTGGCCGCCAGCTGGGCGGGAGTCAGGAAATCGGATGGCTCGGCTTGTTTGTCGTTGGGGTCGAAGGAGCCGACTACGGGTTCGCAGTGTTCGCGGGCATTGTCGTTGGGGGCGAGGTCGCCCGCAAGCGGGCTGATGGCTGCCGTTGCGCAGACTTCCGTGCCGAGCAAAACCGAAACAGGTACTTTGAAACGGAGCAGGATATTCCCTACCGATTCGGCTGCCACGTCACCCAATTCCCAAGTCAGCGTTCCGCCCGATTGGGTGGTGGGGGCTGGGATGGATTCGAGCAGGTCGAGCAAATCGGTCGGATAAGTGAGCGTCAGCGAAACGCCCGTGGCAGCAATGGGAACGTGGTTGCGCCAATGGAGCACATAATTTGTCTCGAAGCCGGGGCGCAGCACCGATGCGTTGGTGAGTTGCACGGAGAGGTCTTTGGCGGCTGGGTCGAGGCTCAAGGCAAAGTCAGCGCCTGCACTGGGCACCGCCACGGTTTGGGTAGCGGGCGTGGCCAGCCAATAGGTTTTGGGCGGGTGTACTTTGAGTTGCTCTTGGGCGAGGTTGGAGAGCAGGTCGTAAGTGCCGTCGGGGCGGGAATTGGTGTAGGCGTTGGTGCTGAGGGATTGCACCACCACATTGGGCAGGTTTGGCTCGCCGGGGTCTTGCAGGGCATTGGCGTTTTCGTCAAAAAAAACCTTGCCCGCTACGGGCTTCATGCCCAATTCGGTGAGGGAGCGTTTCCAAATGCCGTTGCCAGACGTGGCTGCCCACAGGTAGCCGTCGTGGACTTCGAGGTTGGTGATGTGGGTTGTATTCATTCCATCGTTCCACGCTGCCCAGTCGGTGCCGTCATTTTGGGAAAGAAAAACGCCGTTTTTGTTGGCGGCCACGAGGTAGTTTCCAATATAAAGAAGGTCGTTGAAGAGTCCGTCGCCGAAAGGCAGGCCTGCTGTGGCGAGGTTGATGAACGTCCATGTTTGCCCAGCGTCTTTGGAGTAGAGCATCTTTTTGACATAGTAAGCTGGCAGCAGGACTATCACATTGCCTCGAACCATCAATCTGGAAAAGCCCCCGATAGAATCTGTGGGTATCTGCCCTGCTTGCAAGACCCAGCTGTTGCAGCCATCGTCGGAGCGGTAGATTTTGTGGTCGTATCCAAGGGCGAACGCTTTGCCTTGGTCCACGTCGAGCATTGCTATTTGGGTTTGATGTTGGTCATAAAGGCTTTCGATGGGCAAGAAGGTGAGGCCGTGGTTGTCAGAGGTATAAAACGTTGAGAAATCTATGTCGTCGCCTATGCCCAGCACCTTGTCTCCCACAGCTTCGAGGTAGGGTATGCCGCCGCCCCACGGCTGTCCCGGCACAAACGACTCGTACCAAGTAGCGCCCCCATCGAGAGAGACCTGTGGAGAACCGCCTTGGCTGAAAAGCAAATTGTCACCTGACTGGACATAATCCGTAAACCCTCCGCTGCTGAATTGCGATGGGGTATAATTCAAAACTTGCTTGGTCCAGTTGACACCATCTGTATCGAGTTGGAAGATGCCGCCTTGGCTGGCCGCGTGGAGCGTGTTGCCAATAGAGCGGAGTTTGCCAGAGGCGGCGACGGTGCCAAAATCGGCGGCAAACCACGAATCGCCGTCGTCGGTGCTGCGCAGAATGCTGCCCGGTTCGGTATTGTAGAAGCCAGCGATCAGGATTGCATTGCCCGTCGAAACACCGTTGAAAGCAGGGTAATAGGCATCGGGGGGCAATGGGGCATTCACCCATGTTTGGCCGAGGTCGGGCGACTTGCGGAGCTGGTCGCTGTCCAAGCCATAGATCGCTCCGTTGTGCCAGAAAAAGTCATACACTTGGTCAAAGCCCAGCCCCGTGTATTGCTGCCAAGTCTGGCCGTAATCGCTCGAAGCGTAGCAGCCGTGGTTGGCATTTTGCATAAAAGCAAAAAGGTGGTTTTCGTGCTGGAGCATGTCAATGACATTGCCGGAGACTTGTAGAATGGTGTTCCAAGTAAAGCCACCATCGGTAGATTGTACAATTCCCGACTGACTTACCCCAGTCATGCGCTGGCCATCGAATTGTATGGTTCCAACGAACTGCGTAGTGACGTATTCCCAAGTCGCGCCGTCGTCGTTGGTTCGGTAAAGCCCGTTGTGATCGCTGGCATAGATGTACCCAAAGGCCAAGAATGTTTCGTAAAAAAACATCGTGTCCACCGAAGCGATGGGAAGCCAGTTCTGCCCAAAATCCTCAGAGCGCACCAGCCGATAGCCCGTGTTGGGGTCGTACCTGCGTCCCAGGATGGTGTGCCCGTCGGCATCTGATTCATAGAGCGTGACGCCATTGGACAGTGGCATGAGCGACCACGTTTGTCCGTGGTTGGCAGAGAAATAGAGTTCGTCGCCTACATTGGCCAGCACAGTATCGCCATAGTGGAGGAAACCGCCCACGTCGCCACCGGGCAGGCCATTGGTTTTGGCCCATTGGGCGTGCAGGAACAGGGAAGAAAAAACGAAAAGGCAAAGGGGGAGGACAGGGCGGAATGTTTTTCGCATGGCGGGCAAATATTTTTTGAAAAATGAAAAATGAGGCAAAGGTGGAAACGGCGTTTGGGGCGGGAAGGGTGTCTTGGTTTCATGGGGCTTGTTGCAGAACGATATCTTGAGGCGGCAGGTTGGGTCGTTCAAAATATATGCAGCGAAAGTAGCAAAGCCCAGCCCAACCCAGCAGCTGTTCAGTGCGTCAATCTTCTTGTTTGACAAAAATTGGCGAAAGCCTCAAAATGGGGAACGCTTGTCTGCACAATGCTGGAACTTGTTGCGCCCCATTTTAACCCGACCGACTTTTTCACCTATCCAAAATCTTTGACAAAATGACAAACCGCTACTCCGCCTTCCGCCTCACTGCTTTTTCTTTGATGCTCTTTTTTGCCCATGCGCTGCCCGCCCAATGGACAGCCGCGCCCGCGCCGGGCGACGAGAACATTTCCAAAATCCTCGACATCGGGGGCGTTTGGGTAGCACAAGGCGAAACTGGCTGCTACCGCTCCACCAATGACGGCCTTTCGTGGTCAAAAAACCTCACTTTCAGTACCTCCTACGGATCTGCAATTGCCCAATCGGGCAACGATGCCTATGCCATTGCATACAGCCAAGGGCTTTACCGCAGCAGCAACCAAGGCCAGACTTGGGTTTTGCTCAGCAGCCAACTCCCCAGCGGCCTTGGCTATCCTGACGGGCTTGCCGCCACCGACCAATACATTCTTTTTGAAACCCAGAGCGCGATTTACCGCTACGATAAGGCCAACCCTGCCGCGCCTGTGCCCGTGCTTGACTTCAGCCAGTTGTACTACCCCAATACCTTGCTCATGCAAACAAAGGGCAATGAAGTGTGGGCAGTTGTGAAAGACTCCCTCTTGCGCTCCACCGACGAGGGCAGCACTTGGGCCTTGGTGTACGAAGGTCACCGGGCAAGGGGCTTTGCGCTACACGGCGATACCATCATGCTCAACACCAATACAGGGTTGCAGCGCTCGGTGGACAATGGGGCTAGCTGGACTATGGTTTATCCCGGCAGCCAATCTTTTGGCGTTTTTTGGAAATCAGGCCAATGGTTTTTCCACGCCTACCCGGTTATCGACGCTTCGCTCAAATACTCCTCTGACGGAGGCTCCACTTGGCAGACCTACTCGACCCTGGTCGAAGATGCTGGCATTGCCATTTTCGACGTCGCCAACCTTGGGAGCACCACGCTCCTCGGTACATCGGCTGGCTCACTTCGTTCTACGGACGGGGGCAATTACTGGGAAATCCTCAATACAGGTATTTCTGGCGAAGAATTCCCCATATTCACTGGCGGACGGATTGCCAAACTCGGCGATTATTTGTCCTTGGGCTTCCAGTTCTCCGAAGATGACGGAGAAATCTGGTTTTCGCCCTTACCAGATTTTTATTTTCCACATCCTCCCTATGTCGAGCACAATGGAAGTTTCTTTGGGGTGAACTATTATGGCCAAATTTTCCGCTCCGATGCCAACCCTCGCCATTGGCAGCCGGTAGGTACGCTCTTAGGGAATGCTGACCATACCTTGATTGCCACCGAAAACCATCTCTACCGAGTGGAATCTGTTTCCTGGAATACCCCCGCCATCATTTACGAATCCACCAACAATGGCGTAAGTTGGTCGCCCACAGGAGGAACAAGCAGCTATATTCCCACGGCTCATGGGGACTACCTTTTTGAATGGCGGAGCAATCTTGGGCTATTCCGCTCAAATAATGGCGGCATCACTTGGCAGTCTGTGGGTGCAGGGTTGAATGAACTGGCTCAAGGTAGCGGCGGTGCTATCTTGTACTCTGATGGAAACCATCTGTTCGCTTATGACTACAACGCAATCATGGTCTCCAGCAACAACGGGCTGACCTTTGCCAAAATAAGCAACAACCTCTTGCACAGCAATGGCTTCCCGATTGGGGCTGATTACCTCGCCTCTGATGGCAATATCGTCGTAGCGCTCACTTATGATGGCATTTTCATGAGCCAAGGGCTAAACGACCAATGGTTCGACATCAGCGCGAACCTGCCCAATACTGATTTTTATGACGCAAAGCTCCTCGTCCACAACGGCTATATTTACCTCGATTATGGCAACAACAATGCCCCGCTCTGGAGACGCTCCATCGCGTCTATCAACCTTGCCCAATTCGATGGAAAAGTCTATCGCGACGACAACAACAATGGCCAGCAAGACCCCGGCGAACTGCCTTACCAAGGCGCGATAGTTCAGGCAGGCACAGGGTCTTTTGCAACTGCTGGCTCGGATGGCTCCTACGAACTTTTCGCCGACCTCAACAACGACACGCTTCGCGTGAAAAAGCCCGCCCCATGGGTCATAGCCAACCCCGAATTTTACAACGTGACCAGTTCTGAAATGGGCAAAAATTTTGGCCTCTATTTCCCGCCCGACATCACCGACCTGCGTGTCGAACTGACCAACGAGACCGTGTTCCGCCCCGGCTTTGAAGAGAACATCTACCTCAGTTATTACAGCCTCGGCACCGCCGAGGCCGATGGGAACATCCGCTTTGTGCCAAATCCGCCCTTGGAATTTCAGTCGGCTTTCCCCGCCCCCGATGGCACGAGCGGCGACACGCTTTTCTGGAACCTTCAAAACCTCGCTGCCTTTTCCGAAGGCCAAATCATCGTCAGCGTAAAAGTCCCCGTCGGTACGCCCTTGGGCAGCGAGGTCACGGCTTTTGCCAGCATCAGCCCGGCGCAGCCCGACGCAAACGCTGCTGACAACCAATCGTTTTTGGCAGAAATAGTGTTCGGCTCCTACGACCCCAACGACAAACGCTGCAACGTGCCCAACATCTCTCCCGACCAAATCGCAGCCGGAGAAGCCCTCTCGTACACCATTCGTTTTCAGAACACGGGCACCTACCCCGCCGAATTCGTCCGCATCGCCGACACCCTTGATTTTGAGCGGCTCGACGTTTCCTCATTTCAGGTGCTGGCCGCCTCGCACCCTTGTCAGACCACCCTGCGCGGCAGCGGCGCGGTCGAGTTCTTTTTTGACCAAATTGACCTCCCGCCCAGCGATTTCAACGAGCCAGCCAGCCACGGTTTTGTCAAATACAGCATCCGGCCAAAGAGCAGCCTCGCCTTGGGGCAACAAATCCGCAACACGGCCTACATCTATTTTGATTTCAACGCGCCCATCGTCACCAACACCACCGTGACATCGGTGGCAGTGCCTGTCGGCACAAAAGATTTTTGGCCTAAAACCCCGAGTCAGGCATTGCTCATTTCCCCGAACCCCAGCACAGGGATAGTCGAAGTGCAAACGGGCGAAAGCCAGCCCGGTCATCTCCGTGTTTTCAACACGCTCGGAATATTGGTTTTGGAGAGGCTTGATCCCGAAGAAATCGGGATCGAAAAATTGGATTTGAGTTTTCTTCCTCCCGGTCATTACACGCTCGAATGGCGTTCAGAAACAGGCTTGCGGAAAGTGGGGAGTGTGGTGAAATTGAGGTGATCGGCAACGGGGCATTCAAGTCGCCCGGTCAATAAGCGTGGGAGCACTTGCCCCAACCCTTCATTCGCATCACTTCCCTTTCTTCTTTTT
>JBJXFT010000378.1:0-12029 GCA_046155725.1 Saprospiraceae bacterium
TGGCGACGGTAAAACTGTATTCATTCGCTGTAGCACCAGCGATTTCAGCAAAAGTCAAGCCGCCGTTGGTGCTACGATACCATTGATACGACAGGTTATTGCCCGAAGCGGTAACGGTAAAACTTGCTGTCCCGCCGATCGGAACGGATTGGTTGTCGGGATTGGTTGTGATAGCAATTGGGCCGTTCGCGCAGATCGGGCAATCCGGAATATTGATCGTCGAAAGGCTCGTATAGGCGCCGTTTTGCAGGACGCCATGGTATCCGTTGGCCGTTTTATCCTCAAACGTGCCTGCACCAACCGAACAGGCGCCACAATCCTGACTGCTAACAGGATAGTAGGCGAGTAAGCCTGCCTCGTTTCCTGCGAGCGTACAGTTCATTTTTTCGTTGATCTCCGCGGTGCTGCGGGCGAGGTTCCAGACACGGATCTCGTCCATGCTGCCGCCGAAATTATGCCCTCCACAGACAATATTCCCGAGGGTGATCTTTGCAGGATTATCAAAATCCTGACTGGAAAACGCGGTCAGGTCCAAAACGCCATCAACGTAAAAACGCAGGTTTGTGCCGTTGCGGACAATGGCGATATGATGCCAGTTGCCGTCTGCCAAAGTGTTGATTGAACCCGTAACATTCAGATAATTACTGCAAGTGTTCGAAGCAGAAAACTCTGCCCTTAAGCGCCCGTTGTCAATGAAAAAATTCCAAAAATTATCGCAGTTGCAGATGGCTCGTTTGCCGATGAGCGCACAGTTGTTGTCCGTTGTTTGCGCCCACATTTCAAGGGTAAAATCGCCCGTGCCGAAGTTGCCAAGCGTCGTGTCCTGGATTTCAACCTGATCGTCCGAGCCGTCCAGTTGCAAGGCGTTGGCTTTCACAATCGGCGTCCCATTGGTTTCAATATTGAAATCAGCATTGGAAACATCGAAAAAAATGTTGTCCGCCGCCTCAATTTTGATCCGGGATTTATTGGAGCAGATTCCGGCGGGCAGGGTGATGGTTTCCGATCCGTCGTTTGGCGTGTTTGCCGCCAAAACGTGGGTATAGTTGTAGCCCCCATCGAGGGAGAGACTGATTTTTACATTTTGGCAATTGACGTTGGCGTTGTTTGTATTGGCCACGTCCCAACTGATAATTTGAGTGCTGCCCGCTTGCCAGGTCACACAGGTGTTCGGTTCAGTGACGAGAAAGGGCCCAGCGGAACCATCCACTTCAAAACTGACTTGCTGGTGCGTCGTACCTCCTGCGCCCGGATGGTTGTCGCGGACGTACATTCGGTATTTGATGTTGCGGGAGTAGGTTGGGAGGCGTTCGTTTACGCTCGAAGTGTTTGATAAAAGGTCAGGTAGTTGCGGAATGGTACGGCGCGGAGAGCTTGAAGGATTGAATATCCGCGCGATCGGCACATTGCCGTCATCCGGGGTCGGCGGTGTTTGGATGGAAATATTGGACGCTGTAAAATCAATATTCCGAATGTTGACTTGCTCCCAGGAGTAAGTCAGATGGTCTCCGTCGACGTCGCTTGCCGTGCCAACGAGTTCAAACGGCGTAGAGGTCGGGATGTAAAAACCGCCCGCAGGCACGCTCGAAGTAGGGACGTGATTGCCCGTCTCCAGCGTTTTGTAGCAAGTTTGGGCGTTGATGTGACTGGTCATTTCGATTTGCGAATAGACCCCGAAGTAATGCTCGTCGCCGACGGGCAGGATGTTGTCCACCCCACAGATGTTGGCATAAGACATGATACTGGTGCCGGAGCCATACTCGTTGGTGCCGAATTGCCCGTTGTTGGATGGCCCACAACTGGTCCAGGTATGGTTAGCGTCGAACTGATGCCCAATTTCGTGGGCGGTGACCCTCAGGCTCCAAAATGCACTAAAGTTGTACGCCTTGTAGTCGCCGCAAATCGTGGGTTTGCCCGCTGCACAACAGGCGCCGGTGACGAAGATTAGGCCCACATCGAACCCATCCTGGCCGATTAGTTGATCCGTAACACTAAGATTTTCATTGGCAGCTTCGCCGCCGCCTAAAGCCGTGAAAGGGTCGGTGGCACTGCTTACGAAAATGATGTCATCCTCCTTGACGGGCAGCACAAAACGGACGGACAAGTCGCGCTCAAATATCGTGTTCAATTGACCTAAAAAGGCGACAAGCGCGGCAAGTGCCTGCGCTTTTGTTGTCCAGCCATAGTTTTCCGAAAGCGCGCCAGGTATGGTCATGGCCAGTCTGAAAACGCGCAATACGTCGCCTGTTTCGTTCGGGCCAGGCAGTATGTTTTTGTGCGCTTTGTCGGGCGTTACTGTCGAACCCTCCCACAGGCAGTTGAAGGGTTGTTGCAGCGAGGGGTCATGTTTCCCCCAATAACAGAGATAAATGGAGGCGGAATTTTTCAAGGCTTTACGGATATACACCTCCTGCCCAAACTGTTGTGAAGTAAAGAACGCCCCAAACTCATCGGGGCTTACCGACATGCGTCCGCTCGCGAAGGGGTCATCTACACCCTTCAAAATATAGGTTTTAATCTCCGGGAATTTTGCCGCTAGTTCTGGCTCCATCAAGGGGCTTTCCCAGATTTTAAATTTTTGAAAACTGCCATCTGGAAGCGGCAAATCAATGATCGTAGTGGCGCTGCGTGTTTCGCTGATCTCTTTTTGGGCAGTTTTGCCGAGGCTTTGCATTGTCGCCACGTCGAGTTGCAGGAGGACCCCTTTTTCGAGTTCTGGCAGATCGGGGGTATGCGCTGTTTTTGCCAGGTTTTCACCCAGCGGGGCTGGAGACCAGGGGTTTGTTTGGGCTTGCAAATTCCCTGTAAAAAATAAGGCGGCGAAGAATAGCGCGATTTTGAAGGCTGAATTTTTTTGGAAAAACGCAATGAGGCGCAAACAGGGAGGCAGGTGGATAACTTTCATGTAGCAGGAAAAAGTGGATGATGGCTGGTTTCTATCAAACGTACTATAATGTCGAACGGACCGACTCGCAGGGTTTAAAAACCTACAAGGTTTCAGTTCCGGCGCGAATCTCCGAATTTTTTAAATCTAACAACCCTTCTCTCTATTTTCGCCGCATGAACAGATTTTTTGCAATCGCCCTCCTCCTCTCGCCCATGTCCACCGAAGCACAAACCAACTACGCCCCCCTCCGTCAGCCCCTTGCCACCGGCCAATGGGAATTCCGGCAAGCCAACACGCCCGCTTGGAAACCCGTGAAAATCCCCGTGAGCGCGCACACCGCGCTTTTGCAGAATGGTATGATTGAAGACCCGTTCTGGCGCGACAACGAGGAAAAACTCCAATGGATAGAAAAGGAAGATTGGGAATTCCAGACCACCTTCGACGTGAGCGCCGAGGTGCTGGCAAAAAAGCACGTCGAACTGATTTTCAAAGGCCTGGACACCTACGCGCAGGTTTTCCTGAACGACTCGCTGCTGCTCGAAGCCGACAATATGTTCCGCGATTGGCAGGTGGAGGCCAAGCGTTTCTTGAAGCCAACGGGCAATAAACTCCACATCTATTTTGAAAGCCCCTTGAAAAAAACCGACGAGGCCTGGAAAACCCTCGGCTACGAACTCCCCGGCGGCCAGCGCACCATGACGCGCAAAGCGCAATTCCATTACGGCTGGGATTGGGGGCCACGGTTCGTGGGCAGCGGCATCCTCCACAAGCCCGAACTGCGGGCTTGGGACGACATGGTTTTTGAAAACGTGTTCGTGACCACCCACAGCATCACGCCCGAAAAAGCCCGCATGGTGGCGCTCTTTCGCTATCGTTCGGACCTGAAATTCCCCGTCACCGTCTTTTTCAAAGAAGGCAAGCGCAAATCCGTGGAAGAGCGCGTGCTGTGGCCCGGCACGCACACCGATTCCGTGACCTACGATGTCGAAAACCCCCGGCTTTGGTGGTGCGCCGGAATGGGCGAGCACCCGCTCTACGATTTTACCATCGAGGTGAAAAAAGGCTTTCAGACCATTGAAAAACAAGACGTGCGGATGGGCATCCGCACCGTGGAGCTGGTGACGGAAAAGGACGAAAAAGGCGAATCGTTCTATTTCAAACTGAACGGCAAGCCAGTGTTCGCCAAAGGCGCGAACTACATCCCGCAGGATATTTTTCAAGACCGCGTGGACCCCGCCCGCACCAAAAAATTGCTCGACGACGTAGTGGCCGCCAACATGAATATGCTCCGGGTGTGGGGCGGCGGCATCTATGAGGACGAGACGTTTTACCAACTCTGCGACGCGCGCGGCATCCTCGTCTGGCAAGATTTTATGTACGCCTGCGCCCTTTATCCAGGCAATGGCCGCTTCCTGAAAACGGCGGCTTTCGAGGCGCTCGAACAAATCGAACGGCTGCGCCAACACCCCTGCATCGCCCTCTGGTGCGGCAACAATGAGAACAACGAAGCCTGGCACAACTGGGGCTGGCAGATGCAGTTCAACGAAGCGCAGCGCACCCAACTTTGGCGCGAATACCAATTGCTGTTCAACGATTTGCTGCGCACTTATGTGGAGAACAACGCGGGCGGCGTGCCCTACTGGGAAAGCTCGCCAAGGTACGGGCGACGCAATCCAAATTCGTTGACCGAAGGCGACTCACATTACTGGGGAGTATGGATTGACGAAGAACCCATTGAAATCTACAACAAACGAGTGCCTCGGTTCATGAGCGAATATGGCTTCCAAAGTTTCCCCGACTGGCGAACTATTCAATCTTACACCGAGCCAAGCGACCGCCAATTGGATTCCAAGGTCATGCTCACGCACCAAAAATTCCCACGAGGCAATGCCCTCATGGCCGAATACATGAAGCGCGACTACCGCTTGCCCCAAAAATTTGAGGATTTCGTGTACGTCAGCCAAGTAGTACAAGCGGACGCAATCCGCACCGGCATAGAGGCCCACCGCCGCAACAAGCCTTACTGCATGGGCACGCTCTACTGGCAACTGAACGACGTGTGGCCAGTGGCATCGTGGAGTAGCATTGACTATTATGGCCGTTGGAAAGCCCTGCACTACTACGCCCGCGAGGCGTTCAAGCCCGTGGCGGCGCTGCCGATTTTGGAGGGCGATGTGCTGAAAATCTACGGGGTGAACGACCAAGCGGATAGCGTGAAGGTGACGCTCAATGTACGCGCCTATACTTTCGAGGGGGCGAAACTGCTTGAATTCACACTGCCTGAGTTGCTGGTTTCGCCCGATTCGAGCAAAGTGCTGTGGGAGAGTCCACTCAAAACAATCCTCGACGGCAAAAAGCCCGAAAACTGTGTGGTGGTAATTGAACTGACAGATGGGGATATTTTGATTTGGAGCCGCAGGCTTTTTTACGCCGTGCCGCCTCGCAAAATGAACTTGCCCAACCCGGGCCTTAAAATTACAGCAGTAGAAAAAGTAGAGGGGGGATACATGCTCTCCCTGCAAACAGATGGCAAGCTCGCCAAAAACGTACACCTGCAAACAGACGAAGAGGGCTTCTTTACTGACAACTATTTTGATCTGCTGCCCGGGGAGCGTCAAGAAATCTACTTCAAAACCGACCGTACAATCGCCGACCCGAAAAAGGCTTTCCGGGTGAAGAGTTTGGTGGATGCGATGGAATGAGGGGCAGTGGCACATTTTCCTACCTTTGCCAAAACTTGATTATCTGATGGCAAAAGAAACGCTCACGGTTAAAAACTTCGGCCCCATCCGGGAGGCGCACCTTGACTTGCAAAAGGTGACGGTGCTCATTGGCGAGCAGGCGAGCGGGAAGAGTGTGCTGGCGAAGTTGGTAGCGATATTTAGTGATATTTTGTTGGAAGCAAGACCATTGAAGAACGTAGCCTGGGAGTTTTACAATTTGGAAAACTTTATCAGTAACGAGTCAAAAGTTGAGTTTAAGGGAGAACATTTTCAGCAGACATTTGAAGGAGAAATACATAAGGAAATGTGTGCCGAAGATCTGGCGAAGTATTTTGAACAGTATGAAAAAAAACGAGAGCAATGGGAGAACGATTTGTTCGATTCACAAATAAAATCCAATAGAACTGCTGAAGAGCGAAATCGATCCCGTGCCAACAGAGAGGAAATGAGCATTCAAAGGAAGTATCTCTCGAACATAGGCGGCATACCCAAGTATATCCCTGCTGAAAGACCCTTGGTTTCGGTCTTGGCAAAATCCATTTTTCAACTTATTGATAATGATATAAAGATCCCTCGATTCCTTACTGACTTTGCCGCCGAATTTGAAATAGCAAGAGAAGGAAAGCCTGAATTCAAAATCCCATTCCTGAGAACATCTTATTCGTTTAAAGGAGGGAAAGACAAAGTTCTACTGAGTAAAAATCAAGAAATAGAATTGTCAGAAAGTGCCACAGGATTCCAAACAGCCATCCCGATGGCACTCGTGATTGAGCACCTCCAAGAGAAGGGCAAGTACCTCTTCATCATCGAAGAACCCGAACTTAACCTATACCCCAGCACCCAAAAACGCCTCGTCGAGTATATAGTCGAAAAATGCACCAAGGGCGACAACCGCCTTATCATCACTACGCACAGCCCGTATATCCTGACGGCCCTCAACAACTGTATCGAGGCCAGCAACGCGCTGAAAGCCAACCCCGATGCCAAAGCCGAGGTGGATGCCCTCGTGCCGCCAGCCAGCCAGATTGATTTTGCAGACGTGTCCGCCTATTTCGTGGCCGATGGTACGGCTCGCTCTATCATGAATGAGGAGTACCAAATCATCGATGCGAACGCTCTTGACGACATTTCGGACGAACTCAGCCAAGTCCACAACAGTCTGACCGACATCAAATATCAACTCTAAGACTGAGATCCCCATGTGCTGCGAAAAACTCTGCACCGCCTTTGGCGCACCCGAAAAGTGCTTCGACCACCTGCTTTCTTGCGAGGAAAACGGGCGAAAATTCAGCATCCAACTTCCTAAAAAATCCGCCGAAACCTTTTGTCGGGTAAAGGTGTACGGCTGCGTGATTCCCAAAGATTCGTCGCAAGAACGTTGCGATTTTATGTTCTGCCGATGCAGCAATGAGGAATTGTATTTCACGGAATTGAAGGGGACGGATGTTCAAAAAGCCTTTTCTCAAATCAAATCCACCATTGACTTCGCCCGCCCCAAATTGAAATTCAAGCCTGAACAGGTCTCTGGATTTATCATCGTTAGCCGTTGTCCATTGAGCAGCGCAGCCATTCAAAAAATGCGGAACGAGTTCAAGAAAAAGAAATACGGACAAGTGCTGGAGGTGCATACGAGGGAATGGATGCATAAAGTCGAGCTAAAATGATTCTACCTCGTTGTGCAAAACCAATTGCCTCGAACATCGTTTCCTTTACGCTCCAATTCAGCGTGACTTTGCTCATCCAATGAACACACCGTAGTTTGAATTTTCAAACACGAAGGAACGCTAAGAACCTGCCCTCACCAATTCACAGCACTACCATGAAAAAAGTCCTTTTCGGCATAGCCATCTTCATTTTCCTCCTTTTGGCCGCGCTCGTCGCCATCCCTTATTTCTTCAAAGACGAAATCGTGGCGCAAGTCAAAACCGCCGCCAACGAAAGCCTGACCGCCAAGTTGGATTTCAGCGACGTGGACATTTCCATCTTCCGACACTTCCCGAAACTCTCCATAGGCCTCGAAGCCTTGGAAATCACCAACGGCCCTGGCCCATTCGAGGGCGTGAAACTCGTGCAGTGCGAGCGGCTCGACGTGGCGGTTGACCTCTGGTCGGCCATCTTTGGCGACGCGGTCATCATCAAAGGTTTGTTTTTCAAAAAGCCCGACATCAAGGTGTACGCGCTGAGCAACGGGCAGGCGAACTACGACATCACGAAACCCGATGAAGCGGCGAAGCCAGCCGAAACGGGCGAAGCCGCCCCAGTCAAACTCGAAAGCTACGGCATCGAGGACGGCAAAATCCTCTACGACGACCGGGGTCTTGACATGAAGGCCGAACTGGAGGGCCTGGACCACACGGGCAGCGGCGAATTCACGGCCACGCTCTACGATTTGGTGATGAAAACCGCCATCCAGAAACTCTCCGTCAACTACGGCGGCGTACAATATTTGCGCAACGCGCAGGCCGATTGGAAATCCACCCTGGGCGCCGACATGGCGAACATGAAGTTCAGCTTCAAAGAAAACGACCTGAAGGTAAACGATTTGAAACTCATGCTCGACGGCTGGGTGCAGATGCCCGAAAACTCGGAGGACATTCGCATGGACCTGACTTTCGGCACTCCAGCCAACACCTTCAAAAGCCTGCTGAGCATCATCCCCGGCGCGTACACGAAGGATTACAACGACGTGCAAGCCAACGGCACGGTGCAGTTCGCCGGCTTCGCCAAAGGGACTTACAACGAGAAAACCTACCCGGCTTTCAAACTTGATTTCAAGGTCGGCAACGCCGATTTCAAATACCCCAGCCTGCCGCTCGGCGTGAGCAACATCAATGTGGACGCATCCATCGCACTCCCCTCTTCGCGGCTCAACGACCTGACGGTGAACATCCCGAAGTTCAGCCTGAAAATCGGCTCAAACCCGCTCGAAGGTTATTTCAACTTGAAAACCCCCGAAAGAGACCCCACGGTGGACATGAAACTCAACGGCACGCTCAACCTCGGCGAACTTTCCAAAGCATTCCCGATGGAAGGTGTGCAGGAACTGGCCGGCATTCTCAGAGCGAACATGACCGTGAAGGCCGCGATGAGCCAGATTGACCAAGCCAAATACGACGAGGTGAACATGGCCGGCACCTTTGGCATGAGCGGAATCACCTACCGCGCCGCCGGAAGCCCGACGGTGAAAATCAACCAACTCGCCACGAGCATCACGCCGCAACGGGTGGACATCCAAACCTTCGACGCGAAACTCGGCAACAGCGACCTCCGCGCTTCGGGCAGCATTGACAACTTGCTCGCCTATTTCAGCACGACCAAAACCATGCGCGGCAACCTCAATTTTTCGTCCAACTACTTTGACGCAAACGAGTGGATGGAACCTGCGCCCGCCGATGGCAGCGTGGTGCCAAACGACGTGGAAGCACCCGCCGCTGCAACGGCCGCTTTCGATAGGTGGGACTTCACCGTGGACGGCAAAATCGGCAAGTTGAAATACGACACCTACGACATTTCAAACCTGTCGGCAGCAGGGCATTTCACGCCAAACAAAATGGACATCTCGAATTTTGGCCTCAAATTCGGCGGCACCAGCGACTTGAGCGGCAGCGGCCAAATCATAAACGCTTGGAATTATCTCTTTGACAACCAAACCGTGGCGGGCGTGGTGAATTTGAATTCGACCTATTTTGACCTCAACCAGTTTATGGCCGAACCTGTACCGGCGGCTTCAGCCGCCGCACCCAAGGGCGGAGCGACGGCGGCTGAAGCCGCCGGTACAATCCCAGTTCCCGAAAACATGGACATGACGCTGAACGCGAATTTTGGCAAAGTCAAATACACGACCTACGACCTCAACAACCTGAATGGGCAAGTGGTGGTGAAAAACAGCGTGGCCAAATTGAAAGACTGCACGGCGGATGTCATCGGCGGACAAATCGGCCTCACGGGCGACTACAACACGCAGAACCTCGCCAAGCCAACTTTCAACATGGACATGGCGCTGCAAAACATGGGCTTCCGCGAGGCATTCCAAACCTTCGCCACCGTCAAGGCCATTGCGCCCATAGCGCAATTGATTGACGGCAAATTCAACACCACGCTCTCCATGTCGGGCGGGCTGGGCAAAGACATGATGCCCGATTTCAACACGCTTTCGGCGGCGGGCTTTTTGGAAACCATCAGCGCGATCTTCAACAATTTCAAGCCGATGAACGCCATTGCCGACAAATTGAACATCGGCTTTTTGAAGCAACTGGAATTGAAAAACACCAAGAACTGGTTTGAAATCAAAGACGGGAAAGTCACCGTCAAGCCCTTCAACACACAGGTGCGCGACGTGGGCCTGCAGATCGGCGGCTCGCACGGCCTGAGCAGCGACATGGACTACCAAGTGCTGACCAAAGTGCCGCGCAAATCGCTGGGCAGCGCGGCCAATTCGGGCCTTGACCTGCTCTCCAAAGAAGCCTCCAAAGTGGGCGTTAGCCTTGCACAAGGCGAATTCATCAACGTCCGCTTCGACCTCACTGGCACCATGTTCAACCCAAAAGTGGCCATGAAAGTGCTCGGCTCCGACGGCCAAAGCACGCTCAAAGAAGAGGCCAGCGGCGCAGTCACGGCGGTCGTGGACAAAGCCAAAGACTCGCTCACCAACGTGGCAAACCGCGAGATTGACAAAGCCAAAGAAAAAGCCCAAGCCGCCGCCGACAAGGCTACCGACAGCCTGAAACGATTGGCCGACAAAAAGTTGGAGGAAGCCACCAAGGCCGCCAAAGACAAAGTCGGCGAAAAAGCAGGCGAAGTGCTCGGCGAGCAAGGCCAGAAAAAAGTGGACGAGGTGAAAGGCAAGTTGGACAAATGGGACCCGTTCAAGAAGAAGAAAAACTAAGCTAACTATGAAGTATGAACGAGGAACTATGAACACCGAGCGCGGCAAACATTCATAGGCGACCGGCCTATCGAATCACTTTATCGCTTCATCACTTCATCTCTTCATGCGTATACCGCGTTGGAAAAAATGGCTCTCGCACCTCAGGCCCCTCACGCTGGAAGAGGCCGCTTCGGAACAAAACCCTGAACTCAGCGTGGTGCTCTCGCGGGGGCGGCTGCAGTTGTTGAGCGGCGATGCCATCTACTCCTGGGACGACCTTTACAAGAATTTCATGATCGCTTTTGGCTGCCTGAAAATTGCCGAGCGAAAGATTGACGACGTGCTGCTGCTCGGCCTCGGCCTCGGCTCGGTGCCTTTCATGCTCGAAACCGTTTTCAATCGCCGCTACCACTACACCGCCATCGAATGGGACGAAACGGTGGCCGACATGGCCGCCCGCTACACGCTCTCCCGCCTCGAAAGCCCCATACAAATCGTGACCGCCGACGCAGAGGTTTTTGTGCAGGTGACGGAAGAACAGTACGACCTGCTCATCGTGGACATCTTCGAGGACGAACTCACGCCCCCGCAATTCGAGACCGAGCGTTTCTTGCAAGACTGCGCCGAACTGCTCCGCCCCGGCGGCCTCCTGCTCTTCAACCGCCTCCACGGTACCGACAAAAACATCCGCCACGTCACGGAGCGTTTCTTTGAGCGCAATTTCAGGAACGTGTTCCCAGAGGCTTCGGCGATAGACACGAAGGGGAATTGGATTTTGATCGGGGAAAAGCCGAAAGGGTAAAATCCCGTTGACTGGTTTTTAAGCAAATATTGCTTCAATATTGAGCAAGGGGCAGGGAAAGTTTCCCAACTTTTGTACTTCGATCCAGCCAGTTGGTTCGCCCCAAGCCATGTCCCCCAATTTATCAGGCTCCCTCTTTTTTTCTTTTCCTGACCAAGGTTTTGCTGGTCTACGGCCAACGATAAACTCATGCCGCTACCACCATGGGGGAGTGCGGGGTTCAGCCCGTGTGCTTGAATATTTGTCGCGGGCTGAACCCCGCACTCCCTCATGCCGCCATTTGCCTTTTTGGCAGGCAAACTCCTTGGAGATAGTGTGCTATTCCATAATTCACCCAATTTTTCACCATTCAACCTAAGTCCCAACTATGGCAACTACTAAAGGCCAAGGGGTTCGGCGCGACGCTTTTGTCAAAAACGTGCGACCCGACCCAAAATCCACCGAAGAGCTGGTGCTGCTGCAAGGCTACATCGGCGATTCCGACATACCAGGCCACGTCCGCGTATATTCTGACCCCGTGCTGAGCGATTTTATCGAACTGCCGGAACAGGATATCCTCTACGCTGAGCCTGTCAGCACCGAAGAAGACCCGCTGGGCGGCAGCCGCCTGTGGGTCAAACAGACGACCGTGTTCACCGCCGGCGACCCGAACCATGCCAACCGCATCAAGTCCTCCTTCTTGGAGGGCGACATCGTGAAGGCATTTGGCGATACGGCGAAGATCCCGACAGTACCGTTGGCGATAATAGC
>JBJXFT010000397.1:0-8942 GCA_046155725.1 Saprospiraceae bacterium
ACTGCCACCGCCACTGCCACTATAAAGTTCGTGGGCGAAAACCAAAACGAAACCCTCACGCTCGACGCTTCGCAAATCGCCTACCTCGCCGCACAGGACAACTATGTGCAGGTCTCTTTCTTTGA
This sequence comes from Saprospiraceae bacterium, assembly GCA_046155725.1. Classification (GTDB taxonomy): domain Bacteria; phylum Bacteroidota; class Bacteroidia; order Chitinophagales; family Saprospiraceae; genus M3007. Next base: position 126 of record JBJXFT010000397.1, read on the forward strand.
AAACGGCGCACTCCGCAGCCGCTTGCTCCGCGCCACGATGCGCAAAATGGAAGACGCGCTGGCCGATTGGCCGCAGTTTTTCAGGTGCCACCGCACCTATGTCGTCAATTTCGACAAGCTGGAAAAAGTGAGCGGCAACGCTCAAGGCTACCGCCTGCACCTCGCGGGTGTGGAAGAAACGATTCCTGTGTCGCGCAATTTGAACGAGGTGGTGCGGGGGCGGTTCGTGCAACGGTAGCACGGACTTTAGGCCGTCGGGAAAAGCGCCGTTTACGGCGCGGCACTCGTGGCGTTCGGCCATTAATGGCCTCATCCCGACGGCATGAATGCCGTGCTACCGGTTGAAGCAATTTCTAAAACCGAAAGGAGAAATAGGCAAAAAATCGCTGTCTCCCTCTACCTTTCGCCCTCAAAAATTTAAAGCAACCGAATTCAAAAACATGAAAAAATTACTGCTTTCCCTCCTTTTCGCGGCCAGCACGCTCGCCGCTTTTGCCCAAACCGAACCCTACGAATTCAAAGAATACAAGCGCCACAAGGCCACGCCCGTGAAAAGCCAAGACCAAACGGGCACTTGCTGGGCGTTCAGCACCGCTTCGTTCCTCGAAAGCGAGGCACTGCGCCTCGGCAAAAAAGACGTTGACCTTTCGGAGATGTACATCGTGCGGAACATTTACCGCCAGAAATGCGAGAACTATGTGCGCCGCCAAGGCCACGCACAGTTTAGCGAAGGCGGCCTCGCGCACGACGCGCTGAATGCCGTGGCCCAGTTCGGCATCATGCCAGAAAGCGCGTACCCCGGTCGCAAAAACTCCGACGCGCCGCTCAACCACAGCAAGTTGGAAAAGGCCCTCAAAAACTTGTGCGACGACTTGGCGAAACAAGGCAAGGAAGGCAAACTCCCCACCGATTGGCTGGCGAAGGTTGACCAAATGCTCGACGACGAGTTTGGGCAAGTGCCCGTCAAGTTTACGTTCAACAACGTGGTGTTCACGCCCAGCTCGTACCGCGATTATTTGGGGTTCAAAACCGAGGATTATGTGACCGTTACGTCGTTCACGCACCACCCCTTTTGGGGGAAATTCATCCTCGAAATCCCCGACAACTGGGCCAACGGCGAGATGTACAACGTGCCGATCAGCGACCTGATGCGCTGCGCCAAAAGCTCCATCGAACAGGGCTACACCATCGAATGGGATGCCGACGTGACCAACGAAGGCTTCTCGACCCAAAACGGCCTCGCCATCGCGCCAGCCACATTGTGGAAAGACAAAGACGGCATCGCGCAGGCCGGCACCTTCAAACTCTGGGAGGCCGAAACGAAAATCACGCAGGAACTGCGCCAGCAACTTTTTGACCGCCAGATCACGACGGACGACCACCTGATGCACATCACCGGGCTGCTCGACGAGAAGCACTCTGGCCTCTACTACGTCACCAAAAATTCTTGGGGCGAAGTCTCCGGCTACAAGGGCTACGTCTATTGCTCGGAAGCGTACATGCGCCTGAACACCATCTCGTTCACGGTACACAAAAAGGCCATTCCCGAAGACATCAGCCGCCGACTCGGCCTCACCCCGGGCGAGGTGAGCATCCCAAACACCAAAGCGGGCGGCAAGGCCGAGCGTTCGCCTGCAATGGAAGCACAGCCTGCGCCGAACCTGCGCCCTTCAAAGTCAACGCCTGCGACCAAGACGGCTCCGGCGCAAAAAGCAGCGCGCAGAAATGTTTCGGACAATTGAAAAAGCAGCCTCTAAGTGAACTATAAACGATGAACGATGAACGATGAACAACCCAATCATTGTAAATCAATGACTCGGGTTGTTCATCGTTCATCGTTCATCGTTCATCGTTCATCATTAACCGCGTACGCCGTGGCATAACGGAGCATTCAAACTCACTGGCCTTTCTTGGTTGGGGCCGCCAATTTCCCCAACGCCTCTTGCATGGCTTGCGCTTCCTGGGCATATCGGGCAGCAGATTCGTTGTAATCCTGCAATTGTGCCGCATTGAGGTTGCTCGGCATCACGGATTCTTGTGTGGTGGCAGCACCCGATGGAGCCGGCGAAGCGGCTTTTATCTCGTTGAGCATACCGGTTTGTTTTTCAATCATGCCTTCGAGCGAGGAGTAGTAGCCCGCTATTTCGGCAGCCTTTTCCTTTTTTACTTTGTCGGGAAGCGCGTCCACTTGTTTGCGGAGGTCTTCCATCATTTTCACGTTTGTCGTGAGATTGGCTGAGGCTTCCTGCATCCCTTCGGGCGAGGGAGGTACAGGTTCCGCAGCGGCGGCAGGGGCGGCGGCAGTATTTTCGGAAGCATTTTTGGGCGTGTTCTGGCAGGCTGCGAGGAGCAGACCGAGGAGGAGAGAGAAAACGAGTTTGTTCATCTTTTTTGACTGTGGAAATGTGTTGGGTGAAAAACTGGAAGAAAAAGGGGGGAGGCAAAATTACACGAAGCGCGAAGTTGTAGCCATCACAAATTAGTTGGCTTCAGGGCTTTCCTATAAAAACACAGGTTAACGCAGCGATTCTCAAGAGGGAAAGCCTCTGTGCTCTTCGTGGCAAATAGGCCAATAATTTGCGGCCGCTGCTTACGGGTCAGGGCAAAAAAAATTCGGCACAGCCGAAGGCCATGCCGAAAAGTAGACTCACGGATGTTATTTCAACTGAAAAATCAATAGTCCCGCCGCACCTGATAACTTCCTGAAATGGTGTGCGTCAGACCCAACTGGTCAACGAACGTCCCCTCGAACGTGCCGACAATCGGGTCGCCCACCGCATAGCCTGGCTCCACAACTTCGACACTTACCTCGCTCAAGCCAGCGCTCAAAATCAGCGTGTTCACATAAAGGTTGGAGAGCGGAAAAATGCCGGGCTGGTTGCTGCTGGCAAACTCCATCGAGATGCCCACGTCGTGCTGCACCGTGCTGTATCCGCTCAAAAATGTGCGCATCCCCGCACTGTCGAGCACCCCGCCCACAGGCACCGCGATGATGAAATCGTTGTAATCAAGGCTGAAAATGATGTATTCGCCGAGCGAGTCGCAGACCGCAAGGTCACCTACGGCCACCGCATTGGGCGGCACCGTGATGGTGTCGGGCGGGCTTTGCTTCAGGTTTTGCAGATCAAAACCGATGACCACGCCCGTGCCGGCGCTCGTGTCGCAGCGCGTTTTGTTCAGTGCGAAAGAACCGTCAATGCCCGTGAACGCCACCCATTTGAAATTGCCCAAAAGCACCTGCGCATAGCCGTTTTTGATGGGTGCGCCCGCACAGTCGAGCAAGCGGCCCGTGAGCGCCACCGTGTGCGTACCGTTGTTCGGCACGATGACATCCGCTTCGATGGTAGGCTCATTGATCGGCCCTATGCTTTGCGTGAAAATCACCTCGCCGCATTCGCTCAGGATGTCCATGATAAACGTCCCGCCCATGGGCACACCGCCTTTGTACGCGCCGTTTGCGTTGACCGTCGCGTAGCCTTTGGTGGAGTCGGAAGTCATGGTGAGGCGCACCACCGCCCCGCTAAAAGGGTGCTGGTCGTCCACCAAAAACACCTTTCCTTCCAGCTCCACGAGGTTGAAAGCAGTGCTGAAATTCCAGAAGGAAAAGTGCTTCACGCTTCCCACATATTCATTACCGATGCGCTGCGCCGTGCCTTCTTCCAGCCAACGGGCTTGCAAGAGGTCGTAGTGCCAAAGCGCGATTTCAGCAGGGGCCGTGGCCGATTGGGAGGGCGAAATGGGAAGCCGGATTTCCACCTCGCTGCCTTGGCGGATGCGGAGCGATTGCCCCGCTTGGCCTTGCAGTTCCACGCCGACCATGCCGTGCGTGCCAAGGAATTGCTCCGCGCCTGCTGCGTTGATGCCGCGCGAATCGCCGGGCATATTCATCGCACAATCCGGCGAAGAGAGGTCGAGCCGACGGGCAAAAATGCGCACCGTGCCGTTGTAAGCCTTGCCGTGCGGGTCGGAGAATGCGCCTGCCGGGAACACGAGCGCCGCGCCGCCCGGCACCTGCACCGTGCCGCCTTCGGAAGCGTTCACCGTGCCGATTTGGTCTTTGTGGAGCAATTGGATGCTGACGGTTTGCAGCGCGTCGGCTTCGACGTAGTAGGCGCGGCTGAACTCGAAGTAGCCGATTTTGCTGACCATCAGTTTGGCGTTGTCAGCAGGGACGCGGATGGGGCGAAGCCGGAAAACGCCGTTCGCGTCCGTGGTGGTGAGTTCGCCTTCCACACGGACTTGCGCCCCAGCGATGGGCTGGCCGTTTTCGTCCATCACGCGACCGGCAAAAGCGGCACTGACCGATGGGCTGTTGGAAAAGAAACCGTCTTTGTTGCAGGCCACAAAAACGCTGGCGAGGAGTGCGAAGAGGGGAAGTAAGAATTTCAATTTGTACATGAAAATCAGGTATTAATGATGAACGATGAATTTTAGAATGAAAAATGAGGAATGGGATTTCAATGGGTGCGGGTGGGGCGGGATGCTGAACCGGCTTGTAGGCCAAAGAAACGCCGTATTAGAAAAAAGAGGTGGGCAACGGCATGGGCGGTTGCAAACAAAACTTGAAATTCAGGCTTTCTACGGGCGGGGTTTTAGGGGTTTCCCCGCAACGGTTCAAGATTTGAGATTCTGGCTTTTTGCCTACTTTTGCCCAAAATCTGGAATTATGCAGCAACTTGTTATTCCTGTCGAAGACAAAGTCGCGCTGAAGTGGGGCAAAGCCTCTCCAGCGCAGAGAACCCAAATAATCCAACTATTCACGCGAATAATCGAGCAGGAAGATTGGCAAACGCTCAGCCCCGAACGTTTTGCCCGATTGCTCGACCGAGCCAGCGACCAAGCTGCAGCCCATGGCCTTACCCCAGAGATTTTAGCCGAAATCTTGAATGACAACTGAAAATCGCTTCGTTTTTGACACGAACGTGCTGGTAAGTGCATTCCTTTTGCGCCAGAGCACAGCCCGCCGAACGCTGGATTTGGCCATGGAGATAGGCCAAATTGTCTGCTCAGATGAAACTCTTCTTGAGCTTAAAACCGTGCTGGAGAGGCATAAATTTGACAGATACCTCCCGCTTGCCGACCGCATTGCATTGTACCGTGCATTCGAGAAAATATCGGTGACTCAATCTGTTTCCTTCCACATTGCCCTTTGCCGCGACCCTAAAGACGACAAATTTCTCAGCCTCGCTCTTGCTGCCCAAGCCACTTGCATCGTTTCCGGCGATGCAGATTTGCTTGTGCTGGCTGAGGCTTTTGAGATGCCTATTCTTAGCCCTGCGGACTTTTTGCTCCGTTTTTCGGAAAAAAACTTTTAGCCGTCATCTATCTCATACTCGCTCATGCCCACCCCTCTCGCCGCACGACTCATCGGCACATTCGGAGGCCAGACTCCCGGCCCGCTCTTTATCGTCATCGCAGCCTTGCACGGCAACGAACCCGCTGGGGTGCGGGCTTTGGAACTGGTTTTCGAACAGTTGGAAAAAGAACGCCGCGACAACCCCGGCTTCTCGTTTCGGGGGAAATTGGTCGGGCTGATCGGCAACTTGCAAGCTTTTCAAACAGGCCAACGGTTCGTGGAGCGCGACCTCAACCGCGTGTGGACGGAGGATTTTTTGAAAAGATCAAAGGCTTCGCCAAAGGAAGATTTAGCGGCTGAAAGCCGCGAAGCCCGCGAACTTTTCGAGGCTGTTTCTGCTGAATGTCAATCTTGCGATTCCGAAAAAATCGTTTTTCTCGACCTCCACACCACTTCCGCCGAAGGCGGCATTTTCAGCATCCCGATTGATGAGGGCGAAAGCCTGGCGCTGGCCAAGCACCTCGGTGTGCCGGCCATCGTGGGGTTGCAGCAAAGCATCAGTGGCACGCTGCTGGGCTACGCAGCCGAAGGCAGGTTTTTCTCGGAATTCGGAGTTCGAAATTCGGAATTCGGAATCTTATGCGTCGCATTTGAAGCAGGACAGCACGAGTCGCCGCACGCCACCACGCGCTCGGCCCTTGCTATTGTGCGCTGCCTGCGCGCGCTGCATTGTATCGAACAGGAGGGCATGGCGGGTTTTATGGGCAAACTCAGCCTGCCATTTTTTGGAGCGGTGTCGCCCGTGGTAAGGCTGTGCTACGCGCACCATATCGGCTTGGAAGATGGGTTTCGGATGCGGCCCGGCTATGCCAATTTTCAGCCCATCCGGCAGGGCGAGCATCTGGCCGACGATGTGCGCGGCCCAGTGCTTTCGCCCGAAAAGGGTTTGATACTCATGCCGCTTTACCAAGCCAAAGGCTCGGACGGGTTTTTCATCGTGCAGTGATTTTCCACACCATCGCCAGCCCGTCGTCGCCACAAGACACGAGGCAATCGGGCAGCCAGAGCAGGCAATTGACCGAGCGCGCATGGCTGCCAAAGCGCAATGTGTCGAGCACTTTCAGCAATTCAAAAGTTTGTGCGTCCCAGATTTTCAGGGTCCTGTCGCGGCTGGCCGTGGCCAGCAAGGAGCCATCGGGCGAGAAGGCCAAGTGGTTGATGGTGTACAGGTGCGCGGGCTGTTCGCACACCATGCGGCAGTCGTCGTTCAAATCCCAAGCGCGGAGCATGGCATCGCGCCCACCGCTCAAAAGGTATTGCCCGTTGGGCGAATGGGCGAGCGCGAAAACCGAGTTCGAGTGCGCATCCTTCAAAACCCGCTTGACGGCGAGCGTTTCAGCGTCCAGCAGATAAATGCACTTGTCGCTTGCGCCAACGGCGATTTCCCCTCTTTTTTCAGAAAAAGAAAGGGAGCGCAGGGCTTGGTGCGAGAGTTGGAGGCTTTCCACGGTGCGGGCATTGGCGGCATCCCAGCGCGTGAGAAAGCCATCGCCGCCTGCGCTGAAAAGCCATTCGCCGATGGGCAGCAGATCGTACACGCCCTTTCGGTGGTGCTGCACGTTGCGGGTGTGGTCGGGAGCCTGTCGGTCAATCCAGTGCAAGCCGCCGTTCATATTTCCCGCCACGATGCGCTCGCGGTCGGGGAGCGAGCAAAGGGAAAAGGTTTGGGTTTCCACCGAGGCCACGAGTTTGCCCGTTTCCGGGTCGTTCAGATCCCATTCCACCACCCAGCCATCGCCACCTGCCGAGAGGAAATGCCGTGCCGTGCGCCCTGGGGCAAGGGCGTAGAGGGCGGCGCGGTGGCCCGTGCAAGCGTGGATTTTCTCGATGTGGATGGGCATGGCGGGTGGGTGGTTGAATGCGGAACGAGGCTTGTCAAAATTTTTAAAACTTGGCAAGTCTGGCCAAAGTCAGGCTTTTTTAGGGTTCTACCTGCCCTGTACTTGAAAATTATTTTGAGCAAGCGGCGAGCCTTGCCCATTGCTTGCGGCAAAGTCTTGTTCCCGTCAAACATTCCCGTCCACACCCCGCCGCCAAGTGCAAAACCCGCCGTATCATTGCCCCCTTAATCAAGAAAGGAGGAAAGGGGAAATCGCTTGAAAAACAACGGAGTAGCGCGATTAGAAAGCCCATTTGCCTTTGAAAAAATTTTGCGAACGGAATATGCGTAGAACAATCGACATTCTCTCGGCGGGCGAGCTTCTCGTGGACTTTGCCACGGCTGAGTTTGTGCAAACATTGGACGAAGCCATGCTTTTCAAGCGCACGCCCGGCGGCAGCCCTGCCAGTTTGGCCGTGCAGATGGCTCGGCTCGGCAACAAAGCGATGCTGGCTGCCACGGTAGGCAATGACGACATGGGCACTGTGCTGGTGAATTACCTCAAGCGTTTTGGCGTAGACACTTCCTGTGTGGCACAAGTGGACGAGCCGACTACGCTGATATTGGCCACGCGCTCTGCCACCAGTTCGAGCCTGCAAATGTACCGGGGCGCCGATGCGATGCTTTCCATCCGCCAGTTCCCGTTCCAAAGTTTTGAAAACATCGGGGTTTTCCACACCACCTGTTTTGCATTGAGCAAAAAGCCGTCGCAGCACGTCATCCTGCAAGCCGCCGAACGCGCCCAGCGCGCAGGCTGCGCGGTTTCGATAGATGTCAATTTCAGCGAAAAAATATTCCCCGACCGCATAGAAGCCAAAAAGGCGGTGTCCGAAATTTGCCGCTACAAAGCATTGGTAAAGATCAGCGATGCGGACTGGAAACGCCTTTACGAAGAAAATGCGCCCGCGCCCGAAGCGGTGATTGACCATTTTTTGAGAATCGGCGCAGCCGAAGTGTGCTTCACCAACGACAAAGGATACTGGACGGGCAATGGCCAGGAAACGCACTCCATCCCCCACCGCCAAGATACCACTGACATGGGAGATGCTTTTTGGGCAGGCTACCTCACCGCTCGCCTTGATGAAAAAACTTTGCTCGATTGCGCCATTGCTGGCCGGCGCATGGCAGAGATGAAAACTTCCGACAAAATTGAGCGAGAACAGATTTACGAAGACTTGTTGACTGTTGACCGTTGACTGTTGGCCATTGACTGTTGACCGTTGACTGTTGGCCATTGACTGTTGACTGTTGGCCATTGACTGTTGACTGTTGACTGTTGGCCATTGACTGTTGACCGTTGACTGTTGGCCATTGACTGTTGACCGTTGACTGTTGGCCATTGACTGTTGACCGTTGACTGTTGACCATTGACTGTTGACCATTGACCATTGACCGTTGACCGTTGACGGCCTTACGCTCACTCTCACTCTCTCACTTCTCTCACCCCTCTCACCCCTCTCACCCCTCTCACCCCTCTCACCCCTCTCACCCCTCTCACTCTCTCACACCTCTCACGCCTCTCTCTCATCATGGAAATATTGACCGCACTTTCTTCCGCCGACCTGATGGAACTCGAAGACCG
>JBJXFT010000400.1:0-36232 GCA_046155725.1 Saprospiraceae bacterium
GAGGGGTGAGAGACGTGAGAGGGGTGAGAGACGTGAGAGGGGTGAGAGACGTGAGAGGGGTGAGAGACGTGAGAGGGGTGAGAGACGTGAGAGGGTGAGAGACGTGAGAGGGGTGAGAGACGTGAGAGGGGGTGGCGCAAGGCTCATCGTTTATCGTTCATAGTTCATCGTTCATTCAGTCTTTCCAGATGAAAGGGAACAGCACAAAAGTCAGTGTCAGCAATATCGCATCAATCGCCAAAAGGTTGACGATGTCGCGTTTGTAGGAAGTGTCTTGAATGAGCCGCAGCGCGATTTGCGAGAGCCGAATGAGCGTCAGCAAGATGGGCAAAATGACGGGGAAACTCAAAATCGCCATTAGCGTGGCCGAGTTGTTGGCCTTAGCTGCTATGCTGGCGATGAACGTAAAGGCGATGCTGAAACCCAGACTCCCCAACGCTACCGTGAGGGCAAAAAGCGGCAAGTCTTTCACCGGGTTGCCCGCCACGAGGCTGTACGCACCATACGACAGCCCGCTCAAAGTCAGCAGCAGCAAGGTGTTGTAAATGATTTTCGCCAACAACAGCATCGAAGGTTCGGCAATCTGGTAGTAATAAAGTTGGCGCGACCCGCTTTCCTGCACAAAACTTTTCACCACGGCATTGATGCTGGCGAACAGCACGATGAGCCAAAACAGCACGTTCCAAACCTGCGGCTGCACCTTGATGCTCGCCACATACACCACGAAAACCATGCTGAACACATACAGCACGATGCCGCTCAGCGCATACCGCTGGCGGAATTCGAGCAAAAACTCTTTGTGCAAAAGGGTGAGGAGCATGGGGCAAATGTAGGGATTGGGCGATTGATTCGATTGATTCGATTTGGCCGATTGATTCGACTGATTCGATTTGGCCGATTGATTCGATTGTAATGATTGGTTGGGGATAGGTTATTCCTCCTTCCTTCAAAAAGAAAAGAACTCCCGCCACTTCGAATCAAATCAATCGAATAATCGAGCCAATCGGCTCAATCGATTATTCGATTGGTTCGCCACCAATACGCCAGCCCCATGCCCGTCACCAAATCCCAGATTCCCCACCACGCGGCGATGAGCGCCATGCCGCCCAGCCCGCCGAAGAATTTGAAAATGAGCAACAGGCCGAGCGCGGTGTTGTGTACCCCGCCTTCAAAAGCGAGGGTGCGACGGTCGAGCCGGGGCAGCCGGAAAAGCCTGCCGAGCAGGTAGCCGTTGGCGAGCGCTACGGCGTTGTGTAAGGCTACGATCAGGAAAATGAAGCCGAGGTAGTTTGTCAGATTATCGCGGTTGCCGAGCAAGGCCAGCACGAGGATGGCAAAGAAAATCAGGAGCGAGAGCCGCTGCACCCAGGGGCGGATGCGCGCCACAAAACCGGGCTGCCGTTCATTCAGCCAAATGCCGAGCAGCAAGGGCACGACAATCAACTCGACAATGATCAAAGCCATGTCCACAAATTTGATCTCGAACGACTGGCGCAAGGTCTCCGAATCGGGGACGAATTTTGACCAGAACAAAAAGCCCGCAGGCGTGACGAACGTGGCCGAAAGAATGATGATGGCATTGAGCGTGACGGAGAGCGGCACGTTGGCCCGCGCAAAATGCACCAAGAAATTCGTGACATTGCCCGAAGGGCACATGCTCACCAGCACCATGCCCAAGGCCACGCTGACGGGCGGTTTGAACAGCGCGATGATGCCCAAGGTCAGCAAGGGGAACACCAAGAATTGCGCGAGCAAGCCCACCCCCACCGATTGGGGGAACTGCGCGACCCGCCGAAAATCGGAAAACCGAACATCGAGCGCGACGCTGAACATGAGGAATGCCATGGCGATGTTCAGCATGATCATCTGGCTGGGGTTGAAGTGCAGTTGCAGGGTATCGACAGGGTGCATAGGCAAAAAAGTGGGGGAGTTTCAAGGGACAAGTTTCAAGAAAAAATCCAAGCGCGGCAGACAATTTGTGGTTTCCTTTTGAGCATCGAGGGCAGAAGTTTTGCCCAACTTTGCCCTAAATTTCTCTCACGCCTCTCACACCTCTCACGCCTCTCACGCCTCTCACACCTCCGTGGATTACAAACAAACGCTCGAATTCCTCTACGCCCAGCTGCCGATGTACCACCGCATCGGCGCGGCGGCCTACAAAAACGACCTGAGCAACACCCTCGCGCTCTGTGAGCATCTGGGCAATCCGCACGAAAAATTCCGCTCCATCCATGTCGGCGGCACCAACGGGAAAGGTTCGGTGAGCCATTTGCTCGCCGCCGTTTGTCAGGCATCGGGCATGAAAACAGGGCTGTACGTCAGCCCGCACTACAAGGATTTCCGCGAGCGGATAAAAGTGGACGGTCAGTACATCCCGCGCAAGCAAGTGGTGGAGTTTGTGCGCCAGCACCGCGAAGCCATCGAGCGCATCCAGCCTTCGTTTTTTGAGATGTGTGTCGCCATGGCATTCGATTGGTTTGCCCGCCAGCAAGTGGACATCGCCATCATCGAAGTGGGGCTGGGCGGCAGGCTCGACAGCACCAACGTCATCACGCCGCTGCTGAGCGTCATCACGAACATCAGTTACGACCACCAAAATTTGTTGGGCGACACGCTGCCCCTCATCGCTGCCGAAAAAGCGGGCATCATCAAGCCCGGCATCCCGGTCGTCATTGGCGAAACCCACCCCGAGTCCGCGCCCGTTTTCCTGAAAAAAGCCGCAGAGGTGGGTGCGCCCATCGTGTTTGCCGACCAGCATTTTCGAGCAGAAGAAAAGCCTGTCTCCAATTGGCAGACTATGGTGTGCGACATTTTCAAGGACGGAAAATTATTCCTCAAAAACCTCGAAGTGGGCGCAGCAGGGCCGTTTCAGGCGAAGAACGTGGCGACGGCGGTGCAGGCTGCGAGCCTTGCCCTCTTCCCCATTGGAGAGGGGCTGGGGGTGGGGCTGCGAAACCTCCGCCCGCTCACCCGGTTCATGGGGCGCTGGCAAATCATCGGCGAGCGCCCCACGATTTTATGCGATAGTGCGCACAACGAGGCGGGGCTGCGCTTGGCGTTTGAGCGGATCGGTAGCACGGCCTTGAGGCCGTCGGGACGAGTGCCGTTTACGGCGCAGCGCAAGAGCACCGATGTACGGGGCGTAAACGCCCCGCGTCCCGACGGCCTCAAGGCCGTGCTACCAGCTCTTCACATCGTCACGGGCTTCGTGAACGACAAAGAAGTGGACAAGATGCTGGGGCTTTTCCCGCGCGAAGGGCGGTACTATTTTGCAAAGGCAAACATTCCGAGGGGTTTGGAGGCGGATATTTTGAAAGAAAAAGCCGCCATGCTCGGGCTGCACGGTCGGGCGTACAGTTCGGTGCGCAACGCGCTGAAAGCCGCCAAACACGCCGCTGCGCCTGATGATTTGATTTTGGTGATCGGGAGCATATTTGTGGTAGGCGAGGTTTTGCCCTCCGAGAAGCCTCCAAGAAGTGACACTTTTTGAAAAAGGGCCACTTCCGCGAAAGTGCTACATTTGCCCACCCTAATTGCTAATTGCTAATTGCTAATTCTCCAATCGAACCAATCCAATAGTCGAACCAATCCACGTCATGCAAGCATTGCTCTCTAAATACAACTTCCTCTACGACTTTGGCCGCTACCTGCTGATGATGAAGCAGGCATTTGGGCGGCCCGAAAAGTTTTCGATGTACTGGAAAGAGACCATGCGCCAGATGAACGACATCGGCATCGGGTCGCTCATCATCGTGTGCCTCATCTCGATTTTTATCGGGGCGGTGGCGGCCATCCAGTTCGCGTATCAATTGGACGGGCAGTTGGTGCCGCGCTATTACATCGGCTACATCGTGCGCGATTTGGCGCTCATCGAGCTCTCTCCCACCATCAGTTGCCTCGTGCTGGCCGGCAAAGTTGGCTCCAACATGGCCGCCGAAATCGGCGGGATGCGCCAAAAAGAACACATTGACGCGATGGAAGTAATGGGCGTGAACACGGCGGCGTACCTCGTCAACACCAAACTCATTGCCGCGCTGGTGGTCATCCCGATGCTGGTCACGTTCTCCGCGTTTGTCGCCAACATCGGCGGGTATTTGGCTACCGTTCCTACCGGCATCATCACCAGCGACGAATACACCCAAGGGCTGCGCTCCTTTTTTGTGCCGTACAATGTGTTCATGATGTACGTCAAAGCATTTGTGTTTGCCTATTTGCTCACCACTGTGTCGTGTTACCAAGGTTATTTTGTGCAAGGCGGCAGCGTCGAGCTCGGTCAGGCCAGCACCCGCGCAGTGGTCTATAGTAGCATCCTGATTTTGCTGGCGGATTATTTGATCGCTGTACTGCTGACGGGATAGAAGTGGGTGTTCAGAAAACTGTGTCAAAGGAAATCAATCTTTTTTGCAAGCCTCGATTCTGGTTTTAAAATGAACGCCGAACTCCTCGCCCTCGCCCATTCCAAACTCCTCAAATCGAAGGTCACGCTCGACGTGGCCGATTTTGACAAAAAAACGCTGGGGAAAATCCCCGCAGGGGCGGTGTTCGTGTGCAACCAACTCCTCCCCGGCTTGGACGAATGGGTACTGCTGGCCTTGCTGGCCGAGCATTTTGAAAACGTCCGAATCCTCCACCCATACCCCACGCCTCCGGCCAAATCGCTGAAACCCTTCGCCCTGCGCCCATCTCGCAAAAGTTTGGAGGACCGCCTCCTGCGCCTCAACTTCGCAAAACGCCTCGCCCGCTGCGTAAAGAAGGGCGACGCAGTGGCGCTCCCGCTCGACTTCTCCGACAACCCTCTGAGCCACCTCGGCAAAAACCTCCTCCGCACCCAGATACTCCGCCAAATCCGCAAATCCGGCCAGCCCGTAGTGCCCATCCACCTCCAAGCCGAGCAGATGCCCGGTGGTTTGTTGCGCCGTTTCATCCCCGGCTTGCCGTTCCAAGCCTCCAAAAAAAACCTGCGGATCAGTGTCCGTGTCGGCACGGCCATACCTCCAGCAGACATCGCCACGCTGGGCAAAAACAGCCTTTGGGGAAAATTCCTGCAAGCCAAAATATTTTCCCTCGGCTCGCCCTTTGATGTGCGTCCCGAACTTTTCACGGGCAAAAAGCCGAAGGCGCAAGAGCCTATTGCAGAGCCGATAGACCCTGCGCTCGTGGCCGCCGAAATGGGGGCTTTGCCCCCCGAACACAAGGTGGCCGAGCGGGGCCAGTTCGACGTGCTGGTCGCCCCGTTCGCGGCATTGCCGCACACCATGCTCGAGATTGGCCGCTTGCGCGAACTGACTTTCCGCGCCGCAGGCGAGGGCACGGGCAAAGCCCGCGACATGGACGCGCACGATCTATATTACCTCCAACTCATCATCTGGGACCGCGAAAAACAACAGATCGCGGGCGGCTACCGCCTCGGCCTCGGCGACCAGATTTTTGGGCGTTTTGGCGTGAACGGTTTTTACACCAACACGCTTTTCAAGATGAGGCGGGGGTTTTTCCCCATCCTCCAGCAGTCGGTGGAACTAGGGCGCACCTACGTCACTGCCGAATACCAACGGCACCGGCTTCCGCTTTTTTTGCTCTGGAAAGGCATTCTCCATTTCCTGCTGGCTCACCCCGAATACCGCTACCTGCTGGGGCCGGTGAGCATCAGCAAGGATTATTCGGAAGCATCGAAAGGGATCATCGTGGAGTTTGTGCGGCGTTTTTTTTACGATAAAAAACTTGCCGCCTTGGTGTCGCCCCGCAAGGCGTTCCGCCCAAAAATAAAATTGGTGGACACGCGGCTTTTGGCCGAAAACCTGCGCGGCGAGTTCGATGCGCTGGAAAGCCTGATCGAAACCATCGAGCCTTCGCACTTCAAAGTGCCGGTGCTTTTCCGCCAATACCTGCGCCAGAATGCCAAGTTCATCGCGTTCAACGTAGACCCGAACTTCTCGAATTGCTTGGATGGGCTGATGATCTTGGACATCGCGCAATTGCCCGCCAGCACGATGGAGGCTTTACGTTGAGGGAGCGCGGGGTTCAGCCCGCGTAAAACATATTCCTGTTGACGCGGGCTAAACCCCGCGCTCCCTCTCCCTTACAACAAAGCCGCACCGAACACCCCCGCGCTGTCGCCCAATTTGGGGCGGAGAAAAACCGTGTCAATGCGCGGGTTGAAAAGGTGTTTGACCACCTCAGCAGGGCCATCGGTGTAGAGCCGCTCGATGTTGCCCACGCCCCCGCCCAGCACCACCGCATCGGGGTCCATGATGTTGATGACGGCGGCCATGCCAATGCCGTAGAAATGCAAGAGCCGATCCATCGTCTGGCGGGCGGCGTCATCCGTGCCTGCTTCCGAGCGGGCAGAGATGTCGCGCAGCGGGAGTTTTTGCCCCGTCAGGCTGGCGTAATAGCGTTCCAGCGACGGGCCAGAAATCACCGTCTCCACACAGCCGCGCCGACCGCAGTAGCAGGGGCCGCCGCTTTCGTCGAGCGGATTGTGGCCCCACTCTCCGGCGATGCCCTGCCGACCGTTGAGCACCTTGCCGCGCACCACCCAGCCGCCGCCCACGCCTGTGCCGAGGATGACCCCGAACACCACTTCGGCGTTGGGCATGGCCTCTGGCACTGCGCCCATGAGCGCTTCGGCCACTGCGAAACAGTTCGCATCGTTCGCCAAGCGCACCGGCACGCCGAGCCGGGCTTCCAAATCTTTGTTGAACGGCTGGCCGTTGAGCACCGTCGTGTTGGCGTTTTTCATCACGCCGGTGTTCGGGTCGAGCGCGCCAGGGTGGCCGATGCCGATGGATGTGGGCTTCAGGCCAGATTCGGCGTGGAGCATTTCCACCAATTTGGCTACTTGACCGATGATGTGCTGGTAGCCTTGTGCCGCTTCTGTCGGGACGCGCAGGCGGCAGATGGGCTTGGGGTTTTCGCGGCTTTCGAGCACCGCGCCTTCTATTTTGGTGCCGCCGAGGTCGAGGCCAAAGAGTGGAGTGTTGGACATGGGTGATTGACGATTGTTGATTGCTAATTGTTGATTGCTAATTGCTGATTGCTGATTGCTGATTGCTGATTGCTGATTGCTAATTGCTGATGAACCCCTCTCGGCCTTAGTGCCTCTTAGTCCCTTAGTGTTTTCAAACCCCTCGCATTGCTGATTGCTTGTTTATAGCCAACACAAAGTGCCTGCCTTCCCTCCCTGCCTACCGTCAGGCAGGCGGGAGGCGGGTCGGCAGACAGGGTTTTGAAAAACGAACTTCGCTCAAGTATTGATTCCCAATCGGTAACTGTTTAGCATAGGGGCAGCGCACCTCAATATTTGTAGCAAAACATGGAAAATTAGGTTCGGAGGTGCAGCGCACCGGAATACTTGCCTACCGGCAGGCAGGTATTCCGGTGCGCTGCACCTCCACGATGGATTTTGGGACAAAGGCTACAAATATTTCGGGGCGCTGCCCCTGTGCTAAACAGTTACCCCAATCGAATCAATCGGACTCAATCTTCCAAAATCGAATCGTACGACTTATACTTTGAGCCGTCAGGCCAGTTGGGTCAACACCCGCGCAATCTCCGTCGCATCCCCGTGCCCGAACTCCAGCCGCCGAATGCCGGGCGATGTGCTCGTGTCCAAACCATGCTGATAAGTCTTGTCGTAATAAGCGAGCGCGAGTTGGGCGGCAGCGGCGAAATCGCTGCGTTCGAGGGCTTCGAGGGCAGTTTTGAGGTTTTGTCCGCCGAGTTTGGTGGCGATTTTTCGGAATGCCGTTTCGAGTTCGGCGCGGTCAGTCAGCACATAATCTGCGAGCAGGTTTTGGATGCGGGCAGCGTCGGGTATTTCGATGTTCAGGAGCGGCGCGGCTTTCATCTTTGCCCAAAAACTGTCGGGGATAAAAATCCGCCCGATGCTTCGGCTTTCGTTTTCCACCCATACGCGGCGCGAGGGATCGAGGGGCAAAGTGGCTTCAAAAAGTTCGTTCTCAAACTGCTCCACCGTAGGCTGCGGGGCTTCGCCGATAAAGCCGAATGCCGAGCCTTTGTGGTGCGCGAGCCTTTCCAAATCAAGAACCTGTTCGCCCAAATCGCGCAGCGCGTGCAGGATTTTTGTCTTGCCCGAGCCGGTGCGCCCGCCCAGCACCAGCAGGTTCAAATCCGTTTTTTCAAAACTTTCCAGCACATGGTGTCGATAGGCTTTGTAGCCGCCTTCGAGCGTCAGCACCTCGAAACCCGCTTGGCCGAGCAGCCACGCCATGCTCCCGCTCCGTTGCCCGCCGCGCCAGCAGTGCACGGCCAAACGACGTTCAGGCGCGAGCAACTTGGCTTGTTTCACAAAGCCCTCCATCTTCGGCCCCACGATGCGCAGGCCGAGTTCCATCGCATCTTCCTTCCCCACTTGTTTGTACATCGTGCCCACCGCTGCCCGCTCGTCGTCGCTAAAAAGCGGGAAACTCAGCGCACCGGGAATATGCCCCTGCGCGTATTCGCCCGGCGAGCGCACATCGAGCAACGCACGGCCAGCGCGTTCGGCAAGAAAATCAGTGGGAGCGAGTCGGTTTTCCATTAAGGAACGACGCCAGAATAAAGGTGCAGATTTCAGGTTCAAGATTTTGGGTTCAAATGACTGTTTTTTGAGGCGAATAGTGGGGCTATTTAACGAGAAAAATAGGAAATTTGAATTCAAAAGATGAGCATCAAATTGCACCTTTATTCTGGTGCCGTTCCTAAGGGCGAAGGTATACTACTCCGCATAAAGCAAATGCTTTTGCCGAATGGCGCGATAGGCCGCCAAGTCCTCCTCCCAAGTTGCGCGGATTTCCGCCTCCGTTTTTCCTTCCAGAATTTGTTGACGCAAATTCCGCGTACCCGCCAGCAGGTCAAAAAAATTGTCCTCCCGAAAGAAAGCGGGCTTGTTCGGGAATCGCTGGTAAAATTGAATCAGCCAATTCAGGTTCAATTGTCGGGCAGCGCGGAGCGAATCCACCGAAACCTTGCCAAAATCCCAACCGCCACAGAGCCAGCCCGCGTGGAGCGGATATTTATTCCCCGCATTCGGGCGCGGCACGAAATTGAAAGAATCGCAGAAGAAATCCGGGTGTCCCACCACCTCGAACGGCCAATCCGTGCCGCGCCCCACGCTGCAAGTGCTTCCTTCAAACAAGCAAAGCGAGGGGTAGAGCAACACAGCGCGAGCGGTGGGAAGGTTCGGCGAAGGCGGCACCGGAACATCGTAAGGCGTTGAGTGCGTGTAATGTAGGCAAGGGACCACGCGAAGCCGCAGGCTTTCAGGTTTGTAAATCCAAAACTCGCCCACGAACAGCCGCGCCAGTTCGCCCACCGTGCAGCCGTGCGCAATCGGTATGGGCGCAATGCCCACAAACGACGTGAGCCGCGAATCCAACACCGGCCCGTCCACCAAATGACCGTTCGGGTTGGGCCGGTCCAGCACGATGGCCTCCTTGTCCTGCTCCGCGCAGGCTTCCAAAACATAGAACAGCGTACTGATGAAGGTGTAAAACCGTGCGCCCACGTCTTGAATGTCAAAGATTACGACATCGGCGCCTGCCAAATCTTCGGGAATGGGCTTGCGGCGCTTGCCATACAGCGACACGATGGCGGCGCCCGTGCGCAAGTCATACCCATCTTGGATATGTTCCCCCGCGTCGGCATCGCCCCGAAAGCCGTGCTCTGGTGCGAAAATGACCGAAATGCACACCCCAAGACTCTGGAGCGTATCGGCCAAATGCCTGCCGCCCACCAGCGAAGTTTGATTCACCACGAGCGCCACTTCCTTGCCTTCCAGCATCGGCAGCAGCAATTCCAAGCGTTCTGCCCCGACGACGACGCGCTGGCCGCCCAGTGTTTGGGCTTGGAGAGAGAGCGCAAACAGGAAGGATGCGACAAAGGCGAACTTCCCGATCCCGATCCTTTCGGGATGAAACTTTCGGGAAGTTGAGTGCTTGCGAAATTCGGTAATGGAACTATGTAACATGGAATGCCTGCTGCAAAGATTCCAAATACTCCTCCAACTTTCCCGCGTTTTGTGCCTGAATCAATGCCGAGCCAATAATCGCCACGTCGGCCTCCCCGGCCACCAGCCGCGCTTGTTCGGGAGTGGAGATGCCAAAGCCGATGCCCACTCTTGGTGGCTTATTATCGGAAACCGTGCGCGTCACGGAACACGTCCCGGTGTCCTCTTACTCGGTTGTCTTCCCGTAGGGACCTGTGTACGTCAAGGAGCACGTCGCGTTGTCCGCTCATTCGGTTGTCTTTCCGTAGAAAACCGTGCGCGCTTCGAAACACACCTCGGTGTCCGCTCATTCGGTTTGCCTTTCCGTAGAAATCCGTGTACGTTACGGAACTCGGTTGTCATTCCGTAGGAATCCGTGTACGTCACGGAACGCGCCCCGGTGTCCTCTCATTCGGTTTGTCTTTCCGCCGGAAACCGTCCGCGCCAAGTGCGCGTACACCACGAGGCAGCCCTTTTAGAGCGCACAGGTTCCTACGGAAAGACAACCGAATGAGAGGACACCGAAGCGTGTTCCGCGACGTGTTCCGTGGCGTGCACAGGTTCCTACGGAAAGACAACCGAATGAGAGGACACCGAAGCGTGTTCCGTGAAGTGTTCCGCAAAACCCAATAAAAAAGCCCAGCCGGTATTGCACCGGCTGGGCGTATCGTCAAACCAAAAATCAATCAGTTTCTTTATTGCTTAAGGCCGCCGTTGCTGGCAGGCACCGCTTCTTGCGTAGGGGGCACCAGCACCTCGCCTTTGATGGTGAGGGTGTGCGAGTCGGGGGTTTCGTTGGTCGTGATGGTCACGGTTTTGGTGAACGCGCCGGGACGGTTGGTGTCGTAGCTCACGTCAATGGTTTTGGTCTCGCCGGGCATGATCGGCTCCTGTGGGTAGGTAGGCACGGTGCAGCCGCAAGAACCTTTGGCGGATTTGATGACGAGCGGCTCGTTGCCCGTGTTGGTGAATGCGAACTTGCGGACTTTGTCGCTTCCTTTTTCAATTTTTCCGTAGTCAACGGTAGTGGTCGGGAAAGTCATCACTGGGCCTGTTGTGCTTTGAGCATTGACAGCGAAGGTGCCGAGGAGGAAGAAAGCGAGAAGGGAAAATACTTGTTTCATTAGAAGGAAACCTTTTTAAGATGAGATGAATGTTAGGTGTGCAGTTTGTGTCTGTCAGAATGATGGCACAAAAGTATGCGGGGCGTGTGCGCCCAAAAAATAGGCCCGCTGTTAACGATAGGCAAAATAAAGCAAACCCTTTTTGAAGTTCTCTAACGAATTGAAAAACAAGGAGTTTTGCCCATTTTTTGGGCTTAAAAATCGAGGTTCTGATTCCACAAATTCATGCGCAGCCCCGCTCCAAAAACTTGGGTGGAAAGGTCGCGGGCATCGTCGTCGCTGTCCTTTTTTCGGTACAAGAATTTGAGGTCTGCGAACACATTGTGCCACAGCGACCACGAAGCGTCGAGGCCGAAGAGGTCAATCTTGGCGGCCACGCCTTGTCCGATTTCGTTTCCGTAGTCGCGCACTCGAGAGCCGTAATCGAGGAGCGGGTTGGCGCCCCAGTTTTCGGTGGGCGTGTTGTCGCCCGTGCGGGTGCGGAGGACGCGGGCTTGCAGCGAGAGGCGCGGGAGCGGCTGCCAACGGAGCAGCAAGAGCGTCTCCGCAAAATTGGCTCCGAGCGGGTGCGCCAAGGGCTGGTTGTAATGCGTGTAACTGTTGGCCGGGTCGTAGTGCGCGTAGGTGAATGGCCGCGCGCGGTTGTGCTCCAATTGCAAATCCAGGTGGTCGAGGCCGAAAGCGTTGACATATTTCGCGCCTGCCTGGATGCCCCATTTGTTGGCCCACCAGCCGCTGCGGCTGAACACTTCGGAAGTCACCAGTTCGTCGAGCATAAGTTGGCCGTAGAGTTGGAAGTGCCGCGCCAAGTTCCAGCGCCCGTCCAAGCCCAGCAGCACATTGTCGGGGCTGCCGATCATGCCTTCTACGGTGCGGTAAAAAATGACGGGGTTCAGATATTGAAATTCAAACTGGCTGCTGCGGTTGAACACCGTGGCTTCAAAAAAGCCAAACGCCAGCCGGGGCGTGACCTTGAAATTGAGGTAGTGGATGGCGGCGTACTTTTTGGGCAAAATCACGCCGTCGGGGATTTGCACCTGCGACACGGGGCTGAGTTCGAGGAACAGGTTTTGGTAGTGGAACCGCCACACCCGCGTGTCCAACTTCAGGAAAAAAGTGGGCGCGGAAAAATCCGAGAGGAACATGGAGCGGTAGCCATTGCCGATGAAGTGCTTGCCGTGGCCAATCTGGATGCTAAAGTGCCGCGTGGCCTGAAACCCGAGGTAGGCCGTCGCCACATTGAAGTCGTATCCGTTTTGAATGCCAAAGAGTTCGCTGTTGTAGCCTTTGAAAAAACCCGCTCCCGGCACGGCCAGAGATTCGCCCACGCGCTGCGACACATAGCGCGGGAAACGCACCTGCGTCTCCACCAAGTTGGTGTAAAAAAACAACTTGCGATCCACTTCGCCGCGCACTTCGAGGCCGCGTTGGTTTTGGAAAACCAACTCTGCATCGCCCTGCTCCCGCCCCAGATGGAAGTTCAGCATCGGGTTGGCCCGCAAGCGGAAATTAGGCGTGTTTACTTCAAAAAAGTTGGCGGGCGTTTGGTAAAAATATTTCAGCGGCCCCCGCCGCGAAGTGCGCCGCAGGTGGCGGCTCGAGTCGGGCAGCCATTCGTTGTTATCGTCCAGCAGGTATAGGATGTCGGCACGGTCGCGGTGGGAGAGACGGCGGGAGGCCAAGGAATCCACCGCCAGCGCGTAGGCTGCCGCATCGCGCCGGTTGAAGAACTTGAGTTCCGGGTGAATGGGGCTTTTCAGGCCGCTCAGGATTTCCAAACGGTCGAGGATGTGATACGACGGCGATTGGAGCGGAATGCCGGAGGTTTGGGCAAGGAGCGGGCAGGATGCAAGGAGCCACAACTTTCCGAAAGTTTGAAACTTTCGGAAAGTTCGCTCCGCACTCCATGATGAGGGTAGAAACTTGAGCATAACCAAATTAGCCAGAAAGAAAATCATGAAAAACCGCCTTCCAATCTTCCCAAAAGGGCGTGTTCCAAGAAGAGTTGTGCCACAAAAGTGTGAAATCCCCGCCGTGTTTTTCCACCTCGCGGCGAAGTTGGGCGAGGCTTTCGGCGGCCTGTTCGGGCGTGTATCGGCGGTATTGCGCCAGCGTCACGTCCATGGCGAGGAGCGGTTTTTCCCGCAAGGAAAGCATTTTGCGCTGCTTGGTATCGAACACCGGAAAGTCATGGCAGATGCCGCACCGAAAGCCCTCGGCCTCGGGGTATCCGAGCGTGCTGTCTTCGCGCAGGCCTGCTGCTTCCCACATTTGCCAAGTTCTGGGCGCATCGAAACGCAGGTAATGCTGCCGGCCCGACGTGATTCCCACGGGGGAAATTTCCCGCAGAGAAGCGAGTTCTTGCTCAAACATCTCTTGGTTTTCAAACGCCTCGTAACTGGGGTGGAAACCGATGCCATGGCCGCGAGCGGCAATTTTTTCCATCAAACCTTGCACGAACGGATGCCGGAGCGGGTACCAGCAATTGCTCCAGTATGGCCTTTCTCCCATGAAATTGAACTGCGCGACAAGGCCGTTTTTCTCAAAAAAATCCATCCATTCATCGAACACGTCGTAGGGGTCGTGCAAGTCGGAATTCCACCCCGGCCTATTCAGCCAATATTTTGCTTCTTGAAAATCGCCGCGCTTGAAAACTGCCCCGGCCAAAGTCTTCGCCCGGTCAGTAACCGACCACCAGAGCCGGGGGTGGTCCACATCGCAACTGACGGAAATTTTGAACTCTCGCCGCTTCCGTTCGCCGCGCCAGCCGAGCCGCACCAACTCCTGCCAGAGCCAGTCGGCCCACTCGTTCACCACCGGGCGGTGGAGGAATCCTTGCTGCCAGGCGGCGGATTTTTCGGCGGGAAAACGCCCGTGCGCGTCGCGCTCCACTTCGGAATGGGTTTCCTCCCAGCGCGTGAGCATGAAAAAAGCAGCAGCGAAAATGTCGAATGATGAATGATGAATGATGAATGATGAATGATGAGGCAGCATCCAACTTTCGGATCCCGATTTCTTCGGGACTAAACTTTCGGGAAGTTTATGTGCCTGAAACCCATCCTCCATTTTCAACTCCGCACCATTCGGGAGGCGGAGCGTGTGCTCGCTGGCGGGCTGGTATTCCACGCGATACTCCAGGCCCAGCATCTCGCGGAACAGGACGTGGAAGGCATATTCCTTCTCAGGCTGAAAGTGCGGAGAGGTTCGGATGAGTAACAAAATTGGTCAGGAAGATGATTCAGGAAGAAGGGTAAGAGCCACTTTCGGCTTGAATCCTGCGTTCGATGATGCGATCTACGTGGTTCAAGTCCAAAATTTTTATAGTCGCTTTGCCAACATCGGTTTTCTCTATGATGAGGCCGTCATCATATTCAAAATGATCTTGCCAAACGTCTTGGCGAGGGTTGAAAAGAGGAATCAATTCTTTGGAAGGGTAAAATTGGGTAGCAAGGTCGCTCCCTTTATTTCGATTGCAAATAATGCAAGCGTAGGCAAGATTTTCAAGAACGGTGAGGCCGCCGTGTTTTCGGCTTACGATATGATCAACTTCAAATCCAATAACGCTGTCCAATTCACTACACCGACAGTATTCGCAGCAATACCCGGCTCGCTCCGCCACCTGCAGCCGAAGTTTGAGGGGGATGTTGCGGCTCATGCTTCGGCCATTTGCATCCGCGCACGCGCTTTTGCCATACGGAAGATGTGTTCGATAAAAATAAACTGATCGAGCTCCTCTTTTTCCTCTTCCGAAATAATGCCTTCCCGATTTAATTCCAAGAGTAAGGATGCCCGTTCCTGCAAACCCAAGGGCAGTTTGAAATCCAAAACATCCTCCGGCTTGGGCGAGGAAGTCAACAATGTGACGAGAGAATCAACCATTTGTGTGGCTACCATGTGAATCTGATTTGCTGCAAAAAAAAGGTTTTTTACTTAAAACTGTCGCAAAATTTTCCCCGCCACCGCTTCCCCTATCGCCAGTGAAGCCGTGGCCGCAGGGCTGGGAGCATTGCACACGTTGAGGATGCGCGGGCGTTCGAGGATGAGAAAATCGTCCAGCAAATTGCCCGCTCGGTCGCAGGCCATAGCGCGAACACCGGCTCGGCCCGGCACCACATCGTCGGGGCGGATGGCCGGCACGAGGCGTTGGAGGGCGCGGATGAAATGCCGTTTGGAATAACTGCGCTGCATCTCGGCAAGGCCGTCGCGCCAATATTTTCGGGCAATCTTTCGGAAGCCGGGGAAAGCCAGCGTTTCGCCCAATTCTTTGGCGTTCAAATCCCAACGGGAATAGCCTTCGCGCCGAAACGCCAGCACCGCGTTGGGGCCAGCCTCGATGCCGCCATGAATCATGCGGGTGAAATGAACGCCAAGGAATGGGAAACTTGGGTTCGGCACGGGGTAGATGAGGTTGCGCACGAGATGCTCGGACTCTGGTTTCAGGTCGTAGTATTCGCCTCTGAAAGGGAGGATTTGGATGTCCAATTTCTCGCCTGTCAGGCGGGCAATGTGGTCGGAATAGAGGCCGGAGCAATTGACGAATACTGCCCCCTCCCAACCTCCCCCGCTGGGGAAGGAGTGTGGCTGTTCACGCGGGCTGAACCCCGCGCTCCCTCCCTCCTCGCCTCCTCCGCTGGGAAAGGAGTGTGGCTGTTGACGCGGGCTGAACCCCGCGCTCCCTCCCTCCCAGCCTCCTCCGCTGGGAAAGGAGTGTGGCTGAGGCAAAGCCGAGGATTGTGCTTCGGTCTCGATGATGACACCGTGCGCAGTTTCGCGCACCGCCGCCACTTTCTGGTTTAGAAAAATATCCCCGCCATTGGCCTGAAAAATCTCCGCGTATTTGCGGGCTACCACGCCGTAGTCCACGATGCCCGCCTGCGGCACCCACACGGCTTCGACGGCTCGGACGTTCGGCTCGATTTCGCGGGCTTCGTCGGCGCTGATTTTTCGGATCCCGGCAAGCCCGTTTTCCATTCCCCGTTGGTAAATTTTGCCCAGTTGGGCGCGCTCGCTTTCCTCGGAGGCGACGATGATTTTGCCGCACACCTCGTGCGGCAGGTCATTTTCCCTGCAAAACTGGAGCAGCAGATCGTAGCCGCGCTTGCAATTGTCAGCGCGTAGGCTGCCAGGGCGATAGTAAATGCCGGAGTGGATCACCCCGCTGTTGTGGCTGCTCTGGTGGGCGGCCACTTGGCTTTCTTTTTCGAGCACGGCGATGCGGAGGCCGGGGCGGGCCCGCTGCAATTGCAGCGCGGTGGCGAGGCCGACAATGCCCGCACCAGAAATGATCACGTCGTAGCGCATGGGGCGAAGGTAGTGCGAGGGTGTGTTTGATGGGTTTGATGGGTAGTTCGGTTTTTAGATTTTGCTGTTTCAAATTTTCTGTCCTATTGGCCGGAGGCTGGCTACTTTTGCCGCTCTTTTTCAAAGAAAAGCATTTTTTAAATGACTATCGCAACAAACAAAGTAGTGGCTGCGCACTACACCCTCACCGAGGGCACTGCCGACGGCCAACTCGTGGAATCCACCAACGGCGGCGAGCCGCTCACGTTCATCTACGGCGTGGGCATGATGATACCCGCGTTTGAAACCCATCTCGAGGGGCTGAGCGCCGGCGACAAGTTCGCATTTGGCATCCCCGCCGCCGAAGCCTACGGCGAATACGACCAGTCTGCCTTGGTGGAAGTGCCAAAGCAAGTCTTCGAGCAAGAAGACGGCAAAATCCCCGATGGCCTCCTCGAAGTCGGCAATGTGCTGCCCCTCCAAGACCAAGAAGGCCACCAGATGCAAGGCATGGTGGCTTATGTGGGCCTCGACAGGGTGAAACTCGACTTCAACCACCCGATGGCGGGGGTTGACCTCTTTTTCACGGGCCATGTCGAAGCCGTCCGCGATGCCGACCCATCCGAACTGGATCACGGCCATGTGCACGGGGCGGGCGGGCACCATCATTGAGGGCAATACGCAACTTCCCGAAAGTTAAAAACTTTCGGGAAGTTTGTTTCAAGCGTTCACCTGTCTGATTTTCAAACAAGATGACGGAACACAACGAACAACCCAATGCCAGCCAAACCATTGACATTTGGTCACGCACCATCGTGGCCCTGCTGATCGGCGTACTGATCGGCGCGGTCATTTCGCTGACGGGGCTGGGTGCATTGGCCGACCATCTGACGGTGCTTATCATGGGCTTCGTGGTGTTCGTGCTGTTCATGGCCGGCGTGTCTTTTGTGCTGGTGCAGAACAAGGAAAAGGTGCTGAACAAACTGTTTGGCGTGAGCGATACCGACCTCTCGGACGTGAAGGACAATGCCCACCGATTGTTTGTCAATTCTTGGAACCGAGAGTTTCCGGCTGCCAAAGAGAACTTCGACGCGCTGTTCACCAAACTCTTCGCATGGTTTTCCTGGATGAGTTTCCGCCGATGGATACTGATGGTGTTCCAGATGTTGTTCGTGGGCTTCGGCGGCTTGCTCGGCACCATGCTGCTCTACAACCAGAACAAACTCCTGACCCAGCAAAACCTCCTGCTCCAAAACCAAAACTTCCGCCTCGACCAACAGACTTACCTCCAAGAAGCCGACCGCCGCAGCTCGCTCATTTTCCTGATGGGCAACCTCTTGGACGCAATGGACAAGGAACTGAAAAGCGACATCGGGCAGCCGGGCGTGCGCGACCTTTCGCCCCAGATAATCGGGCGCGTGGTGGCGCTCAGCAAAAGCCTCAAGCCTTACCGGTTCTTGGAAAACGATTCGCTGGTGGCGCGCGAACTCAGCCCGGAGCGCGGCCAACTTCTCTTGAGCATCGTGAACAGCCAGATTGACAACAGTTCGCTGCGCCGCATTTTCCAGTTTGCCGACTTTTCTGCATCTGACCTGAAAGGCGCGGTGCTTTCGGGCGAATATCTCAGCGGCATCAATCTCAGCCGCGCCGACCTGGCTGATGCGACCCTTGACGAAACCGACCTGAGCCGCGCCGACCTCAGCGGCGCCGACCTTTCCAATGCCGTGCTCGCCCGGGCCAACTTGCGCGAATCCCGCTTCCGCCAGTCCACGCTGACAAAAGCCTACCTCGAATCCGCCGACCTTTCGCAAGCCAATCTTTATGGGGCAACGATGCGGGGCGCAAATCTCGCGGGAGCCAAACTCCAGCAAACCCATTTTACAAACGCAGACCTCTCTGGGGCAAATCTTTATGGAGCGAGCATCCTTCGCACAGGGTTCAACCAAGCCATTTTGGACAGCGCCATCGTGGGCCAATACGATTGGCTCGCCCGCCTGCCCGCCCTCGGGCAAGACAGCGTTCGTGGCACGAACTACCTGATTTCCAATTACAAGGTGGATTCGGTACAGAGGGAGTTGGGAGTGA
The DNA here is from genome assembly GCA_046155725.1 of Saprospiraceae bacterium. GTDB lineage: Bacteria > Bacteroidota > Bacteroidia > Chitinophagales > Saprospiraceae > M3007. The sequence continues at coordinate 18,475 of JBJXFT010000400.1, forward strand.
TGTACCTGCTGTTGCGGAAGGGGAAGGAGTGAGCGAAGCTGCAATTCCCCCCACCGAGAACAAGGTTTTTGAATAGTTTTGCATTGGCTTTGGCCTCGTTTCCACAACGTTGTAAAAGATGAAACTCAAAAAAATAACCTACCGCGATTTCAACTGGGAATTGCAAAGCCTTGAACTGGGTGATGCCAATTTGCTGGTCGGGAAGAACGCCACCGGAAAATCACGCACATTGCAAGTGATAGACCACTTACTGAAGTTGCTCAATGGACAGAACAATCTGAACTGGGCTGCCCAATGGTCGCTTGAATTTCTGAACCATAAGGAGGAGACCGTGAAGTATGATTTTGAGACCAAGCTGGTGAAGGGCATTATATCTGAGAAAATTCAACTGGGCGATGAGGTGTTTTTAAGCCGTTCTAACGGGTCAGCAAGCCTTGTATCCCAAATGAACGGGAAAAAGGAGGTTATGCATCCCCCGGCAGACAGGCTCGTTTTGCAAGCAAGGCGGGATACTAAGCACTACTCTTTTCTGGAAGACATAGCTGAGTGGGCCGAACACTCGTATAGCTTCAAATTTGGCAACATCAGCCCCAAACAATGGGCGAGGGTGCAAGACTTCGGCCAATTGGTTACTGGCGAGGACGTGACAGCTTTCTTTCGCGACCTCAGCAACAAGAGCCAGAAAGATGTGATAGAAGGGATGCAAAATATTGGTTTTACAATTTCTGAAATTGTACCAGAGCAGCGTGCTGACAGCACCGTGCTGTTGGTCAAAGAGCAAGCGTTAGAAAGAGCCATTCCGCACTACAATCTCTCTCAGGGGATGTTCAGGGCACTTTCGCTCATCATTTTTCTAGAATACCTGATCAGTAGGAAGAAGCCCATGATGGCGCTGATTGATGACTTGTGCGAAGGGCTGGACTACGAGCGGGCCAGAAAATTGGGCAAGTTGGTGTTCGAGAAATGCCGAGGGAGCAATATTCAACTTGTTGCCACCTCAAACGACAACTTTCTCATGGACGTGGTGGATATCGAATGCCTCAATGTGCTGCGCCGCAATGGCAAAGCCGTGACTTCCATCAACTATTCCAACCACCCCGAACTCTTCGACGAGTTTGCCCTGACGGGCTTTTCCAATTTTGATTTCTTTTCTTCCAACTACCTCGCCAAGCACAACTTATGATCAAGACCGCTATTTTCGTCGAAGGCCAAACCGAGTTGATTTTTGTGCGAGAGATGCTGTTGAGGGTTTTTGCGCCAACCGACATCTGTTTCCAATGTTGGCAGTTGTTATCGTATGAAGAAGTTCCGGCAGACTATGACTACCCAAACGAAACGGCTGCTTTTCACTTTAATATTATCAATTCAGCAAGCGATAAGAAGGTCGCCAGCCAAATCATTAAAAGGGAAAAGAAGTTTTGGGAATCTGGTTACTTCCGCATCATCGGATTGCGTGACATGTACTCGCCTGACGACTACACAAAGAAAGTGAAGCGCCGCAAAATCTCTCCAGACCTAAACAAGAGAACAATCGAAGCCAGCCAAAGCCTAATGACCGAACAGGCTTTGCGCCCCCAAGACATCCATTATCACTTCGCGATTATGGAAGTGGAAGCTTGGTTGCTCGGGCTGGGCAGCGTATTTGGCAAAATTGACACCCGACTTTCTCTTGAAAGAATCAAAGAGCATTTAGGGATTGACCTTTATGAAATTGATCCAGAAACGGCTTTTATCCATCCTGCAATGCAAGTCAAGCAGATAATGGAATTGGCAGAAAGAAGTTATCGCAAGCATAAAGAAGAAGTCAAAGCCCTATTAAAACCAACTACCAAAGAAGACTTCATCCAGCTGCGAGACAGCGGGAAGTGCGCATCTTTCGCCTCGTTTTTTGCTTCGCTTCCAAATGAATCTGACTTTTTGGGTGAAAGCGAAAGGCCAGAATGAATGCGCCCCACCTACTTCAAAAGATTTGATTCACCGCAAAAAACAGCACCAAGTAAATCCAAAGCGCGTCGAGGAAATGCCAGTAAATGGTGAGCAGGCGGAGGCTGAGGCGCTTTTCGGGGTCGGAAAAATAGACGAGCACCGTGACGGGGTCCACCATGTGCTTTTTGGCAGCGCGATAAAATTGGAATAGGAAAGGCAGCCCAGCCAACACGTGCGCCAAATGCACAAAGGAAATGACGTACAAAAAACTCGTGGTAGTGGAAGTGCCGAGCTGGATGTTGTTTTGAAAAAGCCACCACCACGCCACGGCTTGCATCAGGGTAAAAAAGAGCGAGAGCCAGATGGTGTAGCGCAGGTTTTGCTGGTAGCCGAGCGTGTCGTCAGAAAGGTAGCGGCGTTTGGCGCGCATCATCGTCCAACTGCTGGCGAGGAGTATGGCGGTGTTAAAAACAAACAACATCGGCACACGCACAGGCGGCACACCATGGGTGACCCGGATGTAAACGTAGGCTACCGTAAGCGCCAAAAAGAGGAACGTGAGGCCGAACAAGAGGATGAACAGCATCACGTTTTTAGGGTGGAAGAGGAATTCGTCTTGCTTTTGCACGATGCTATGTTTAGATGGTTTATAGGACTTACGATTACCCACAAAACCGTCACTCAGTTCTTTTACAGAATATCGCATAGGCATCGCCGATGGTATTTAACCTTTCCAAAGCCCTGGTCAGGATTTTCAGCCCTGGTGCAGTTCGACCGTATCGCTCAATTGCAGCACCCGCCGGAGGCCTAAAGACCTTGGGTGCGGTTTTGTGGGTAATCAAAAGCATCAAAACCATCAAAATTTACCCCGACACGGCATACTCCCGCAACGCTTCGTTGAGCGACACCTTTTTGTCCGTGCTTTCTTTTCGCTCGCCGATGATGAGCGCGCAGGCCACTTGGTATTCCCCTGCGGGGAATTTTTTGGAGTATGTGCCAGGGATGACCACCGAGCGCGGCGGCACTTTTCCTTTGAATATTTTGGGTTCCGCGCCCGTCACGTCAATAATGTGCGTGCTTTGTGTCAGCACCACGTTGGCGCCCAGCACGGCCTCGCGCCCCACATGCACCCCTTCCACCACAATGCAGCGCGAGCCGATGAAACACTCGTCTTCGATGATGGTGGGCGTGGCTTGGGGCGGCTCCAGTACTCCGCCGATGCCCACGCCGCCAGCAAGGTGGACGTTGCGCCCGATTTGGGCGCAAGACCCGACCGTGGCCCATGTGTCCACCATCGTTCCGCTGCCCACCCACGCGCCAATGTTGACGTAGGACGGCATCAGGATCGCGCCTTTTTCAATGAACGAACCGTAGCGGGCTATGGCCTGCGGCACCACGCGGACGCCTTTTTCGGCAAAGCCGGTTTTGAGCGGGATTTTATCGTGGTATTCAAACGGGCCGACTTCGATGGTCTGCATTTCCTGGATGGGGAAGTAGAGCGAGATGGCTTTTTTGACCCAGTCGTGGGTTGTCCATGTGCCGTCAGAATTTTGCTCTGCCACGCGGAGTTTGCCCGTGTCGAGCAGTTCGATGGTGTCGCGGATGGCTCTTTTAGTCTCCCAGTCTTGGAGGAGCGAGCGGTCGAGCCAAGCGGCTTCGATGGTTTCCTTTGAGTCTGTCATAGAGGTGTGAGATGTGTGAGAGAATTAGGGTTCGAAACCGCTTTTGATTTTTGCCCCGATTTGTAACTATAGCCGAATGATTCGATTTTTGAAGATTAAGCCCGATTGATTCGATTGAAAACCAATCAGCTGCCACAGCCGCAGAAGCAGTCGAAGATGAGTTCGGCCATGAGCGGAGGAGCGCGTGAGTTCTTTTGAGAAAAAATTTCGCCACAAAAAAAGGCAAAATCGGCGTGGCGGGCCATGCCCATTTGTTGGGGCTGCGAAATAAAGCTGCGCCATCACGCCCTTCTCAAACCCGTGAAAAGCGCTTCCCAAACTTTTTTCAGAAAACTTTTAAACCTATTTGGAAAAAAGTCCCGTGCGTTTCTACCTTTGCCGCCGCTTTGGGAAAAAGGGGTTCAAAATCATCTTTTGTTTGCCCCCATTCTGAAGGCCGAAATTGAAATTTTAAATTACTTACGAGGTAATGAATCAAAAAATTCGCATCAAACTCCGGTCTTACGACTACAACTTGGTGGACAAGTCCACCGAGAAAATCGTGAAGACCGTGCGTGCGAGTGGAGCCGTTGTAACTGGCCCGATTCCGCTGCCCACTGAGAAAGAAGTGTTCACCGTGCTGCGCTCGCCGCACGTGAACAAGAAAGCTCGGGAGCAGTTCCAGTTGCGCACCCACAAGCGCTTGATAGAAATCTACACACCGACACAGAAGACGGTGGACGCTCTCTCCAAGTTGGAACTCCCGAGCGGCGTTGATATTCAGGTCAAGCTTACCTGACGCGCTTGGTCGCCGAAGTCTTGACGTAGGCGGCCTGTCCGCTAAAGTTCAAACGTAGGCGGCCTTAGTTACCTTAGATTATTCGAAGGTGGCATTTTGATTCAAAAAGTTTGTAGTTTCCGGTAGTGGTCAAAGTGTTCCGGGTTATTCCGAATAACTGCCATTTCCGCAAGCGGTTCCGTCAAACGGAAACTCGCTTTTCGTGCATCTGCTCGACCGGGAACTACGCCAACAACGAACAAGTCGTTCAAACCATAAAATTCTGACAGAAAGTGAACGGTCTGATTGGCAAAAAATTAGGGATGACCAGCATCTACGACAACAACGGCAAAAACGTTGCGGTCACGATAATAGAAGCGGGTCCTTGCACTGTAACCCAAGTGCTCACCGAGGACAGGGATGGCTACACGGCCCTCCAATTGGCCTACGGCGAACGTAAAATCAAAAACACCCCAAAGCCCCTGATGGGTCACTTCAAAGCCGCCGGCTTGGAAGAGCCATTGCACAAAGTGCTCGAATTCAGGGACATGAACGTTGCCAAAAACCTCGGAGAAGAGGTCACGGTGACCGATGTGTTCCAAGAAGGCGACAAAGTGAGCGTGGTAGGCACCTCCAAGGGCAAAGGCTTCCAAGGGGTAGTGAAGCGCCACGGCTTCGGCGGTGTGATGCAACAAACGCACGGCCAGCACAACCGCCTCCGCGCCCCCGGCTCTTTGGGCAACTCCTCTTTCGCCGCCAAGGTGTTCAAGGGGATGCGCATGGGCGGCCACATGGGGGTGGATCGCGTAAAAGTGCGCCGGCTCCAAGTCATCAAGATATTCCCCGACCAGAACCTCATCCTTGTGAAGGGTGCAGTGCCTGGCCACAAGGGAGCTTATGTGATCATTGAAAAATAACTTTTGACCTTTTAATTTCGGGAGGAAATGGAAGTTTCGGTCTATAACATACAAGGCGAAGACACTGGCCGCACGGTCGAGTTGCCCGCAGAGGTGTTCGGCATTGAGCCGCACCAGCACAGCGTTTGGCTCGATGTGAAGCGCTACCTCGCCGCACAGCGTCAAGGCACGCACAAATCGAAAGAGCGCAGCGAGATGAGCGGCTCCACACGCAAACTGCACAAGCAAAAAGGCACGGGCGGTTCGCGCAAGGGCGACATCAACAACCCGCTCTATCGGGGCGGTGGCCGCGTGTTTGGCCCAAGGCCGCGCAACTACGACATTGACGTGAACGCCAAAGTGAAGCGCCTCGCCCGCCGCAGCGTGCTTTCCGTAAAAGCAGCCGAAGGCAATATCTTCGTGATCGAAGATTTTTCTTTCGACGCTCCCAAGACGCAGGATTTTGTGAACATCCTGCGCAGCCTCAAAGTCGAAGATAAAAAGCCCCTCACGGTGCTTCCTGCCTACGACCAAATCCTGTACAAATCGTGCCGCAACATTGACCGGGCTGACATAGCCCCAGCCAGCGATTTGAGCACGTATCAGATACTCCGCGCTGGCGCGCTGGTTATTTCCGAAAGTGCCATCGAGAAAATTAAAGAGAACTGCGAATAAAACTTTGACCCTTGACTCTTGACCCTCGACTACTGAACGTCAACGGTCAAAAGCCAAAAGTCAAAAGTCAAAAGTCAACAAAAATGGCTAAGCAAATATTGATAAGGCCCATCATCACGGAAAAATCCACAGAGCTCGCCGACAAGCGCGACACCTATTCTTTCGTGGTGCGCAGAGACGCGAACAAGATTGAAATCGGTGCCGCCGTTGAAAAAATGTTCAACGTCAGCGTAGAGCGGGTCAATACCGCCGTGATACCAGGCAAGCCCAAATCGCGCAGCAGCAAAACAGCCATCGTTCGCGGCACAAAGTCTTCCTACAAAAAGGCATTTGTGACCCTCACACCGGGCGAGAAGATTGACTTCTTCGGAGGCGACGAAAACTAAACTTGAACGAGCAAAACGCTGACATAAAAAATGGCAGTCAAGAAATTTAACCCGCTAACGCCTGGCCAACGCTTTCGCGTAGCGGTAATGAGAGACGAACTGACGAAGGGCGCAAAACCCGAAAAGTCGCTGCTGGCTTCTGCGAGCAGCACGGGCGGTCGCAACTCGGACGGTCGGCGCACCATGCGCTATCGTGGCGGTGGCCACAAGCGCCGCTACCGTATCATTGATTTCAAGCGCGACAAACAAGGAGAGGCTACGGTTGATTCTATTCAATACGATCCTTACCGCACGGCCAACATCGCGCTCGTGGTCTATGCCGATGGCGAAAAATCCTACATCCTCGCCCCTAAAGGTTTGGAAGTAGGCCAGAAAATTGTGGCAGGACGTGGTGCCGTGCCTGAAACGGGCAACTGCCTTTACCTCTCAGAGGTGCCACTCGGCGCCATGATGCACAACATCGAAATGCAGCCCGGACAAGGCGGCAAGTTGGTGCGCAGCGCAGGCGTAGGTGCAGTGATGATGGGCCGCGAAGACCGTTTTGCGGTGGTTCGTATGCCTTCCGGCGAAGTTCGGCGCATACTGCTCACTTGCCGCGCCACCATCGGCACGGTCGGCAACCCCGACCACAATCTCGAAATAATGGGCAAGGCTGGGCGCAACCGTTGGAAAGGCCGCCGCCCGCGCGTTCGCCCTGTGGTGATGAACCCCGTGGATCACCCGATGGGTGGTGGCGAAGGCCGAGCCTCTGGCGGCCACCCGCGTACCCGCAAGGGCTTCAAGTCCAAGGGTGCTAAAACGCGGAGCAAGACCAAGGCGTCCAACGCGCTCATCATCAGCCGCAAGACGAAATAAACTTTTGATTGAAGATTTGAGGCATTGGTGATTTGGTTATTCGACCCTTCGTATCCACCCAAATCACCCAATCCACAAATCACCAAACACACAAATCAACGCATCCACATTCGTATGCCGCGTTCACTAAAAAAAGGCCCGTACATCCACCACTCGTTGTTGGCTAAGGTCGAAAAAGCAAAGCTGAGCAACCGCAAACAGGTTATCAAAACTTGGAGCCGCTCTTCGATGATCATCCCCGACATGGTGGGCGAAACCATCGCAGTGCACAATGGCAAAACGTTCGTGCCAGTTTTTGTGACCGAAAACATGGTAGGGCACAAGCTCGGGGAGTTTTCTCCCACGCGCAACTTCCGTGGTCACGCGGGCAGCAGGAAATAATAGTTGATTGCTGATTTTTGATTGTTCATTCAATCGCATGAAAGCCCTCCCAACGATTTAATTAGCAATCATCAATTGTCAATTAACAATCAACAATTCTCAATTAGCAATAAGCAATTGAAATGGAAGCAGTAGCAAAACTGAGAAACGTCCCGATGTCGCCGCGCAAAATGCGCTTGGTGGTGGACAATATTCGCGGCAAAAAAGTGGTGGATGCCCTCGGCATCTTGCGCTACACCAACAAAGAAGCAGCCATGTGGCTCGAAAAATTGGTGCTTTCTGCCGTGAGCAACTGGGAGCAGAAATCCGACCAGGTGGGCGGTGCTGACGAATTCGACCTCGTTATCAAAACGGCGTTCGTTGACGGCGGCAGCATCATCTATCGCTTTCTCCCTGCGCCGCAAGGCCGCGCATACCGCGTCCGCAAGCGCCGCAACCACATCACCATCATCGTAGAAAACCGCATCGCACTGGACGACGAAGCATAAACTTAAATGTGATAATGGGGGAATTGGATAATTTGATAATTCCAAAATCCCTGAGCGCAAAAATTATCACATTTTCAAATTAGCACATTAGCACATTATCAGAATAATGGGTCAAAAAGCAAATCCGATCGGTAACCGTCTGGGCATTATTCGGGGTTGGGATTCCAACTGGTTCGCAGACAAAGATTACGGCCTCAAGGTAGTAGAGGACGAAAAAATCCGCACCTACCTCCGCGCCCGCCGCCCGAAAACGGCTACGGCAGACCCGCGCGACCGTAACAAGCCCATGCAAAACGGCATCAGCCGCATTGCCATTGAGCGTACCATGCGTCGCGTTACTGTCACCATCCACACCAGCCGCCCCGGTATCATCATCGGCAAAGGTGGCAAGGAGGTTGACCTTATAAAGGAAGAATTGAAGATCCTCACCGGCAAAGAAATTCAGATCAACATCTTTGAAATTCGCAAGCCGGAGTTGGACGCAAATATCGTCGGCGAACAAATAGCCAAGCAGATCGAAGCCCGTATCAATCACCGCCGCGCCATCAAAGGAGCCATCCAAGGCACCATGCGCGCAGGTGGAGAAGGCATCAAAGTCCGCATCAGCGGTCGTGTCGGCGGCGCAGAGATTGCCCGCACAGAAGAGTACAAAGAAGGGCGCACGCCCCTCCACACCTTCCGTGCTGACATTGACTACGCCCTCGTGGAAGCCCAAACGGTGTACGGAAAAATCGGCATCAAAGTGTGGCTCTTCAAAGGCGAAGTGCTCCAAAAACGCGAACTCACGCCTTTCGCAGCAGCAGAGGGCACGGGTGGCGGCGGAGACCGCCGCGATGATCGTCGCGACGACCGCCGTGGGGGCGACGACCGCAGAGGCGGTGGCGGAGGTGACCGCAGAGGTGGCGGCGGCAGCGACCGTCGCGAAGGCGGCGGAGGTGGTGACCGCAGAGGTGGCGGCGGCGGAGGTGGTGACCGCAGAGGCGGTGCAGGCGGCGGAGGTGGAGATCGCAGAGGCCCCAGCAGTGGAGGCGGCGGCGGTGACCGCAGAGGCGGTGCAGGCGGCGGCGGAGGCCGTCGTTAAAGCCCCCAAAGTTTTGAGCGGAAACAATTTCCGCCATACACAGTACAAACATTGATTGACAGGCTTTTTAAATCATCCAGACGATGTTACAGCCCAAGCGTCAGAAATATCGCAAACAGCAAAAAGGCCGCAACCGTGGCTTGGCTTTCAAAGGCAGTTCCATTTCCTTCGGCTCTTTCGCACTGAAATCCTTGGAATTTGGCCGCCTCACGAGCCGCCAGATTGAGGCAGCGCGTATCGCGCTCACGCGCCACATGAAGCGTGAAGGCAAGGTGTGGATCCGGGTATTCCCCGACAAGCCCCTTACCTCAAAACCCGCCGAAGTACGTATGGGCAAAGGCAAAGGCGCAATAGACCACTATGTGGCAGAGGTGCAGCCTGGCCGCATCATCTTCGAGATAGAAGGCGTGTCGCCAGAAATTGCCCACGCATCGCTCCGTCTCGGCGCACAAAAGCTGCCGATGGCTTGCAAAACCGTGACCCGTCACGACTACGAAGGATAAAAATAAATCTGCTAATGTGCTAATGAAATAATGTGCTAATTTTTTTAGCACCATAATTAGCACATTGACCACATTAGCAAATCAGCACATTACAAAAATGGCAAAGGAAAAATTGAACCTCGTTGATATGACTGACGACGAACTGCGCAGCCAACATGCAAGCGCAGAGCGTGAGTATCAGCAAATGAAGTTCGACCATGCGGCCAAAGGCATTGCCAACCCCATGGAGATCCGCGAAATGCGCCGCGACGTTGCCCGTATCCTCACGGAAGGCCGCCGCCGCGAAATCGCAGCAATGACCCCCGATGAACTCGCAATGCGCAGCAAACTGCGTGCGCGTCGCCGCAAAAACCGTTAGTGAACGATAAACTATAAACGAGGAACTGTGATCAGTTCCACCCATAGAGTCGGACTGACGGATTTGATAACTATGAAAGTTCAACCAACTACATCTCGATAGATGGAAGCAGTAGTAAGAAAACTTCGCAAAACAAAAACGGGGGTCGTAGTGTCCACAAAAATGGACAAGACCGTTTCCGTCAAAGTCGAACGCCGCCTGATGCACCCGCTTTACGGGAAGTTCGTGAAGCGTTCCAAGAAGTTCTTCGCGCACGACGAGGAGAACACTTGCAACATGGGCGACGTGGTGCGCATCATGGAAACCCGCCCGCTCAGCAAAATGAAGCGCTGGCGCTTGGTCGAAGTCGTTGAAAGAGCAAAGTAATTTTGATTTTAAATTGCTGATTGCTAATTGTTTTGCCCATTGAGCAATCAACAATTGACAATCAGGAATCAACAATAAAATAAGTCATGATTCAGCAAGAGTCTCGTTTGAATGTGGCCGACAACTCCGGCGCCAAAGAAGTGCTTTGCATCCGTGTGCTGGGCCACACCCGCCAACGCTATGCCGGCATCGGCGACAAAATCGTGGTGACGGTGAAAGATGCTACCTCCAGCGGCGGCATCAAAAAAGGCACAGTATCGAAAGCCGTCATTGTGCGCACCCGCAAGGAAATCCGCCGCAAAGACGGTTCCTACATCCGCTTCGACGACAATGCGGTGGTGCTCCTCAACGCTTCCGACGAGCCGCGCGGCACCCGCATCTTTGGCCCCGTGGCCCGCGAACTGCGCGACAAGGACTATATGCGTATCGTTTCGCTCGCACCCGAGGTGTTGTAAATTGACCACATTTGTAAATTGACCACATTAGCACATTCAAAAAATGGCTACGAAGAAAAATACCGTAAAACGCTTTGCACCCAAGCTCCACATACGCAAGGGCGACACAGTGATCGTCAATTCTGGCGACGATAAAGGCAAGAAGGGCGAAGTGCAGCAAGTCTTTCCTGATAAAAACCGCGCAATCGTGCAAGGTGTGCGCATCGTGAAAAAACACGTGAAAGCCACGCAAACCGAGCCAGGTGGAATTCAGGAAATGGAAGCAAGCATCCACATTTCCAACCTTTCGCACATAGACCCCACGAGCGGCGAAGCAACGCGCATTGGCCGCCGAGAAGAAAATGGGGCGCGCGTACGCTATTCAAAAAAATCCGGTAACGTCATCAAGTAATGAAATACGTACCTCGTCTTAAGACAAAATATCAGCAAGAAGTGGCTCCTGCGCTCATGCAGCAGTTCAACTATTCTTCCGTGATGCAAGTGCCTCGCGTCGAGAAAGTCTGCATCAACCAAGGCATCGGCCAAGCTACGGGCGACAAAAAGCTGGTAGACAACGGCGCCGCAGAACTTTCCACTATCGTGGGCCAAAAGGCTGTGCCGACCAAGGCCAAGCAGTCCATCTCCAACTTCAAACTCCGGGAAGGAATGCCCATCGGTGTGCGCGTCACGCTGCGCGGCGAACGGATGTACGAGTTCCTTGACCGTTTCCTGAACATCTCGCTCCCCCGTGTGCGCGACTTTCGGGGCGTGAACGACAAATCGTTCGACGGGCGCGGCAACTATACTATGGGCATCACAGAGCAAATCATTTTCCCAGAAATTGACATCGAAAAGGTGAGCAAGATCATGGGCATGGACATCACCATTGTCACCACAGCCAAGACCGATGCCGAAGCGTATGCCCTGCTCAAAGAATTGGGAATGCCCTTCGTCAAAAAATAACTCAGAACCTCACCACAACGACATAAAGCAACATGGCAAAGAAATCCGTCATTGCCCGCGAAAATAAGCGCAAACGCATGGTAGCCAAATATGCCGAGCTTCGCAAGAAACTCAAAGAGGCGGGGGACTACGAAGCGCTCGACAAACTGCCGCGCAACTCCAACCCCATCCGCCTGCACAACCGATGCTTGCTGACGGGTCGTCCAAAAGGCTATATGCGCAAGTTCGGCCTCTGTCGCAACAAATTCCGAGAGATGGCTTTGTTCGGCAAAATACCCGGCATAACCAAAGCGTCTTGGTAATTTGAAATTGCTGATTGAAAATTGCTGATTGTTCATTCCAAACAGTCATCAATCGTCAATCAAGAATTAACAACCATCAATCTGCAACTATAAAATGCACGTCACCGACCCGATAGCAGACTTTCTCACCCGCATCCGCAATGCGCAAATGGCGGGGCACCGCATCGTAGAGATTCCGGCTTCGCGTATCAAGAAATCCATGACGGAAATCTTGTACGACCAAGGGTATATCCTCAAGTACACCTTCGAGGAAAAAACACCGGAGAACAAACAGGGTCTTATCAAAATCGCCCTCAAATACGACACAGTGACCAAAAAGCCAGTCATCCGCGAACTCGTGCGCGTCAGCCGTCCAGGCCTCCGCAAGTTTTCTGGTGCCGGCGACATCCCACGCATCATCAATGGTTTGGGCATCGTGATCGTGTCCACGTCCAAAGGGGTGATGACCGATAAAAGTGCCCGCGAACTCAAAGTAGGTGGTGAGCTGCTTTGCTACATCAGTTGATAAAACCTTTTGCCATTGGCCATTGTCCATTGGCTTTTTGAAAAAATAGACATTCATCGCCAACGGCTAAAAGCCAACAGCCAACAACAAGAGATATGTCACGCATTGGAAAATTGCCCATAAGCCTTCCTGAGAAAGTGGAAATCACGGTGGCATCTGACAACACAGTCACCGTGAAAGGCCCAAAAGGTACGCTCAGCCAAAAGGTTGACCCTGATATCAAGGTCAACATCGAAGACGGTACGCTCACGGTGGTCCGACCGACCGACCAAAAGCGCCATCGCGCCATGCACGGCCTTTACCGCGCCCTGATCAACAACATGGTGGTGGGCGTGAGCGAAGGCTACGTCCGTCTGATGGAAGTCATCGGTGTGGGCTATCGCGTAGAGAGCCAAGGCAACCTTGTCACTTTTACCATTGGCTACTCTCACCCGGTGATGTTCTCTGTGCCTTCCGAAATCAAAGTGACGACGGCCATGGAAAAAGGACAAGCACCGCTCATCCGCCTCGAAGGCATTGACAAAGAACTGCTCGGCCAAGTGTGCGCCAGAATGCGCGGCTTCCGCAAGCCAGAGCCTTACAAAGGAAAGGGCATCATGTTCAAAGGCGAGCAAATCCGCCGTAAAGCGGGCAAGACCGCAGGCGGCAAGAAATAACTCTAAATTGCTTATTGCTGATTGTTTATTGCTGATTTCGAGAACTCAAGAATCAACAATTTTCAATCAACAATCATCAATCAAATATCGTCAATCGCTTTCCCGGTCAGCAATCGGGATCGCCTAAATTGATACAACAACGATGAAACGCACAAAAGAACAAAGCCGCAAGCGCATCCACATGCGGGTCCGCAAGAAAGTGAACGGCACCGCAGAACGCCCACGGCTTAGCGTATACCGCTCCAACAATGCCATCTATTGCCAAGTGATCAACGATTTGGCAGGGCACACAGTAGCATCGGCCACATCGCTGGGCATGAATGGCAACAATTCCGAACAAGCTGCAGCGGTGGGCAAACTCATCGCCGAACGCGCAAAAGCGGCTGGCGTCGAAAGCGTGGTGTTCGACCGTGGCGGCTACCTTTATCACGGGCGCGTGAAGGCTTTGGCCGAAGGCGCGCGCGAAGGGGGGCTTCAATTCTAATACAGTTAATAGTTGTTGAGTTATTGGGTTATTGCCGACGGCACAGAAAAATAACCAATAACCAACAACCAATAACCAATATCAAAAATGGCAAGGCAAGACAGAGAAAAAGAAGTTTCGCGCACCAGCGAGGAATCTGGCCTCAAAGAGAAACTCGTGTCGCTCAACCGCGTGGCCAAGGTCACGAAAGGTGGCCGCACGTTCACCTTCGCTGCCGTAGTGGTGGTAGGTGATGGCAAAGGCACCATCGGCCAAGGGCTTGGCAAAGCCCGCGAGGTATCGGAAGCCATTTCCAAAGCGGTAAAAGACGCGGAGAAAAACCTCGTCAAAGTACCCATCCTCAACGGGACCATACCGCACGAGGCTTATGGGAAATTCGACGCTGGTCGGGTACTCATCAAGCCTGCCGCGCATGGTACGGGCGTTATCGCGGGCGGTGCCATGCGAGCAGTGCTCGAATCAGTAGGGGTGCACGACTGCCTCGCCAAATCGCAAGGTTCGGCCAACCCGCACAACGTGGTAAAAGCCACCATCGCAGCACTTTCCAGCCTCCGCAGCCCATCCGAAGTGGCGCGTCAGCGCGGTATCTCGATGGAAAAACTTTTCAAAGGATAAGCATCATGAGCAAAGTAAACATCACGCTGCTGAGAAGCCCCATAGACAAGCCAAAGCGCCAGAAACTGACGCTCACTGCGCTCGGCTTCCGCAAAATGCACCAGACCGTGCAGCACGAATCAAATCCACAGATCGAGGGCATGATCCGCGTCGTACAGCACTTGGTGAAAGTTGAGAACGCCTGAGCGTTTTGGGCACAAGCAATTGAAATTCAATAAAAATCTTGCCGCGCACGGGTTGTTCGGCATTGAAATAAAGACAAGCAATGAATCTCTCTAATCTCCGTCCGGCAGAAGGTTCTACCAAAAAGACCAAGCGCATCGCTCGCGGCCAAGGCTCCGGCCACGGCGGCACTTCTACGCGCGGCCACAAAGGCGACAAAGCCCGCAGCGGCGCGAAACAGAAGCGCCACTTCGAGGGCGGCCAAACGCCCATGCAGCGCCGTTTGCCAAAGCGCGGCTTCAAGAACGTGAACCGCGTGGAGTATGTGCCGCTCAACTTGGGCGCGCTCGAGGCATTGATTCAAAAAACTGGCACCCACTCTTTTGATGTTGAGTCTCTGGTGGCTGCGGGCGTGTCCCGCGCATCGGACAAGATCAAAGTGTTGGGCAATGGCAAGTTGGCCTCCCAAGTGACCCTCAAAGTACACGCTGCCTCGGCATCTGCCAAAGCCGCCATCGAAGCGCTCGGTGGCAGCATCGAACTCGTTTAAATCCATTTTCGGTAATGAAATTTTTTACCGTTCTCAAAAATATTTGGAGCATCAAAGAGCTCCGCGAGCGGATACTCTTTACGCTTGGCTTGTTGCTCGTTTACCGGGTCGGCACCTTCATCGTGTTGCCGGGCGTAGTGCCTGCCGCACTTGACAAGGCCGCACAAAACCGTGGCGCGAACGACCTTTTAGGTCTTATCAACATCTTTACAGGGGGAGCGTTCGACAATGCGGCAGTCTTTGCACTGGGCGTCATGCCGTACATTACGGCCTCCATCATCGTGCAGTTGTTGGGCTTTGCGGTGCCGTACTTCCAACGTTTGCAGACCAAAGAAGGCGAAAGCGGTCGCAAGCGTTTGAACCAAATCACACGCTTGCTTACCGTGGCAATTGCCCTTGTTCAGGGCGGCGGCTATCTTCAAATGGTCCGCAGCATACCCGGCGGCGTATCGCCCGATGTGCCGGATGCTTTGTTCTGGTTCTCCAACATCATCATCCTCACCGCAGGCACCGTATTTTGTATGTGGCTCGGCGAGCGCATCACCGACAAAGGGGTGGGCAACGGAGTTTCGCTCATCATTCAGGCCGGCATCATCGCTCGATTGCCTTATGCGTTCTCTTTCGAGTTCGTGAAGCTTTTTGGCGAGAACAAACTGCTGCTCTTCTTTGTCGAACTGGCCTTCTTCTTTGTCATCGTGCTCGCCACCATCCTTGTCATCCAAGGGGTTCGGCGAATACCGATACAGTTTGCAAAACGAATGGTAGGCCGCACGGGCGGCTCAATGCCTCAAGCAAGCGCCCGCGACTACCTGCCCTTGAAAGTAAACTCGGCAGGTGTGATGCCCATCATCTTTGCGCAGGCACTGATGTTCCTGCCTGCTACCGGAATGCAATACCTTTCTGGCTCAGGTGCCAATGGGGGAGGGGTAGCAATGTTCACCGACATTTACTCCTTCGGCTACAACGCGCTCTTCTTTAGCCTCATCGTGGTGTTCACCTACGTTTACACCGCTTTGATGATCAACCCGACCAACTACGCCGAATACCTGAAGCGCAACAACGCCTTCATACCCGGCGTGAAGCCCGGCGAGGCCACTTCGGAGTACATTGACAACATCATGACCCGCATCACGCTGCCGGGCGCGATTTTCTTGGGCTTGCTCGGCATCATGCCCTCCATCGCAGCCACGTTTGGCATCAACCAACAGTTTGCGCTGTTCTTTGGTGGCACCACATTGCTCATCATGGTCGGCGTTGCGCTCGATACTTTGCAAGTGATCGAAAGTTACCTTTTGACAAAAAAATACGATGGCCTCATAAAGTCTGGCCGTATCCAAGGCCGCTCTTCTACGGGCATCCAAATGGGGCAGCCTCAATAGTTGAAATTTGATAATGCGGTAATTCGAAAATTTGATAATTACCAGACGGCAAACTATTATCACATTATCTGATTATCAAATTATCACATTGCCATGGGCTTATTCGCGACCGGAAAAGAAGGCAAGCGGATTTTTTACAAAACTGCTGCCGAAATAGAAATGATGCGCAAAGCCAATCTGGTGGTTTCAAAAACCTTGGCTCTCGTGGCAGGTATGTTGAAACCTGGGATGACGGGCGAAACAATTGACAAGGCAGCAGAAGAATTCATCGGCGATCACGGCGGAAGGCCGGCTTTCAAAGGGTATGGCCCAAGCGAAAACCCTTTTCCCGGTTCGCTCTGTGTTTCTTACAATGACATTGTGGTACACGGGCTGCCGAGCAAGCGAGAGTTCAAAGAAACTGACATAGTATCGGTGGATTGCGGGGTTGAACTGGAGGGTTTTTACGGCGATGCGGCTTTCACTTTTGCTTTTCAAAATGTGGAAGAGCCGACCTTGGAACTGCTCCGCGTGACCTACGCTTCGCTCTACATCGGGATCGAACAAGCAATACATGGCAAGAGGGTAGGGGACATAGCATGGGCGATCCAGGAATATTGCGAGCGGAAACACCCTTACGGCGTGGTGCGCGATTTGGTGGGTCATGGGGTAGGGCGGTCTTTGCACGAAGACCCAGAAGTGCCCAACTACGGAAAGCGCGGAAAAGGCCCCTTGATTTTGGACGGATTGGTGCTGGCGATAGAGCCGATGATCAATCTGGGCAAAAAAGACGTACACCAAACAGACGATGGATGGACCATCCACACGAGAGACAGAACGCCCAGCGCACACTTCGAACACTCGGTAGTGGTCAGAAAAGGCAAAGCCGACATTCTCTCTGACCACGCCTATTTGTTGGAGGCAATAAAAAATAACCCCGATTTGCAGGAAGTGCTGCCCAAAAAATAGACATTTGCACCCCGAAATCCAAGAAGGCCGATTTTTATGGCAAAAGAAGATATTATCAAGCAAGATGGCGTGGTTTCCGAAGCGCTTTCCAACGCGAATTTCAAAGTTCAGTTGGAAAATGGCCACGTGATCTTGGCTACCATTTCGGGCAAAATGCGGATGCACTACATCCGAATCTTGCCGGGCGACAAAGTTTCCATCGAAATGTCGCCTTATGACCTATCACGAGGACGCATCATCTACCGCTACAAGTAACCTTGTGCAAAACAGGAACTCGCACTACTTTTTGCAAACCGACAACTCGACACGATATGAAAGTCAGACCGTCCATCAAAAAGCGTTCTGTTGACTGCAAGATTGTTCGCCGCAAAGGCAAACTCTATGTGATCAACAAGAAGAACCCTAA
>JBJXFT010000403.1:0-3846 GCA_046155725.1 Saprospiraceae bacterium
GTCGAACACACTTGGCGTGCCATTGGGGATTCCCAAAAACTGAACCGTGGCGCTGTGCGGCTCGAAGGGTTGCGACACTTGCTCTACCGTCACCTCTGGCAACGGGCAACGGCTCAGCCGGAAGACCGGCGGTTGGAAGAAATTCTCGAACAACATGAAATAGGAAGTGCCGCCCGTCAGGGTGTCAAACGGGGCTTGTGCGAGGCATTTCCAGCCGCTTTGCGGGCAATTTGGGAAGGTGTCGGGCAGCCAATTGACAACGGTGGAACCGAAATTGAAACCCTCGGAATAGAGCCAGTACGCCCCCGTTTCAGGGGCCGTAAATCGAAAAACCCACTGCTGCCGGTCATGCCCGGCACAACCCGCTTGAAACGGATAAATCGAATAAGAGGGCAAGGTGCTGCAATCGACTCTTTGGCAAACCGAAATGGGAATCGTGTGCAGGCATGGCGTAAAAATGGTGCGAAACGCCACTGGCCCCATCCAAAAACTGCGCCCGCCGCCCGGGCAGACCGAGCGGACGAAGACATGGAAGGTGTCGTCGGGCGGCAGGTGCTCTATCAAAAGCGATTCGCTGCCCCAACTTTGGACGCTCGCTTGGGTGTTCGCGTCGGGGTCGGGCAAATAATCGGCCTGCCACAAAATGTCCCATTGCATCCCTGGGGCGTTGCCCTCCCAAGTCACCAATGCCGTCGAATCCGTGATGCCTGATACCGCCGGCAATTCTGGCTGTGTGCAAACGGGTGTCGGGCTGGTCAGGATGCGCAGCGACCAACCGTCAATGAGCGAAAGGTAGCTGTCGTTCAGCGTGTCGTCCACGATCCAAAGTTTCCAGGTGCCATTGGGGTTGTCGTTGACAAAAGTGGCAAACGAGGCTTCGCCCGATGGCAAAGCGCCCGGCCCCGGTAGCGGGAAAGTGTCGGGCGCGGCGCCGAAGTTGCCGGGCAGGAAGGCACCCAACAGATCCCAGTTTTCCTGCTGCTGCGTGGCGAAAGCGGATATCCGCATCTCGTCGGCTTGAAAAAGCCCCAACGATTGGCCCCAATCGGAAAACAACATCACGCGGCGCCCGCTGGGCGATTCGAGGAGGAAATCGTACTCCTGAAGCCCTGTGTTCACGAAAAGGAAAGGGAAAGCCACCTCGACGCCCACGACGTAGGGTTGCGCGCCCGAAATGCTGATTTGAGCGGGGTAAAACGTGGGGGTCACGCTGTTTTCGAGTACCACCCAACTGGGGTCTTCGCCTTGCGCCCATTGCTGCTGCGCTGCGGTTTTTGAAAAACAAAAAAGGGAGAGGAAAAGGATGGAAAGTGCTTGTCTCATAAAAAGTGTAGGTTTTGAAAAACGCATGGTTGAGAAAAGGCGGGCGAGAAATGTGTCCCGCGTCCCCTTTGGTTTTCCCATCTATTCCCAGCGTCCTGCCTTTTGTAACCGCAGGCCAAAATTTTTAAAAGAAAGCCCCTCCTGCCACGGGCCGCAGTTTCTTCCCGTCTATGTTGATCACCTGCCGACTTTAAGCCCCGATGGGGCTGGTGTGACAAAGTAGGAAGAAAAATCTTCCGGCGGATTTTGGGCGGAAGTAACGCGGCTTTTGAAAACACAAAATGAATTTCGCTCCAAGGGTTACTTTTGCCCGTCATTCGCCATAATCCCCCCATCACGTTCATCACAAAAATTCCCGTTGCTCATGCGAAACCGACTTGCCCTCCTCGCGCTGTTTGCGGCCATTGCCGCCCAGGCCCAAATCAGCGAAGGCGGGTTGCCGCCGAGTTTTCAGCCTGAAAACCAGTCTTTTTTAGCAGGCAAAATGCCTTCGCCGATCGCGCTCCCTGCGCTCGACGTGGCTGCCGCGCTGAAAGAAGACAGCGACACGCCCGGCCAAAACCGCTTTGCTGCCCCCGTGGCAACCGATGTTTCGCTGGAAAATGCGGGCACCTGGCACAGCTTGCCGAACGGCGACCGGGTGTGGCTCTGCGCCCTCCGCTCGCCCGGCGCGTTGGGGCTGACGCTGATTTTCGAGGAATTCAAATTGCCGGCGGGAGCCAAGTTTTTCGCATACGGCACCGACCAACAACGGGTGCTGGGGGCGTACACCGCGCAGAGTTGTTTGCCTTCCGGCAAATTTCTGATAGGGGTTTTGAAGGGGCAAACGGCTTTTCTGGAACTCTACGAACCTGCCGCCGTGCAGGGCCAGACCAAAATCGGTACAAAGCGCGCGGACGTGGCCTACGACGCAAATGCGCTGCACGCGGGCGCCGACGATTTTGGCCAAGGATATAATTGCAACATCAACATAAACTGCCCCACGGGGGCCAACTGGCAAGTGCAGAAAAAAGGCGTGGCGCGCATCCTGATGGTTTTTGACGAAGGCGAAGGCTGGTGCAGCGGCTCGCTCATCGCCAATACGGCCAACACATACGAGCCGTATTTCTTGACGGCGCACCACTGCCAACTCATCGGCACCAACCCTGATTTCAACCTTTGGCGCTTTGATTTCGACTACGAATCGGCCAATTGCTCCAACCCCGCCACCGAGCCTGTGCCGCGCTCGGTGCTGGGCAGCCAACGCATCGCGTCCCGCACGGAAACGGATTTCATGCTGCTGAAAACCAACCCGATACCGACGAATTTCGAGGTCTATTTCAATGGCTGGAACCGCGATGCCGCCATCACGACCCTCGCCCCGAACAGTGCTTTCATCCACCACCCGATTGGCGACATCAAGAAGATTTCGGTGGACACGCATATAGCCACCATCCACCCCAGCACCCTCGATTGGATGGGCATCTTTGGCATCAGCCCGGCCAACTCGCACTGGAAACAAGTGACCGACCTTGGCACTTTTCAACCGGGTTCTTCGGGTAGCCCGCTTCTGGACGCGAACAAGCGCATCGTGGGCCAATTCCATGGCGGCAGCACGGCGGTGGGCGATTCTTGCAAGGTGACGAGGGCTTATTTTGGGCGGTTCAACCAATCCTGGAATCAGGGCACTACGCCCCAAACCCGGCTCAAAGATTGGCTCGACCCGAACAACACGGGGGGCATGACTCAGAACGGCTACGCCCGCCCCGTGGCGCAGGGGTTTTCTATCGCCGGCAACATCAACACGCATTGGGGAACGCCCATTAAAAAGGCGCGGGTGGACATCAGCGGCGGAGCCTCTGGCTTTGTGCTGACGGATTCTTTGGGCAATTACCGTTTTGAAAATATGCCTGCCGGAGGCAGTTATACATTGAAAGCCACGCTTGACACGAATGACCTGAATGGGGTGACGACCTACGATTTGGTGCTGTTTTCCAAACACATCCTCGCCATCGAAACGCTCGACTCGCCCTGGAAAATGGTGGCTGCCGACGTGAATCAGAGCGGCTCTATCACCACATTCGACATTGTGGAGGCGCGCAAACTGATACTCGGCATCAACGCGGCGTTCCCCGGCAACACGTCGTGGCGCTTCCTGCCGGCCAGCACCGTCTTCGGCAACCCGGCCAACCCTTTTGCTGGCGGTGTGCCGCCCGACATTATCACTGTCAACAACCTGCAAGCCAACTACTCTGGCGCAAATTTCAAAGGCATCAAAGTGGCCGATGTGAACAACACGGCGGCGGGCAACTAGAGCAGTTTCAAGTTTTCAAGTTACAAGTGGCAAGTTCCAAGCAACCCGCAATCTTGAAAACTTGAAACTTGAAAACTTGTAAACTTGAAACTTGAAAACTTGTATTTCAGGGGGTACACATTTAGTCAATTAAAAACCCAGTCGAAGTTCTTTGATAAATCGGAAAAGAAAAGTAAGGCGATGCTAAAAGCCTCGTCCCAGCATTTTTGTGCGATGGCGATGAAGCCTAT
>JBJXFT010000414.1:0-3601 GCA_046155725.1 Saprospiraceae bacterium
ATGTGCAAATCCCGCGCTTGATTGACAAATTCAAGTGTATCGCTACAGCGCAGGTGGCGACTTCGGCATACGAGGCATTCAACTTTGGCTACCTGCTTCCGCAAAAAGATTCGGTGGTGCACAACGCTGCCCGCAACATCAGCGAAGCCAAAAAGAAGGTGCTGGAGCTGGCCAACGATTATGTGATGCCCATCCAGCGCAAGGACATCCTTGTGCTGGGTCGCACGGGCTTGGGTGCGCTCTACATCGCTGCGCACTCGCTCAAACTCGGCAACTACGCCTCCGAGCACGACATCCTGATCGCCAAAAAAGTGGCCTTCGTGCTCTGCGGCGGCGACCTCACCAGCCCGCAGCAGGTGAGCGAGCAGTACCTATTGGACATTGAACGAGAGGCGTTCCTTTCGCTTTGTGGCGAGCAGAAGACCTTGGCGCGGATTCAGTATATGCTGGAGAATGGGAAGCCGCTGCGGAATTGAAAACTATCTTTGTCTTAAAAAATTCAAGAACATGGAAGTTGACTTGCTCCGAATGAAAGACCGCATTGAAATCGCGTTGGAATTGGGCGAAAGCCAATTCCGCGAGTTCAAGTCTGCGCTTGAGGGCCGCCCAGGCGAAAAGATACCGCGTGATTTGAAGGAAATTGGTTATGATATTGGCAAAACCTTGGTCGCTTTTGCTAACGCTGATGGCGGAGAAGTCTTCATAGGCATCGAAGACGACCATACCATAACAGGCTTGCCTTTTCCCGACGACAAAATCCGCACCCTTCTCGATGCGCCCAGAAATTATACACACACCGACACACCTCTACCGCTTAAAAAATCCGTCATCATTGATTTCAATGGCTTGAAAGTAGCCTTTTTCTCGGTTGAAAAAGGAGCGCGTTACGTTCATCTGACTGCCAAAGGCGAGTGCTTTCAAAGAAAAGACCGTGATTCGGTGCCTACGGCTTCTGAAAAGATACGTTTTGCACGAGAGGAAGAAGTATCGAGGGAGTACGACCGACAATTTTTGGACTTTGCCGAGGTACGCGACTTGGACTTGCAACTTGTGGCTTCAATAGCAAGCAAACTGAAAAGAGCCATGTCGCCTGAAAAATTTTTGCAGTATTTGGAGTTGGCAGAGTTTGATGGAAGCCGCCTACGCCTACGGCGCGCGGCTCTGCTGCTTTTTGCTAAAAACATTACCAAATGGAACCCACGCTCACAAGTTCGCTTGTTGAAAATCAATGGCACGGAAGAAAAAACAGGGCTTGATTTCAATGTCAAAGAACTGGGAGAAGAACAACGCGGCAATATTTTCACCCTCATCGAAAGCAGTTGGGATGCTTTGCGCCCGCATCTCGCAGAAACGCGACTTTCAAAAGACGGCAGGTTTCAAAATCAAATCATTTATCCAGAACAAGCCTGCCGGGAGGCCTTGATAAATGCTGTAGTCCACCGCGATTACAGCATAGACGGAAGGGGAATTGAGATTCGGATTTTCGATGACCGCCTCGAAATCTTAAGCCCGGGCAAGTTGCTCTCCTCGATTACCATCCAAGATTTGGAAGAGTTGAAAGGCGTTCACCAAACGCGAAATACCTATGTAGGCCGCGTTTTGAACGAATTTGGATACATCCGCGAATTGGGCGAAGGCATCCGTCGGATTTACGAGACCATGCAACTGAGCGATTTGGTGCCACCAAAAATCCAATCACCCAACAAGTCTTTCATCGTCACATTGTTTCACAAACAAGTTTACACGAAAGAAGAAAAGTTATGGCTCGAAAACTTTGCCGATGTGCCGCTTACACCTGAACAAAAAATCGTCGTCCGCCTCGGCGTGAACGGACGATTGGTATCGCCAAACGAAATCTTCGAGCAAACAGGAATCGTGGATACCGAGAAGTATCGCCAGCTGGTAGAAGGGATGTCTAACATGGGTTTACTAAAAAGAGTAATTGAAAGGGATGCCGCGAAAAAGGAAGCGAAAAAAAAAGGATCGAACGACGCGAAAGCAATCCCACAGTATCAAATCTTGCTACCTATGAAACCGTTGCTCCGTAGCAAGTAAGCGGCAGTACCCGCTATAGACATCAAGAAGAGGGAGCCTTCTTGCGACCCACAAACACCTCCAGTTGTACGGCCCAATCATTGATGCTTACTTTCACACTTTGAAAACGAACTGCTTATGCAAAAGATAGTCATCAAAAACTTCGGGCCGATACGCGATGCTGAGATTGAAATCAAGCCCATCACCGTGCTGCTGGGTGAGCAGGCGACTGGGAAGAGTACGGTGGCGCAGTTGGTGCATTTTTTCTGTTCGCTTGGCGACGAAATTGTGAGAGAGCCGGGCATGATGACCGCGCACACTGTTGAGGATGTTCACACGGCAATCGTGCAGGCCATTCGAAAAAAATTCTTGGCTTTCTTCGGGCCTGTGGAGCAACTGAGGGATTTCGAGGTGGTGTTTTTTGCCACTGTCAAGGCTGAAAAATTTATCAAGATTGCTCGAAGTGAAGGCTGGCTGGAGGTTGAGTTCAGTGCGCCTTATGGCCTAAAAGAATTTAAGGAACACTTGATTGAACACCTTTTTGCTTCAGGAGGAGTGTTGGTCGCAAGGTTAGAGATGCTTGCAGAACGAGTGTACCCATTCCTTTGGGGAGACGCTCCGGCGATGTTTTACCAACCGGTCTATTTTATAGCGGGTCGCAACGTAACTACAACGTTTTCAGAAACCTTCAGGGCGTTTTTCGCAGAAAACTACCGCTATCGCAACGGCCACGCCGCTGCGCATTCCGCACTGACCAGCCTCACCAGTAATTTCATGCTGCACTCTGCTTGGCTCAAAGACAGCATGATTGCGTCAGGCGGTGGCTTTGAACAGGTGCTGAACAAAATCGAATACACAGATTTGGCGAAGGACTTCTCATTGAGACTGCATTCCGTGCTGAAAGGGAAATTTCAGGTTTTGCCAGATGGGGCGGAGGTGATTCACAACGAAGACGGTGCCCGTACTTTCCTTGTCAACGCATCATCAGGCCAGCAAGAAAGCATCAGAATACTTCAAGATTTGGCCCTTCTGTGCGCATACGAAGAGCGAGCCTTCCGCACCATCGAAGAGCCCGAAGCCCACCTCTTCCCCTCCGCCCAAAACGCCCTGACCGACCTGCTGGTAATGACCCACAACCGCACCGGGTCGCACTTTTTCCTGACCACACACAGCCCCTACTTTTTGTCTTCCTTCAACAACCTGCTCTACGCCGCCAAAGCAGCGGGCGACAACCTTCCCGAAGGGGAAACGCCCAATCCAGAACGCCTGCGACAGGTCGAAGAACTGGGCTACCCAAAGCACTTGCGCTTGAAAGCCAGTGACTTCGCAGCATATCAGTTGAAAGACGGCACAGCGGAATCCATTTTCAACCCTGACTCCGCCATCACGGACATTGACGGCTTGGATGCGGTTTCTTTTGAAATTGCCACCAAGTTTGAAGCACTCGTAGAAATCGTCAAAGAAGCCGAAGCCCATGAAACAGCCTGAAACCAAAGGGGAGAAACTGCACCGGGAATTGGGCGAATGCTTGGCTTCCAACCCAAAAGGACTGCCCTACGCGCAGTGC